>JAYGED010000116.1:0-20447 GCA_046582565.1 Alphaproteobacteria bacterium
TGGCATCCCCAAGCACCACTTCCATCTCTATCTCAAGGAATGTGAGTGGCGCTTCAACTACCGGCCTACAGCCAATCTGTTGAAGGTTCTAACGCAATAGGCCAAAATGTGATTACTTCGAGCTTATCTATGTCAGCCCCAATAAGAATTTGGTTAAACGCCCGCGTACATACGCCCGGGGTTGAGGATGCGCTTGGGGTCGAAGCTGTCTTTCACCCGGGCGGTGAGGGCCTTGACGCCGGGGATTTGCGGCTCGAAGACGTCGAGTTTACGGCGCTGATCTTCATCGGCCACGATCAGGGTGGCGTGGCCGCCGGCCTCGGCCAGGGCTGCGCGCACCAGGGTCTCATGGGGCTCATCCAGGCTCAGCCAGATCAGCCCGCCGCCCCAATCATGGAAATAGTCGGCTTGCGTCTCGCCGGCGATGCGCGCGGTGACATCGGCGCCCGCTGTCGGCGTCGTCGAGAGCCGCCAAATCGATCGCCCCGGGCGGTTGGCAAAGGGTGCTGCGTCGCCGACGCTGCGCCACAGGATGTTCGAATTATGGCCATGCAGTTCTTCGAGAGGGCCGTAGGGGCCGAGCCGCTCGCGCAGGCTTTTGCAGCGCTGCTCGACCGAGGGGGCCGGGCCCTCGATGCGCAGGGCGGTGACGCTGGCGCCGGCGCCCGAGACGTAATCCACGGAGATGCGCGCGGCGATCTTTTCAGGCAGATAGGCCGCGGCGGAGACCTCTTCGGGGCTGGACTGGGCCTCGGTCATGGCGGCGTTTGCCGATCCGTCATCGAGGCCGAAGACCAGGACCGTGCGGGTCTTCTCCGGCGCCGGCATGACCTTGAAGGTGATCTGGGTCATCGCCACCAGAGTGCCATAGGCGCCCGCAATGAGCTTGCAGAGATCGTAGCCGGTGACGTTCTTGACCACCCGGCCGCCGGCGGCGATGGCCTCGCCGCGCCCGGTCACCGCTTCGAGGCCGAGAAAATGATCGCGCGCCGCCCCCGACTTGACCCGCCGGGGGCCCGCCAGGTTGCAGGCGAAGACGCCGCCGATGGTGCCGGCGCCGGCCGGCCCGCCAAGCAGGGGGCCGAGATCGGGCGGCTCGAAGGCAAGCTGCTGGTTCTGCTCGGCCAGGGTCGCCTCGATTTCGGCGAGGGCTGTGCCGGGCTGCGCGGTCATCACCAGCTCGGCGGGCTCGTAGAGATCGACGCCCGCAAGACCCGAGAGGTCGAGGCCATGGTCGGCCTCCACCGGGCGACCCAGGGCGCGCTTCGAGCCGCCGCCGACGATTTCGAGCGGGGCCTCTTCGGCGACCGCCCCGGCGACCACATCGAGCACCTCGGCAGGGTTGGCGGGTTTGAAAATATCGGCCATCAGAAGCGCGGCTATCAATAACGGGGAAGGTCGGGGAACTTCATCTCGCCGCGATGGATATGCATGCGGCCCAGCTCGGCGCAGCGGTGCAATGTGGGGAACAGCTTGCCGGGATTGAGCAGGCCGTCGGGATCGAAAGCGCATTTCACGCGCTGCTGCTGTTCGAGATCGGCAGCACTGAACATCACCCCCATGAGGTCGCGCTTTTCGACGCCGACACCGTGCTCGCCGGTGAGCACGCCGCCGACCTCGACGCAGAGCTTGAGGATTTCAGTGCCGAAGTCCTCGGTCTTTTCCATTTCGCCGGGAATGTTGGCGTCATAGAGAATCAGCGGATGGAGATTGCCGTCGCCGGCATGGAACACATTGGCGACGCGCAGGTCGTATTTTTCGGACATCTCGGAGATGCGCTTGAGAACCTCGGGCAGGCGGTGGCGCGGAATGGTGCCGTCCATGCAGTAGTAATCCGGCGAGATGCGCCCGATCGCCGGGAAGGCCGCCTTGCGCCCAGCCCAGAACAGCTCGCGTTGTTCCTCGGTCTCGCTGGCGCGCAGGGTGGTGGCGCCGCAGCCCTTGGCGATAGTGTGCACCCGGCCGACAAGATAATCGACCTCGACCTCGGGGCCGTCCAGCTCGACGATGAGCAGGGCCTCCACATCGAGTGGATAGCCAGCACCACAGAACGCCTCGGTGGCGGCGATGGCGGGTCTGTCCATGATCTCCATGCCGCCGGGAATGATGCCGGCGCCGATCACCAAACTGACGCATTCGCCCGCCTGCTCGATGCTCGGGAAGCCGATCAGCAATGCCTTGGCGGTCGCCGGCTTGCGCAGGATGCGCACGGTGACCTCGGTGATCACGCCGAGCAGCCCTTCCGAGCCGGTCAGCACGCCGAGCAGGTCATAGCCCCCGGAATCCAGATGCTTGCCGCCGAGTCTGAGGATCTCGCCATTCATCAACACCAATTCGATACCGAGAATATTGTTGGTGGTGACGCCGTATTTCAGGCAATGAATGCCGCCGGAATTCTCCGCCACATTGCCACCGATGGTGCAGGCGATCTGGCTCGACGGATCGGGGGCATAATAAAAACCGTCGGCCGCCACCGCCGAAGTGATGCCGAGATTGGTGACGCCGGGCTGGGCGACAACGCAGCGATTCTCCAAATCCACATCGAGGATGCGGTTGAGCTTGGCCAGGCCCAGGGTGATCCCGTCGGCCAGCGGCAGGGCGCCGCCCGACAGGCCGGTGCCGGCGCCGCGCGGCACCACCTTGATTGAGCGCTCATGACACAGGGTGAGGATGCGCGATACCTGTTCGGTGGTCTCGGGCAGGGCGACGATCATGGGAAGCTGGCGATAGGCGGTCAGGCCGTCGCTCTCATAGACCTTGAGCTCGTCGGCCTCGACGATCACCGACTCGGCGGGCAGGAACCCGCGCAACAACGCAATAATCGCCTCGCGCTGGGCCAGGGCCTCGCGGTCGGGTTCGGGCATCTTCATGGGGGTATATTACGCTACTTTTTGGCTTCCATAAAGGAACGCAGCACCGCCTTCATTCGACCTTGATAGCCGGGCCCCGGTTTTTTGAAGAAAGCCAGCACGTCCTCGTCCAAGCGTATTGAAATCGGCATCTTCGGGACCGGCATGACGACTTTGGCATTGTTCCAAAATGTATCATCATCGAAAGGCGCGGCATCCGGGTCCTTGGCAACGGCTTCTGCGATCTGCTTATCATCGAGTTTGTCAAATTCGGACCATTTGTCGGGGGCTGAAATTTTCTTTCCTGCCCCCCTATCACGCACATCGAAATCTGGTACAGAATTAGCGTCCAGGTGCGTCAATTTTGACGCACGACGACCCACGCGGGTCTGCGATTGAATGCGGTTACCCTTTGCCATAGACTTCTTTGTAGTACCGGGTTTGCTCGTCATTGCTTGCCTTTCGCGCCGAGATAATTCTGGTTTTACCGCCTCTTGCCGTGTGGACTAAGAATAAGCAGCGGCCTTCTACTTCACCAAGAGTTACGTAACGGTCCTCGCCATAGTCTTCGCGCGTATCCAGCTGTTCCAACCTCGGCCCATTGAAGATTTTGCAGCCAGATCAAAGCTGACCTTGTGGTCAATGAGATTGGACTTGGCCTTTTCGCTGTCCCATTCGAACTCATCATTCATTTAGTATATATATCAGTATATACAATGTCTAATGCCGAAAGGGCTGACGCCAGTCACCTCGGCCCTTTAACCCAGGCCCCGTTAGAACAATCATAACGTGGATTCTAGGCAATAAGAACCATGCCAAGCTTATACAATCCGGCGGCGATTTATGGTTTCGATGTGGATTGCCCGGCCATGAGGCCGAGCGGAATTCAGCCCTGGCGCGCCTTGAAGCGGGGGTTTCTCTTGTTGATGACGTAGACGCGGCCCTTGCGGCGCACGACAACGCAATCCTTGTGCCGCTTTTTGGCGGATTTAAGTGAATTAAGAACTTTCATCGTCTGGCAATCTGGGCTTGATTATATGGTTTGCGGTCCGCTGAAGAGCCGGCAACCTAAGGGTCTCGCGGCTCGATGTCAACGATGCATGTCCGCTGTATATTTACGGTTGCATTCGCCATGGAGCATGATATGAATCGTTTTAACAACTAAGAACGATTCGCAATTAAAAAAAATTAGGTCGGTACACATCATGAAAACGTCTCGCTTATTGAAGGCGGCTTTACTGCTTTCCTTTTGCACGAGCTTGGGCTTTTACGGTCCGGGTTCTCAAGCCGCCGCCGCCGAGGTGAACGTCTATTCGGCGCGCAAGGAAGTTCTCATCAAACCGTTGTTCGACACCTTCACGGCCGAGACCGGTATCACGGTCAATCTGGTCAGCGCCAAGGCCGACGCTTTGTTGCAGAGACTCGAACGCGAGGGCGCTAACAGTCCCGCCGACGTCTTCTTGACCACCGACGCGGGCCGCCTGGCGAAGGCCAAGCAGCGGGGATTGCTGCAGCCGGTCAGCTCAGAGCTGTTGGACGCGGCCATCCCCGCCCAATACCGCGACCCGGATGGCGTCTGGTATGGGCTGTCGATCAGGGCGCGGCCGATCATCTATGCCGTCGACCGGGTTAAGCCGGCGGAATTGTCCTCCTATCTGGCGCTTGCCGGACCGGACTGGAAAGGCCGGGTCTGTGTGCGCTCGTCGAGCAATATCTACAATCAGTCCCTGCTGGCGAGCTTTATCCATCACCAGGGGGTCGATCTCGCCGAGGGCTGGGCCAAGGGCCTGGTGGCGAACTTCGCCCGCAAACCTCAGGGCGGCGACACCGATCAGATTCGCGCCGTCGCCGCCGGTGAATGCGATGTCGCTCTCGCCAACACCTATTATCTCGCACGGCTTACCGTGTCATCGAAGGAAGCCGACCGCGCGGTTGCCGCCAAGGTGGCGATCTTCTGGCCCGATCAGGCCGGTGCGGGCGTTCATGTCAACATCAGCGGCGCCGGCGTGACCCGGGCCGCCACCAACCGGGCCGAAGCAATTGCCTTGCTGGAATTTCTCGCCGGACAACAAGCCCAGCGCAATTACGCCGAGGTGGTGCATGAATATCCGATTCGTGGCGATGTTGCCTGGTCCGATGTGGTTTCCGCCTGGGGCCGCTTCAAGGCCGACGAGATTAATTTGGCTATCCTTGGGCGGAACAATGCCGAAGCGGTGCGCATAGCTGATCGCGCCGGTTGGCGATAGCTGTTATAAGGGCCGCCATGGAACACACTTTCATCGACCATCCGGCGGCCTGGAAGGGAAGCGATTTTACCGGCAAGGACGATATCGCCTTCGATCTCGGACCAGCCCATCTCGCGGCTTTTCATGATGCAGTCACCGCCGTCCAGAAACGCGGGTTGAAAGCCGAGGGCTTCGGTCGGGAAGATTTCGACTTGTCGCCCATCGCTGACGATGTGGCCGCGATCCGCGATATTCTTATGTCCGGGCGCGGGATCGTTATCCTGCGCGGGCTGCCCGTTGAGCGTTACGACCTCGACAGCATTGCCATCCTCTACTGGGGGCTTGGCACCCATCTCGGCGAGGCCGTATCCCAGAGCCGCATGGGCGACCGCCTCGGTCATGTGGTCGACGCTTCAGGCAAAAATCCCCGCGAGCGCGGCTACCGGTCGAGCAAGGAACTCGATCTCCATACGGATTCCGACGACATCGTTGGCTTGTTCTGCCTGCGGGGCGCCAAGTCGGGCGGCGTCAGCCGGCTGGTCAGCGCTCTGGCCGTGCATAACGAGATCAACGCATCGCACCCGGAGTATCTGGCGCTGCTCTATCGTGGTTTTCATTATCACTGGCGCGGCGAGGAGCCGGAAGGCGAGCCGCCGATCACAGACTATCGGGTGCCGGTTTTCTCGCGCCGGGACGGGGTGGTGAGCTGCTGTTATCTGCGCAGTTTCATCGATATGGCGGCGGCGGAAATGAATCAGCCCTTGTCCGACCTGGAACTGGCCGCCCTGGAGTGTTTCGAGGCGTTGTCGAATCGCGAGGACATGCTGCTGAAGTTCGAGTTGGAAGCCGGCGAGGCCTTGTTTTTCAATAATTATGAGATGCTTCATTCGCGCACGGCCTTCGAAGATCATGCCGATGAGCAGCGCCGCCGTCACCTGCTCCGCCTATGGCTCGCGGTGCCCGATGGGCGACCCATCGATGGGACGCTCAGGCGCTACTACGGCGACGGCGGCATCAAGGGCCGCAGCGATGGGAATACCATCTATCAAGGTGCTACGCTGCTCGCCAAATAAACCATGTGCGGCCGTTTCACCCTGCGCACCCCCGCTGCCGATCTCGCGGGGGAATTTGACGTCGATGAGCGGCCTAATCTAGCGGCGCGTTATAACATCGCGCCCAGCCAGGACATCTTGGTTGTGCGCGCCGCAGGCGAGGGCGGGGACCGCGCGTTTGCCATGCTGCGTTGGGGGCTGGTGCCTCATTGGGCGAAGGATCCGGCCATGGGCAGCCGCATGATCAATGCCCGCGCCGAGACCGTGAGCGAGAAGCCGAGCTTCCGCTCCGCATACCGCGCGCGCCGTTGTCTGGTCATCGCCGACGGCTTCTACGAATGGCAAAAGGCGCCCGACGGCGCCAAGCTGCCGCATCACATCCGCTTCGCCGATAACGCCCCGTTCGCCATTGCCGGGCTATGGGAATCCTGGCGCGCCGCCGATGGCGAAACTCTGGAGACCTGCGCCCTGATCACCACCGAGGCGAACCAGGAGCTTGAGCCGATTCACCATCGCATGCCGGCGATTTTGCCACGCCATGGCTACGATGCCTGGCTGAATTCGGGAGCACAGCCCCCGGATGATCTGCTGCAGCCCTACCCGGCCGGCGCGCTTGCGGCTCATGCGGTCGGCCCCCGGGTCAACAGCGCACGCCATGACGATGCGGCCTGCCTCGAGCCCGCGATCAGCGGCATGCTCTTGTGACGGCGCTTGCGCAATAATACGAATCGGCTAGAACAACAGCATGACTGAAGATACCTCTGTCCCCGGCGATCACGCCTTCACCGCCGACAGTCTCTACGGCACGGTCGCCCAACCGGCCTATGCCGGGGCGGCGAGTTTCATGCGGCGCAAATACACCCGCGATCTCGCCGGCGTCGATGTGGCGGTGAGCGGCATTCCCTTCGATCTGGCGACCACCAACCGGCCCGGAACACGGTTCGGCCCCCTGGGCATCCGCCAGGCCTCGAAACAGCTTTCCTATGGCGGCGTCTGGCCCTGGGGCTTCGACCCCTTCGATCGGCTCGCGGTGATCGATCATGGCGACTGTCATTTCGATCTCGGCAATACCGATGCCATGCTGGCCGCCGTCGAGGCCCATGCCACGGGGATCATCGAGGCCGGGGTCAGCATGCTGACCTTCGGCGGCGATCACTTCATCTCCCTGCCGTTGCTGCGCGCTCATGCCAAGAAATTCGGACCCCTGTCCCTGGTCCATTTCGACGCCCATTCCGACACCTGGCGCGAAGCGGCCTATCACCACGGCACGATGTTTTTTCACGCCATCGGGGAAGGCTTGATCGATCCCGAACGCTCGATCCATATCGGCATCCGTAGCGACAATCCCGAGAGCCACGGCTTCACCATACTCGACGCCCCCTGGGTGCATGATAACGGAACGGCGGCGGTGATCGCCGAGATAGAGCGCGTCGCCGGAGGCCACAAGGCTTACCTTACCTTCGATATCGATTGCCTCGATCCGTCCTGTGCGCCGGGCACCGGCACCCCGGTGGTCGGCGGTCTGACCGCCCATCAGGCGCAGTCGATACTGCGCGGGCTGGGAAGCATGGATTTCGTCGCCATGGATCTGGTCGAGGTTGCGCCGATCTATGATGTCGGCGAGATCACCTCACTGGCCGCCGCGGCCCTGGCTCTCGATTATCTCTGCCTGCGCGCCGCCGAGCTGCCACCGGTCAGTGCCGGCTCATCCTAGCGAGATCGGCGTTCATGGCGTCGCGTATGGCGCGGGGCGCTACGGAGGTTGCGACCGGCGAGGCTTGTGACGTGATCGGCACCAGGGTGGTCTGATCATCGAGCGGCACGGCGCTGCGCCTGGCCATGCGATAGAGTGCGAAGACGCCGATTGCGCCATGCACCGCGGCGAGGCACCAGAAATAGCCATTCGGCCCGACCGCCGACATCATCGCACCCGCAATCAAGGGTCCGAGGCTCGCGCCGATGCCCATGACCAGCACCAGGGAGGCGCTTGCTGCAACCATCTGGCTCGGCTCCAGGTGATCATTGGCATGGGCGATGCACAAGGAATAGAGGGGCAGGGAGGAGCCGCCGAGCAGGGCGATGAATATGAAAAGGCCCATTTCGGATCGGCCCGTCACAATGATCGCGCCGAGCGCCGCGATGCTGGCCAGAAAGGTGACAAAGGTGATCACCAGGCGCCGGTCAAAGCGGTCCGACGCACGACCGATGGGCCATTGCAGCAGGACGCCGCCGAGGAACATAACGCCCATGAACAATGAAATCTGCACCGCCGACAGCCCCGCCCGGTCGCCGTACACGGCGCCCATGCCGACCAGCATGCTGTTGCCCAGCCCGGTCCCCATGGTGCCGATGACGCCGAGCGGCGATATAGCGTACAGCTGCCGCAGCCCGAGCCGTCCCGAGGCGGTGAAGGCGGGCGCCGCTCCGGCGCTGAGCAGGATCGGCACCACCGCCACCGAGAGCAGGCCGGAAGCCAGAATGAACAGCTCGAAGCCGCCGATGGGGGCCAGATTCAAAAGCAGTTGCCCAACACCCATGCCGCCGAGGGAAATCACCACATAGACCGACAGCAGTTGCCCCCGTGTCTCGTTGGTGGCGCGCTCGTTGAGCCAGCTTTCGGCGACGATAAAGAGGCCGGCGTAGCACATGCCGGTCAAGATCCGCATCAGGGTCCAGCTCACCGGCTCGACAAACACCGCATGGACCAGCGCAGCGATTGAGCCCAGGGCGGCGAGTGCGGCAAACACCCGCACATGACCGACCCGGCGCAGGGCCTTGGGGGTCAGATACGAGCCCAGCATGAAGCCGACAAAATAGCCCGACATGACCAGGCCGGTGGTGGTTGTGGAGAATCCCTCCAGGCTCGCGCGCAGGCCCACCAGGCTGCCCTGGAGTCCGTTGCCGATCATCATAAGGGCCATGCCGAGAAGCAATGCCCAGGTGGCTGCGATCGTTGCAATCATGGGCGCAGCTTATGCATTAGTTTAGGGGGCTGCGCTATAGGTTTTATGCGGTCTTAATCCGGCCCGCGCAATTAAGGGGACACCTTACTTAATTCAATTAAGTAAGGTGTCCCCTTAATTGCCCTTAATTATAGAGCGCGGCGAATGCCGCAAAGCCGCATTGAGCGGCTAAAGCCCCAGTGGCGCTTGAACGTAACTTCTTAAAATTCTAATCCGGCCCGCGGGCGCAGGTGATACAGACGGTGGCGGCGGGGTCGAAATCGAGACGGGCGGCTGCGATGTCTTCGCCGCAATTCATGCATTCGCCGTAGGTGCCGGCATCGAGCCGTTCCAGGGCGGCGTCGATGCGTTGCCCTTCGACGCCCCGGCGGCGCTCGGCTTCGATGGCCATGGCCTGAACCTGCATGGCGTCGACCCTCGATATCCGCCCGACGCTGGTCTGATCCAGGGCGACCGGGCGGCGGCTGTCGGCGCTTTGCTCGCGGGAATCCGCGAGGTCCGCGCGCCGGGCCAGCAGGCATTTGCGCACGGCTTTGTTGTCGAGTTTCTTAGCCATGGCGTAAGCTTAAGCGCAAAACGGACGGAACCCCAAGGTTTGCCTTGGGTTCGCGCTCAAGCAAGCTGAAAGAGTTCGATCGGGTTTCCGGACGGGTCCTGGCAAAGGATCTGGCTGCCGCCGGGCCCGGTCAGGATTTCATTGCGAAATTCAACGCCGTCTTCGCGGAGTTTCGCGACCAGACCGGCCAGGTCATCAACGGTGATGACAATCCGGTTCCAGCCGCCCGAGGTGGGTTTGGAGCCGTCAAGCATGGGCTGGGAGGCGGACGCCGGGGGACCGGCGAGCCAGAGTTCCATGTCTTCGCGCTGTAATATGGCCATGGCCGGGCCGTATTGCTGCTCAAGCCGAAATCCGAGACGGGAGGTGTAGAAGGCGACCGCCTGATCCACATCATCGACGATGTAACGAAACCGAGCCATGTCCTCATCCTTTCCAGGGCCAGATCAGCAAATCATGCTAACGCCGTGATATTTGCAGGGCCGCATTCCCGTATCAACCCTTAACCAGCATCCTGCGCGGAACATCGGTTAGGGTGCCTGACGCACGCCGGGGGAACACCCGCCCGCCTTCGACAGGGTGCTTTACCGCAGCCGCCACAAGACCGAAATATGTTCGGAAAACTCAAGGACTGGCGGCGCATCCATACCCGCTATGACTGCTGCGCACACACCTTCTTCTCAGCCATCTGTATCGCTGCTATCGTCATCTTCTGGATCAATCAATGAGTCCTGACCCTAGCTGGTGACCCGCCCCCGCGAAGCGGTCACCTTCTATGAGAGGGTCTGGCGTAAGTTTATGCCCTGCTGTTGAAGCTGCAGTGAAGCGTATGGGGCAATTTCATCTCTTAAATGCCCTCCCCGGTATCAAAATCCGTGGCACCTCGGATGTCCGCTTTGGGTCAATAACGGACGTTTTGAGACCTGTCCCAGAATGTCCGCTTTCAGGGGCAAAGCGGACCTAACTCACGGGATGGCAAAGAGTCTGTTAATAGCCAAGAGGAGACATTCGTAGCTTGATACCCCACCGAAATTTATGGATCAGCTCCTATTGCCCGGCCACCCAATCGCCCTTTACGTAATAGGGACCCGGCCTGGTGTAGAGATTTTCGTACTTGCACAGTTGCGGCTCAGGGCCTAGGGGCGTCGAGACCCCATCCTTGAACACCCATTCGCCGCGGATGGGCGAATCTTCCGCCCGTACATAGCTGTTCAAGATGACTCGGCGGTCCATGGTTCTGGACTGATTCCCCTTGGATCCATGCACGGTCAATAGCCCCCAGATGGCCAAATCCCCAGGCTCCATTTCAGCCAAAACAGCATCTTTCGGGTCGAGCTTGGCACCAACCAGTTCTTCGGCCTTGGTTGGACCTTTTGATCTTTCATCGCCGCCGTTCATGATGGTGCCGCCGTCGGAAAGGCCCAAATACCCCTTCTTGTGACTGCCTGGGAAGAATTGCAGAGCCCCATTTTCTGCTGTTTGCGGATCGATGGCCAAAGCAGTGGTAAAGTTGTGGGTTGTGATATTTGAGAAATCTTCCGGTTTCTCGCGGAACCTCAAATCCTGATGAAAGCGATAGTCGGAATACTTGGCCCCCGGCGGCTTCCAGTGAATCTGGTTGGCAATCTGCTTGATGTTCTTGCCGAGTAGGGGCCCCAGAACCTCAAGGTATTTGGGGTGGCGCCGTTGCTCTTCCAAGGTCTTGTTGATCCATGAAAACCAATAGGCCTGCACAACGATTTTGCGCTTTAAAACAGGGTCGTTCAGAAGCTCAAAACAGAGGTTCTGGTGGTGATAGCTGGCGTGATGGGTCATGCCCTCCTGATACATCTGGTCCACCGCCTCGGCAATTCTCCCCATTTCTTCGGGTGGCATGAAACCCCGAATGATGGCGTAGCCCTTTTCTTGAAGATCCTCCACATGACTGCTGTCCACTGGTCTCGCTCCGTTCGTTTAAACCGTGTTTCTCAAGTCACCTTGGGTTTTATGTTGATTTCAGCGAGTCGACGCGCCCAAGCGGCTTACCCGTTGCCTGCTTTGCAAGTTATGCAAGGAATTCCATCGCAGAACAAGCGCAGATGGGTGACGATGACCGATGTAGCAGAGGCGGCTAACGCTGTATTTGGGTCGTGATAATTGGGAATAATCAGAGGTTAGAACCCCACATATCTTCAGGTCTGCGGGCCCAGCCTGTGATCACGCCAACGACAGTGACTTCAACGCGTAGTCCGGCAGCAACATGAAGAGGTGATCGAAGTATCTGCCAAGGCTAATGCCGCGTCCAGTTTGGGCGTGATGACGTCCAGTTCTTTATCCGCGCCGCGCTGGCGCAGGCATTCGGCCAGCCCGTGCAAGGACCAGACATTGTCCGGATGCTGGGCGCAACGTTGCAAGGTGCTTTTCAGACCAAGATCGTTGCGATAGACGTCTTCGGCTTCTTCGTAATGCCCCTGCTCCAGCAGAAGCGCGCCCAGAGCGTGGCGGGGTGGATGCATCCAGGCCCAAGGTTCCGAATAGGCAAGGTTGTCGTCGCGAAGCACGCTTTCGCGCAAGTGTCCGAAGGCGATGTCATGGTTGCCCTTATGGTATTCCAATTCACCGTCGAGCATCTTATCGGCGATCCCTAGAACGTCGAGGGCGGGGTTGTTGAAGAACTTCCGTCCCTCGGGAATGCGGGAGAGTGATGCTTGGAACATTTCGCGCTGGACTTCCGCCTCATTGGATTGCCCCAGCGCCGCATGGGCCACGCCTTTGGCGTAATGATGCATCGAGGTGGAGACGCAGTACAGCCGTGGATCGTCGGGCATTGGGGTATCGATGATCTGCTGCCATTTGCCGAAGCGAATCAGCACATGCATCATCATCGAATAGTAGCCTTCCATGGTCATGGCTAGGTAGGGCTTGTCCTTCACATCCAGCACATCGCGACTGAGGGTCGCGCACATTTCTTCTGCCGCCACCATGGCCGGTTTGAATTGGCCTAGAAACATGCAGCTGTACATCATCAGGTGTAGGTCGTGACAGCGGGAGGTCGTGTAGAAATTGTATGGACCCGCGTAATCGACATACATCCTGTCCGCCCGGATCGCTTTTTCACTGGCTATTTTGGCGTCTTCATACTGACCGCAGAGAACATAAATATGCCCCGGCATATGGTTCATATGACCCGCATCAGGGCAGAGCGTTCCCAGGGCATCGGCGGAGGCCAGAGCCCGTTCCGGCGTGGCGGACATTTCCAGCACATGGATGAGATAATGCACGATGGCCGGATGCTGCAGGATGCCTTTAGCGTTTGTAAGATTTATCGCCTTTTCCAGCACCTCCAGCGCCTCAAAAGTATCTGCGCCTTCGGTGGGCTGGTCGGTTAGCACATTCCAGAGTTTCCAGGGTGTACGGGTCATCATGGCTTCGGCAAAAAGCGCGATGATGTCGAGGTCTTCAGGGTATTTATTGTAGACCGCACGCATCGCGTTGGCATAAGCGTCGTCCCACTTATCAAAATCGCTTTGCGGCACAGGATGATCTGCCTGAAACCTGGCAGCAAGGGCATCTATGAGTGCAGCTTCGGCTTTGGTTACAGTCGTCGAAAATGACTGCGCCTTGCGGATATGGTCATGGCAGAATTTGGTGCAAATTATCGCCTCATCGACGCTGAAATCGCACCACGGCATGTTGTAAAAGGGGCCGGCGGCATAGGCTATGCCCCAATAGGCCATGGCGCACTCCGGGTCATATTCCAGAGACTTTTGAAAACAGGTGACGCCCTCTTCTTGATTGAATCCGAAACACCAGTTCAGGCCCCGATTGAACCAGAGCTGCGTCTCCGACGAAGACGTGGTGATCCGGCGGGTGTGAGTGCCCAAGTCGAAAGCGTAATCCATCAGATTAGTGAGGTTATCAAAGGTTAGTGTCCCCGCATATCCGATGGTCTAAGCGGCACAGCACCGGCCTGAGCGGCCTCCAGAACAGCCAGCAAGGCGTCCCGGTCCTTAGGCAACGTACCGGCTAGAGGCAGCGCGTTGGAAGCATGATTGGATCGGAATATGACCGGGGTCGGCGGGTCGAGCTGTTCGATCAGGCGCTGCTGCTCAATCAACATGCCAGCATCGTCCTGAGGCTCGAAGGGCTCCCCGAAACGCTGGTGGAACTCAGCCTCGATCATGGGGTCGAGTCCGAGCTGCAGGGTTGAGAGGTAGGTTGGTGCAGTCTCGTTGACTATCGCTGCGGTTCCGTCGATGTGCTCGCGCCAGTAGGTCCTGCCACCGAGGCCCAGGATCACTGTGGCCGAGACCTTGAGTCCAGCCTCTCGCGCCTTGCCCAGGCCCTCAACGATGGCCCTGGGGCTCGCTCCCTTTCTGATCCGCTTCAGTATGTCACCCGAACCACTCTCAAGGCCGATATAGATGAGGGTGAGTTTGTTGCGCTTGAGCTCCGCCAACTCCTCCACTGACTTCTTGATCAGGTTGGCTGGAAGGGCATAGCTCGACACCCGAGCCAAGTGGGGGAAGCTGGCTGCCAGCTTGTCGAGGATGGCCAGCAAGTCGTCTGTGGGCAGCACCAGGGCGTCGCCGTCGGCGAGGAACACTCGGTGGGCGTCGGGCCAGGCTCTCGCCGCCGCGTCGATGTCGGCGAATACCTCATCCAGCGGTCGGGCCCGGTAGGTCTTTGTACGATACATGGAGCAGAAACTGCAGCGGTTGAAGCTGCAGCCGATGGTGGCCTGGATGATCAGGTTGTTACCCTCAGACGGCGGTCGCCACAGGGGCATGTCGTAATTCAGCATAGCGGCATGATAGAGGTGCTGAGACGCCGCGCAAGTGTCCCTACGCCGTACCTATATGTCTCCCGTCCCCATGAGGCGATCCAGAAAGTCGTTAGCGTCTTCGCTTCGCTTTTCCGTCTCCGTCAGCGGGTGTTGGCGCAGGAAGTCAGCATAGTGCTTTTCGAGCCACCCCACGTCGATAGGACTGATAATGGCGCTGCGAGTGTCCGCGTGAGACTGTCCTCCCTCAATGCCGGCGACCAAGTAGTCCCCGGCGCGCAACAGGACGCGGAGTTCGAGTTCGAAGGTTCTGACTCCGGCGGCGTAACCCGCATTGTAGAATTTTAGCAGGATAGTGCCGTCTCACCGCTTCTTCGGCTCGACCCGGCTGATCCGGATTGGCGAGTAGTAGTGACCCAGCGAACCGTAGCCAGGCAGCAGCATCCATGCGTACCACCGCTTCTTTTCGAGCGTAATTAGGTCTTCGTCGGACGTCATGCTCATCTACTCCCGCACAGCCAATGCTCCCGTCCGTGCCGATACCCTCTCCGTTCGCTCCTCAATAGGCCGGACACCCTACGGACACTTCAAGCCCACGCAGCATGCTTAAACGCCCCGGTTTTCGGGGCAATCGAACTCACGACCCATGCCTCACCCATGCTTTACCACCACGACTACCTCCCGAATGTCCGCTTTCGGGGGCAAAGCGGACCTAAATCACTCATTGCCGCGATGTCCGCTAATAGCCAAAAGGCGACATTCCAGGACTATGGGTACACCTTGCATTTCGGCCCTTGGACGCTTTCGAGTGAATGCCGTGCACGGTGACTGTTAGCCGAGCGTCACTAATGGACTAGAACTGACGTTGACCTCATGCAGATGAATTGGTGCTAGGCGGACAAACTGACAATATGGACTTACTTACGAGGCAAATTGCGATACACTGACCAATCTGAATCCACCATATGTTGAAAATTAAATATCTTGTATTACTGAAGTCATGGGTGGCCTCAGCAAAACAATAAATATCTATTTTGCTCCACTCATTGACGAATTCAGAAACATTCTTGCCTCTTCGCCGATAAGTCGAAGGCCCTGAATGATTTTGTCTGTTGCAACTGAAGGAAATCCAATTCTAAAATAATTTCTTGGACGTCCGTTATGATAAAATATGTGGCCCGGCTCTATTAAAACGCTACGGTTCTGGAGACATTGGGCAAATTTGTGCGCATCAAAATCGAGAGGGCCGGACAACCAAAATGATGTTCCCCCGGTAGCGTGTACAGGTAAAAACATGGGCAAATGCTTTTTCAATCCTGCACGCATAATGTGCCAGCGTTGAGAATAGATTTTTCTGAGTTTGTTTAAATGAACAACATGATATCCGTGCGCTAAAAACATGGCAGTCGTTTCCTGCACAATACTTGGTGGATGCCTAACCGTCAGGCTTCGTATGATCCTTGCAGAATCTATTATATCGCGATGCGCGACAATAAAACCCATGCGTATGCTTGGTGAAAGGGTTTTGGAAAGACTACCAACATAAATCACCGTCCCATTTCTATCACGAGATTTCAGAGCCGGGCTCGGAACAACGTGTCCTAAAAGGCCAACTTCATAATCATCTTCGATTATGAAAGCGTTTGCTGTTTCTGCCTTCTGCAGCACCATATCGCGGCGATTATCTGGCATCATAACCACCCAAATTGGCACGCCTTTGCAGCTTATTAGATGTCCGTTCAGGGTCAAAAGCGGACGTTTTGCGACTACCCTCAAGATGTCCGCTTTCGGGGGTAAAGCGGACGTTATTCACTAGGTGTCTGAATGTCCGCTAATAGCCAAGAACGGACATCCGAGGCCGATACGTGAACTGCTTAACTATGATTCCAAACGCCAGCCATCCAAGGCCGTCACAGTCTTCCCTATCACCCTGATCTCGATCTCTCACGCGCCGTATAGAATTCCTGCGCTTTCGCGTCCTCAACGTGTTGACTCACTTCAGTCTGTCGCTGCGGGAGGTCATCGCCGATGACGTGCCACGGCACTTTGCTCTCGATAACCGAGCAGACAAGATTAAGACCAGGGAGGCGCTCCAAAAGGCCCTCGCGCATCTCGACGAATAAGCAGCGGCCAATGTCCGCTTATGGCAATTAACGGACATTGGAAGCGTGCGCCCCGATGTCGGTTCTCCCTCGTACAGTAGCGCGCCCGCGTGGCTGAGGAATATTAGTGAGCGTCGTCAGGATGGCGCGCGTTCTTCCGCCGGCGCGTTGGCCGACCATTCTCTGAGCACCGGCCAGGTCCACAAGGCCAGGGCGAGGATGACCAAGCCTTCGACCGCGATCACCCCAATCGCGACATCGGCGCCCAGCCATTCCGCCAGAACGCCAGTATGGAGCATGCCGAGCGGTCCGGCGCCGATACACATCACGAGAACGCCCATGATCCGGCGACGCATGGCGGGTGGCGTCGCCTCAAACAGGATCGTCGCCTGCATGGCCGAGAAACCGGCCTCGCCAATTCCACCGACGAATAGCACCAACAGGCCCGGCAGGAACCAGGGCAGAGTCGAGAACACCAGGACGGTGATGAGCAGGCTGACTGCGCCGACCACGAACAGTCGCATATAATACTGCGGGGCGGCATAGATCGTAAGCAGCAGCAACCCGGTGAGCGCACCGGCGCCTTCCATGGACATGAGCACCCCGACTGCCACCGGCCCGAGCGCCAGCTTATCGGCGCCGATGACCGGCAACATCGAGATGAAGGAAAAGCCGAAGAAGTTGAGCACTACCGTCACCAACAGCACACCGGCGACCGGCGGGTTACGCTTCAGGTGGCGGAAACCATCGACGATCACGCGCAGAAACCCGTCGCGCGTGACGATGGCCGTCTCGGATTTGAATCGCAGGGCGGCAATGCACAGGAAAGCGGCCGAGAAGCACGCGGTGCCCATGAAGTAGAACCCGTGCAGACCGATGTCGCGCAGCAGAAAGCCGCCAAGGATGGGTCCGAGGAACATCATTGTCGTGCCCGTCGCGATATCGAAGGTCAGGCCGGTGGCGTAACGGCTCGGCCCGACGATGTCACCGAGCAGTGTGCGCCTGACCGGGTACTCGGCCGTCCAGGCCACCCCGCTGAGAAAGGTGGCGACCGCGACGTGCCACAGCTCGAGGCGAGCCGACGCGGCGAGCCAGCCCATGACGACCGTGAGGACGACCATGAACGCTAGACCAGTGAGCAACAGCACTTTCCGGTCGACCCGTTCCGCGAGCGCCCCGGTGAGCGCGCCGAACAGCGCGCCCGGCAACATGTTGGTGAACATCATCGCCGCCACCAGTAAGGGCGAGTGGGTTTGTTGCTGGGTGTAGACGCCAACCACCAGCAACTCGGCCCAGCGCACGGCGCTCTCAAAGACGCCGGCGCCCCAGATCGCGACGAAATCGGTGTTGGTGAATAGCGATCGCAGGCGTTTGAGCCCGTGTACGGTGCCCGGCATTGCGGTCAAGATGCCGGCCCCACGACACCCTTGGTGTGTAGACCCTCCGTCCGCCGAACCATACCGATCATGACTACCCCGGCGATCAAATTGTGACGCTTACACTGTTGGATGAATTGTGAGCTTTTGGGAACACCGAAAGGCCTGCCCGGACACGGTTTCTATATGCATTAGATCTATCATGAGTCCATCCAGGGTGAAATGCGGATTGACCCAACCTGGCCTCATGATTTGTGACGCTATTGTGATGGGCCAATGTCCGCTTATGGCTATTAGCGGACATTCAGACACCTAGTGAATTACGTCCGCTTTACCCCCGAAAGCGGACATTCGGGAGGTAGTCGCGGTGGTAAGGCATGGGTCGCGAGTTCAAAAAGGCCGTGTCACGGGGCGTTCAAGCATGCTGCGTGGGTTTGAAGTGTCCCGGATGTGTCCGGCCAATCTTCTGAGCTGCCAAATAGCCTCAAAAATCAGGGGCGTGCCAATTAATGCCTAACACCTCGGCAGCCTAGCGCGCGGCTATCGCGCATGAACTGCCATATGTTCTCATCCGGGTTCAGCTCACCAGTCTGACGATCTCGATGAGCCTAGGCGTTGACGTTTTCATCACGGCTCCGGGGCAATTTGGCTGGTGTTGCGGGCCGCGATCGCGTCGACTTCTTGCAACAGAGCAGTCAGCCCGGGTTCGTCGATCCCGAGCATCGCCAGCTCGGCCACCGTGTTGGCCAGATAGTCTCGGCAACTGCCGAGTTTGCCGTGCGCCGCGGCGATGATGGCGGCCTGCTCGGCGGTGGGCAGGGCACCGGCATACTGCGCATCGGCCTTTTCGACGACGAATGAGATCGCGGTTACCGCGCGGTTGTCGACGGTAACCGTGAGCCAGCGGGGGCGATAGATGGAGGTCAGCATCTCACGCGCCCACAGGGCCTCCAGCCCGGCCAGCGCATTGCTTGGCGCCAGGCGATAGGCGACGCCATGGCATGCGCCGTCGCCCTCCTCCAAGGCCAGGGCCAGACCGGGTGCGGCGGGCGTGCCGCGGGCGATCAACGTCCACACGCTGAAGCGGCGCCGGTAGCCGGCCAGCGTCGCCTTCACCCGTTCGACATATGCGAAGCATGGCCGCCAGATCAGTGAGCCATAGGCGAAGACCCAGACGTCGTCGGTATTCGGCCTGTCCGCCAGCATGGCGTGCAGCCTGGTCGTGCGGTCGGCGTCGCTTAGCTCTTCGAAATACGTCGACGGGCGCCTAGTCTGGGTCTGCCGCATTTCAAGGGTGGCTTCCTAATCCTCGCCCATGAGCCGGGAGTTCTCTCGACGTAGAGCATGTAAAGATCGAAGGCAAAAGTCCAACAACACTCGGCTGGGGGCTTCCTTGCCGCGCAAATTATTAAAGAAAATCGCCCCTACCTCCGCTGCCACCCGGTCAAGTTTGCGTTGCCTGCCATGCTGGCGGAAGAATGGTAGGCATTTTATAGATCGCCCTTGAGCTTGTTCATGGCGCGACGGAGAGTCCGCCGGCCCGGGTCTTGTCTTTCCTGCGGGCGATCTGCCTGGCCTCGCCGACGACGACACGCGCGACCTCGGCCGCCTTTCCCTCGCCAGGGGATTGGATGCTAGTTTTTGTGCTACGTAGCGGGCGATATGGCGCAGGAGGAATGACATGGTGGCACATTAGCCCAATGGCCCGTGTGCCGCCAGATCGGCGGATAGCACCTTAGCATCACGATTGTCATCAACGGGTTAGGAAGAGGCATTCCCCAGCCATGTCCAAAACGTCTGCTTTCGGGGGCAAAGCAGACCTAAATCACGACCCAGCCAAAGGTCCGCTAGTAGCCAGAAGCGGACATTTTTACCGATATAGGAATCCCTGAGGGTGTCAGCGCCTGACTATTAATCCTCAAGACCGTCGATACCTAAGAACTGCAATTCCCGATGCCAAGACGGTGTGGCTCTACCGCGAACAACGAGCGCAGGCGGGTGTGATCGAGGCGTCGTTCGATCGCTTCGACGGCTATTGTAATGATCGACGAAGGCCTCGATTCGACTTCGGGAGGCCTCGTGAGATTTCCATCGCACCCATGCGGCTGGCGCATTTACTCTGGCTCCTGTGCAATGGGTGACGACGACGGCGTGACGCCCTAACTTGACTGTCGACCGACCACAGGAATTCAGGGTGTTCGATGAACATTGTTCTCATATCGACTTACGATCTCGGCCATCAGTCTTTCGGACTGGCCTCGCCAGCGGCTTGGCTGCGGGCCGAGGACCACGTCGTGACGAGTCTCGACTTATCGGTTTCGATGCTGGATGAGACAGTGGTGCGCGCCGCCGACATGGTCGCGTTCTACCTGCCAATGCATACCGCGACCCGGCTAGCGGCACCGGTTATCGAGCGCGTCGACCAGATCAACCCTGAAGCCTTACTTTGCGCTTACGGACTATATGCGCCGGTAAACCATGCGCATCTGCGGCGGCTCGGCATTGATCATATCGTGGGTGGCGAGTTCGAGGGCCGGTTGGTCGAGATTGCTGGCAAAGCCG
>JAYGED010000137.1:0-15884 GCA_046582565.1 Alphaproteobacteria bacterium
ACATCACCGATCCGCGCCGCGTCCCCTCGCTTGCCGCCATCGTAAATCTCGGACAGCGCAAGGAGACGGCGGCTCTGCCCAGCGTCCTTCGACGTCTTGGCCAAGCGCCGCAATCCCGCGCCATTGAAATCTTCCCGTAACACAACCGTTCTTCCCATGGCAAACCTCCAAATCTGTTCCCTCATTGATTCAGACTTTTGGCCGCTTGGGAATCCCCTAATTGAGTCGCGCTTAATGCTCGCTGGTATAAGGCGGCAGCCATAACCGGACATTCGTCGGTGCCTTGGAGGTCCAAAATCGACCAACGGATGGCTGTGGAAGGGATGCATTTCTCTAGGCGATGGAACGGTGGTCCCTTTTTGCTCCGCCGTTGACATCTCAAACCGGGATACGACTCACGGTCCGCCCGATTTTGACTATCCGGTTACGACGGGGTTATGCCGCGCAAGCGTTCGCCGCGGCGGCGCAGCAACTCCATAACCGTCATCAGCATGATCGAGAGGATGATCAGCAGGGTCGCGGCCGCCGTGATGGTCGGGCTGATCAGTTCGCGAATGCCGCTCCACATACGCCGGGGAACGGTGTGCTGCTCGGTCGAGGCAAGGAACAGCACCACCACCAGCTCGTCCCATGAGGTGGCGAAGGCGAACAACGCGCCCGACACCACGCCGGGCAGGATGATGGGCAGGGTCACCAAAAGGAACACACGTACCGGATTGGCGCCCAATATTGATCCGGCGCGCACCAGGTTCTGGTCAAACCCGACCAGGGTCGCGGTCACCGTTATCACCACGAAGGGCGCGCCGAGTGCGGCATGGGCGAGAATGATGCCGAACAGGTTGCTGACCAGACCGACCTTGGCGTAGAAATAGAACATGCCGACAGCGGTGATGACGATCGGCACGATGATCGGTGAGATCAGCACCGCCATGATCAGGCCTTTGAAGGGGAACTTTGTCCGCGTCATGCCCAACGCCGCCAACGTGCCCAGCACGGTGGCCAGGGTGGCGGCGGAGAAGCCGACGATGATACTGTTGACGATCGAGCGCTGCCAGAGGAGCGATATCGGGCTGTCGCCGAAGATCTCGTTGTACCAGCGCAGCGAAAAGCCGGGCATGGGATAAGTGAAATACGGCTCCGAATTGAACGACAGCGGTATGATCACGATGATTGGCACGATCAGGAACATGAAGATCAGCGCACAGAGGATGCGGAAGACGTAGTACCAGACCCTCTCGATCGGTGTCGCGTATGGGGCTAGCGCCATGGTTTAACTCAACTTCAGATTGTCGACGCCGACAAGCTTGTTGTACATGGCGAAGAACACCATGACCACGCTGAGCAAGACCACGCTGAGCGCGGCGGCCAGCCCCCAGTTGACGGCAACGTTGGTGTTGAAGGCGATAAAGAAACTCAGCATCTGGTCCTTGGGCCCGCCGACCAGCGCCGGCGTAATGTAGTAGCCCAGCGATATGATGAACACCAGAAGCACCCCGGCGCCGATTCCCGGAATGGTTTGCGGCAGATAGACGATGATGAAGGAGCGCAAGGGGTGGGCTCCAAGCGATATCCCGGCGCGCATGTTGCTGGGCGAGATGCCCTTCATGACGGCGAAGATGGGCAGCACCATGAACGGCAACAGGATGTGCACCATGGCGATATAAACCCCGAGGCGGTTGTGAATGAGCTGGATGCGCTCATCCCACAACCCGATCATCACCGCCAGGTCGTTGACCAGTCCATGGGTTTGCAGCAACACCACCCAGGCCGTAGTGCGGACCAGCAGCGAGGTCCAGAACGGCAGCAGCACCAGCAGCAGCAGGATGTTGCTCTTGCGGGTCGGCAGGGTGGCCAGCAGGTAGGAAATCGGGAACCCCAGCAGCAGGCAGAGGGCCGTGACCACAAAGCTCATCCATATGGTCTGGAAAAGCATGTGGACGTAGATCGACACCCTCTTGGGTGCATCGATAATATTGCCCTGACCATCAATACGTTTATCGATGGCCGTCAGCAGATAAAAGGCTGTATAGGCCGGCGACGCCGTCTTGATGGTGGTCCAATACTTGGTTTCGCCCCACCGCTTGTCTACGGCGATGAAGGCGTCGATGATCTCATCGTCCGAGGTCTCGGGCGGCGGTATCTTGCGGGCGGACGTCTTGATCATCGAGCGATAGCCCGAGATCTCGTAGTTGAGGCGCTTGGCTACCCGGCCGTGAATTTTGGCCTTCTTGGCGGCGGCCAATTCGATCGCGAAGGCCTGGAATACCTCGGGGTCCGGCAGGCCGACACCATCCCACTCCTGAAGCAATTCGGCGGTTTTCGGCAAAATTTTGGGAACCACCGCGTTCTCCACGCTGAGCGACAGCATCGAGAAGATCGGTGAGATGAAAGTCACCATGAGGAACAGAAACAGCGGTGCGACCAGGGCAAACGCGCCCAATTTGCGCCACCGTTCCGCCCGCGCCAACTTGGTTTTGAGCGATACGCCGTCGTCAGCCTGAATTAATTCGGCGGTGGAACTCGTAGCGACCATGGTTCAATCGGTATTCAAAAAATTTCTAAACGGGGAAAAGAGGCGGGGGAGGCACAAGACCTCCCCCGTCCAATGCAAAATCTACTCCAGAAGCCAAGCTTCGAAACGCTCTTGGAGTTCTTCGCCGCGATCGGCCCAGAACTGGAAGTTGGCGTTGAGGTAGTTCTTGGTGTTCGCCGGCGCCGTCGGCAGATCCTTAAGAATGGCAGGATCGATAAACGGCACGGCCGCTGTTACCGTCGGTCCGTAGGAGATGTACTTGGACTGGTTGCCCATCACCTCGGGCCGGCTGGCGTATTCAAGGAACTTATACGCCATATCGAGGTCCGGATGGCCCTTGGGAATGATCCAATAATCCATGTCGAGGATCTGGCCGTCCCAGACGATGACGAAGTTCTTTCCTTCATTCTTCACCGCGTTGAAGATCCGCCCGTTCCACGCCGTCGCAAAGACAACTTCCTTGTCGGCCAGGAGCTGCGGCGGCTGGGCGCCGGCTGTCCACCAGACCTTGACGTGGGGCTTGATCTGGTCAAGCTTGGCGAAGGCTCGGTCGATGCCTTCTTCGGTGGCCAGGAGATTGAAAATCTGATCCATTGGAACGCCGTCGGCCATCAGGGCGAACTCGAGATTGGGGTCCGGATTGCGGTAAAGCGCCCGGGCTCCGGGGAACTTCTCGACATCGAAAAGATCGGCCATGGTGGTCGGTCGGGCCCCGCCCTCGGGGAAGACATCGCCGTCAAAGGCATAGATGGTTGACCAGGTAATGGTGCCGACGCCGCAATCGTGCGCCGCGCCCGGAATAAACTTGTCCCGGCCGCCTATCCTATCGTAATCGATCACCTCGATGGTGCCTTCGTCGCAGCCCTCGGTAACGTCCGAGGTCTCGGCGTCGATCAGGTGGGTGACGTAGTTGCCGGTGTCGACCATGGCCCGAACCTTGGACATCGAGCCGTCCCACTCGTCCTCGAGGACGGTGATGCCGAACTCCTTGGCGAAGGGCTCGTAGTAGGCCTTGCGCTGGCTCTCGCTGTAGGCGCCGCCCCACGAGGTGATGGTAATCTTCTCTTGAGCATAACTTGGCGCCGGATTGGCGATGCCGAGAATGGCGGCACCGGCAAGCGTCATGATCGAGTACTTGAAAACATTTCGCATGGGTGATCTCTCCTCTGTTACTGTGATGCCAGTTTGTACTGGTTCTTCGTCATGCCAGCTTATGCTGGTTTATTGCCATGCCAGCTCGCGCTGACGGTGAATCGTTCCAGCATACGCCGGTAACCTATTATCGTTTCGATCAAGATCTTAATTCCACAATACACTAAATTATCAAGTGGCCCTCTTGTCTATGATTGTTTAGTCCGAGTCGAGGGCTCGGCAGTCATAGCTCTTCCAACCGATGGGTATGGTTTCACCAATCTCAATACGCGGCGCGTTTTCCGAGCGCGCCACCTTGATGATGAAATCGTTATGTCCGCAAACGTCGACGCGCACGCGGGTGTGGTCGCCGAGATAGATGAGTTCTTCCACCCGGCAATCGAAACGGTTTGGAACGCTGTCGGCCGACGGATTGAACAGCACACTCTCGGGCCTGATTGAAAGGATCGTACGGGAGCCCACGCCTTCGACATTGACAGCCAGCGCCTGGACACTGCCGCCGCCCTCGATATTGACCGTGCAGTTTTCGCCGTTCAGCTCCGTGATCTCACCGACGAGCCGGTTGTTTTCACCGATAAACTGGGCGACGAAAGAGTTTTGGGGCTGTTCGTAGAGTTCCTTGGGCGTCGCGATCTGCTGGACCTCGCCGTCGTTGAACACGACAATACGGTTCGACATGGTCAGCGCTTCGGACTGGTCGTGAGTGACATAGACGAAGGTGACGCCCACATGCTCGTGAATGTGCTTGAGTTCGATTTGCATCTGCTCACGCAACTGCTTGTCCAGAGCGCCCAAAGGCTCGTCCATGAGCACCAGCTTGGGCTCATAGACCAGGGCACGGGCCACGGCAACCCGCTGCTGCTGTCCGCCCGATAGTTGGGCCGGCCGGCGCCGCTCATATCCCCCCAATTGAACCATGTCGAGAGCGCGACCAACCTGTCCAGCTTCATCCTCCCGCGGCAGCTTGCGCGCGCGCAGCGGGAAGGCGAGGTTCTCGTAGACGGTCATATGCGGGAACAGAGCATAGTTCTGAAACACCATGCCGATGTCGCGCTTGTGGGGCGGCACATTGCGCAGGGATTGTCCGGCGAGTTCAATAGTGCCGCGAGTCATCGTCTCGAAGCCGGCGAGCATCAGCAGCGTTGTCGTCTTGCCCGACCCCGACGGGCCCAGCAAGGTAAGAAATTCTCCTTTTTCTATCTCGAGGTTGAGGTCCTTGACGACCAGAAGCTCGCCATCATAACTCTTCTGGACCCGATCGAACTTGACGATCGTGTCGTTGCTCACAGACAGTCCTCCTCAGCAATTTAGTCTATATACCACGCTCCCATCACGACGCCTTCCACAGGCAAACCAATGGGCGTAGCTTAATTTTGGCTGCCAATAGCACCCGCTAGCGGCCGATGTGTCAACCTTGAATGCGTTAACCCTATCGTGTGCGGCGGTTTCCTCTGGGCTAAACCACAACCGGTTGCGCGGCGCGGCGCGATCCGGCAATATCGCGCCATGACTTCGACGCGAAGAGCCCGGCGCGCGGCCGGCTGGATGGCGGCGGGCGGCTTCGTGGCGCTGGCCGCGCTGTTCGTGGCGCCCGCGGCGCGGGCCCAGCAGATGGCCGTCGATGTCGAACTGGTGCTCGGCATCGATTGCTCATACAGCGTGAACTCCGACGAGTTCGACCTGCAGATGCGGGGGCTCGCTCAGGCCTTCGAGAGCACGCAAGTCCAGCAGGCGATCCAGGGCAGCACGCGGGGCGTAATCGCCGTGATCGTTGTCCAGTGGTCGGACGGAGCTTCCCAGGATATTGCCGTGCCCTGGACGCTGGTCTACGACGCCAACTCGGTGCGGCGGCTAGCCCAGGCCATCCGTTCGGCGCCACGGCTGTCCCCTACCGGCGCGACCTCGATCTCGGCCATGGTCGAGATCGGCGTTGCCCTGTTCAACGCCAATCAATTCACCGGCGACCGCTGGGTAATCGACATTTCGGCCGACGGTTTCAACAACACTGGCCCTCCGATGCCGCTGCTCAAGCGCTATGCCGAAATAAACGGAGTGACGCTCAACGGCCTTGCGATCATCGACGAGAAACCCGAGCTCGAGTCCTATTTCCAGTACCGGGTCATTACCGGGCCCGGGGCCTTCGTGATCACCGCCAACGACTACGCCGCCTACGGCGACGCCATCAGGCGCAAGCTCCTGCGAGAGATCATCAAGCCGATTTCGTAGGCGCGTCTCAGAAATTGGTTGGGACGTACTCGAGAATTTGCTGCTGGTAAAAGCTTAGCGCCGATTCCCATTTCGACAGGGGACCGATCTCGCATTTGGGGGAGCCCATTCCGTTTTGTACGGCCTCGCAGGCGTAAATGTCCTCCAGCATGACATTGTCGGAATCCAACGGATGCACGTCCTTGAGCGGCACGCGGATGAATGCCGCCGGTATCTACGAAGACTATATCCACCCGAGCCTGCGGATCTAAAACGCGCCCCCGGTTAGCGGCAGACGTGGTAATCGGGCGTGAGTTGGCTCAGCACCTCGCGCCCGTTCTCGGTGATCACGATGGTGTGGCCCAGGGACATCGCCAGGCCGGCGTCGGCATCGATCAAGATGGCGTGCAGGAAGAGCACCATGCCGGGCGCGGCCGGCATCGGGTTTCCCGAATAGAGCATCGGCGGCACGTCCATCCATGTCGGCCTGTAGGTCGCCCCCAGGGAATAGCCGCAGGCGGACATGCGGTGGGCGCCGAAACCGGCGGCGTCGAAGACCCGGGGATGGGCGTCGTCGATGCCGCCCAGGGGCCGCCCGGGGGCCGCCGCCTCGGTCATCGCGGTCATCGCCTCGCGGGTCACCTCGAACATGGTGCACTGACGGTCGTTACCCTCGCCGATGGCCACAGTGCGCATCAGGCAGGCGCAGTAGTGGCGATAGCTACAGGCGAATTCGAGGGTCAATTGATCGATTGGATCGAGATGGCGGGGGCCGGTCGCCGAGCGGATCAACAACGCCCTCTCGCCCGAGCCAAGCACCGGACCCGACGGCGGCAAGTCGCCGCCGCCCCTCAAGTTGACACTCTGCCCGGCGGCCGAGATGTCGCCCTCGAAGGCCCCGGGGCCGGCGGCCCCCAGCATGGCTTGCAGCGAATCGTCGGCCAGTTCGGCGGCACGGCGGACATAGGCGATTTCCGCCGGTGACTTGACCACGCGGAGAGTGCGGATCAGGTTCGAGGCGTCCTCCAATCGGCACCAGCCGTCGAGCCGCCGGCGCAGGCGCTGGTGGTTGAAGCCGGTCAGCCCGTATCTGTTCAGCTCGACTCCGATGCGCCCCCCTTGAGGCCCTTCTCCTCAAGGATCGCCTGAAGATCCTCGGTCGGGTCGGCCTCTTCCGTATCGTACCAAACACAGATGTCCTCAATGATCGAGGTATGGCGGGCCTGTTCCAGGTCGGGCCGCCGGGTGAGCAGGGTCACCGGCTGGTCGTCGGCGGTCAGGATCAGGCATTGGAAGAAGACGAAGCCGCTGGTGTCGTAGCCGGTCAGGTAATAATCGCTTTCCTGGGAAAAACACAGAATGGCGTCGAAGCCGTTATCCGACAAATGTCTCCGCGCTCTGGAAATTCGTCCCGTCAATTCATCCATTGAAAAGTGAAGGGCCATCCTCGATCTCCCGAATGAACTACCGGTCCCGCGCTAGATAATCATACGCCGACAGCGCATGGATGCGGACAATGTGCAGGAATTCCTCGATATCGACATGCTCGTCGAACGACCCCATGCCATTCGGAAAGGGGCCGTAGACATAGGCCGGGATGTCGCGGTAGCGCCACAGCCGCGCATCGGTGCCGCCGAGGCTGACGATGGGTTCGGGCGTGAAGCCCTTGAGCACAGTCACGTTGTCGCGGACGATATGCAGCATCTCGCCTTCCGGGTCGCACCAGCTCGGTGGGTTGTAGTTGATTTCCTCCATCGACACCTGCGGAAAGGCCGCGAGCGCCTGATCTATCTCCGCCATCACCTGATCCTTGGTGATGCCCACGGGCAGGCGGATGTCGGCCTCGATAGTGCATTCGCTGGGCACCATATTGACCTTGAGTCCACCCTTAATGACTCCGGTGTTGAGCGTCACACGCTGGAGTATTTCGGCCGCGCCGGCGCCTTGCGCCTTGTCGATGAATTCGGCTGAATGGGCGAGCACGGCCTCGATATTTCCGGGTGTCTTGGAGTCGACATCGGTGACCCGCTCAAGCTCGCCGATGAACTTCGCGGCGATCTTGGTGGCGCTTTCGGAGATATGCGTATAAGCGCCGTGAGCGCCGCGGGTGCGAATGGTGAATTTTAGCCACAAGGGACCCTTTTCGCCGAACCGCACGGTGTAGGGGCTGCCCGGCTCGCCGTTGAGCAGGGTGTCGCCGTGGACCTCGGGATGGTGTTCCATTAGATAACGCGCGCCGTATGGGCCGAAGGTTTCCTCGTCTGAGACGCAGGTCAGCGTCAGCTTTCCCTTGAGCTTGTCACGCAGGCCGTGAAGATAGGCATAGGTGAAGATCGACGCTGTGGTGCCGCATTTCATGTCGGCGGCGCCGCGGCCCCAGATCTTGCCGTCGGCGATCGCGCCGCTCCATGGCGGCTGGGTCCAGGTCTCGTTCTCGTTGACCGGGAAGACGTCCATATGACCGTTGAGCACCAAATGTTTGCCCGGCGATCCGCAATCATAGGCGGCGACGATATTGGGCATTTCGGGATGCGCCTCTATGATCCTGTACTCAAGGCCGCGGGCGTCGAGGAAGGCGGTGACATGGGCCGCCGCCTCGCGGGTGTCGCCAGGCGGGTTTGGGCTCTTCGCCCGGATGAAGCGGCACAGAAATTCTATCAACATATCCCGGTCCTTATCGACCTGGTCGAGCAGGGCCTGCTTATCGTCGTTCATGGTGCTGGCATGGTTCATGGCATCTTCCCCTTCATGGTTTCCGCGCGGTCATCAGGCCCTCATAGATGGCTTCTTCCGCCGACCGCGGGCTGAGGCAGTCGCCGATCAGATGAATATCGGCCGAACAATCGCTGAGTTCCTCTTCCAAGATCGTCACTGGCTGGTATCCCTGCGCCATGACCTCGTCTTCCTCACACCGGCAAAGATCTCGCGGCAGTGCTAGACGGCAACCCCGGCCTTGATGCCCTCGAGGACGGCCTCCTCGGCGGTCCGTGGGCTGAGGCAGTCGCCGGCCAGCAGAACCTCGCCGCCCCAACCCTCGAGCTCCGCCTCGAGCGCCGTCTCCGATTGCTGGCCGAGTGCCGTGACCAGAGTGTCGACCTGCTCGCAAACGATTGCCTCACCGTTGGTGGTGTGCTGCAGGTAGACGCTCTCGGCACGCCGCCGTCCAGCAGCATGGTCATGTGGCCGGTCGAGAAGATGCGGTTCTTGATCTCTATGGGGCCGACTTCGAGCGGCGAGAAGAGATTGGGAAACGACGGGGACATGGCATATCACTCCTGACCTGGTCGCTTGTTCTGTCGGGCGCGCCTGCCGGTGGCCCGACCGCGACCGTGACGGTCAGCCTATCAACGACGTCATCCAACGGCCAGCGGCTAGTGGCCCAAAGATCAGCCGTTGAAATCGGGCCCCCGGCGGTGAACACTGGAGGCGGCCGGACGGAGGGCGAGTGATGTTCGTTAGGATGCTCGATGAGTTGAGGAAGCAAGGCAAGGAGATAGTGCTGAGCGGCGGCAAGGCGCGGACCGTCCGGCTTCTGACCCGTGAGGATGGCATGGGCTTCTCGCTCTCCGACCTCACCGCTTCGGCCGGCGCCGAGGCCGCGCTCTGGTACAAGAACCATTGGGAGGCGAATTACATCGTCTCGGGCCGGGGCGCGGTGAAGGAGATCGCGACCGGCAAGAGCTGGCAGCTCGCGGCGGGAACGCTCTATACGGTTGGGCCGAACGACCGGCATCTTGTCACGGTGACCGATGAGTTACGCATAATCAGCGTCTTCAGCCCTCCGCTTATGGGCAACGAGACCACGACGCGGACGGTTCCCATCCGCCAACTGGCCCGATCCCGCCCGGCCGCGAGCGCATGTTCGTGAAAACCATCGATGAGTTGCGCGCCACCGGGCGCGAGAAGGTGGTCGCCGGCGGATCGGCGCGGAGCGTGCGCATGCTGCTCGCCGAGGACCGCGTCGGCGTGACGATCGCCGACGTTAAACTCGTCGCCGGCAATAGGAACGTGCTCTGGTACAAGCATCACTGGGAGGCCAACTACATTCTCTCGGGCCACGGCGAGGTCGACGATCTGACCACCGGCGAATCCTGGGCCTTGGAGCCGGGCACCATGTACTGCGTCGGACCCGACGACCGGCACGGCATGCATGCAATCACGGACCTGCACCTGGTCAGCGTCTTTTGCCCCGCGCTCCAAGGCGACGAGATGCACGACGAGGACGGGGCGCTGGCGCCCAGCGGCCCGGTACCACCGGGGCCGAAGGCGACCTGACCGAGACCATCGCCAGCGCGCTGGCGGAGACGAGATCGAGGGGGCTCGCGGTTCATGTGCCCGTCAGTGATTGCACGAAACTGGCGCAATAGTGCGCCTTCCGGGCCCGGTGCGGCGCTCCCTCCGGGAGTCCGCACACCGTTTTGGAAATAATTGCGGGCCGTCTCCTTAGAGCAGTTCGACAACGATCTCGGTGGGCCCGCCGGGGGCGTTGATCGCCCAGCCCGGACCCGCGAGGTCATAGGGGCAGGACGACACCGCGCATATCAGGTCCATGCGGGCCTCGAGCACTACATAGCCGCCGGGCTTGGCCACCGGCGCCTTGGGCGTGTCGAACATGAAGCCTTCCTCCACCGTGGTGTTGGTGAAGAAGTTCACCGCCAGGGGGCTGGCGGGAACCTCGTAACCCAGTTCGGCCATGGCCTCCTCGAGGTTGCCGATGCAACTGCGGTGGTCCGGGACGCCGAACTGTTCATACCGGATGGCGTCACACGGGGCGATGATGAAGTCGTGTAGGCCATCGGCGCCGTCCTCGACGAAATCGACCATGGACTGGCGGCGGCGGCTGAGGAAAGTGTCGCCGACACGGGGATGCAGCGACCGGGTCGGCATCCAGCTATGGTGCGGCGACAGGCAGTCGTCGATGTCGTCGGCGCAAAACGCGAAGAAATCCGCCGACTGCTGCCCCTTGGGCGTGATGATTCGAAAACGCCCGCCCTCGCCTACGTGAAACGCGCGGCCATGCCCGGCCGGCACCTCGATGGCTTCCATGCTCTCTCTCCCAATTAGGTGGAGAAATTTTCTTGCAATCGCGATCGGTGGTCAACGCTGATTCACAGCCTGTGAATGTCTGCAATTAGCCGAAAAACGCAGCATCGTCGGCCACTATCTGTTGTGAATTATCGGCTGAGCGCCGCAATGATCGAATGCCCTGCCACCATACAGCCGCACGAACTCTGGAAAGAATTTCAGATACTGGGTCGGATCAGGGTAAAGCCGGCGACAAACCGGGTCGTCAGCAAATGCCAGGGTCAATACGCTGATAACGTCCGCCTGTTCCGAGTTAGCGGCGACGCGCACTTCCAGCATGTTTTGTCCCTTTCAAGCAAACAGCAAGGCTATTGATTGGCAATCCCAAGTTTCGAATATCATAGTGCGCATTTTTGCTGTCAAGTTTTACTAGAGGGTTGCATGACTTTGCTCGTGTTACCCACCCCTTGAATCTGTGTTCGATGGGCCTGCCTGCGACCAACAGTGACTTCCGCTTATGGCTATTAGCGGACATTTAGACACTTGGTGATTTACGTCCGCTTTACCCCCGAAAGCGGACATTTAGACGGATTGTTGAAAGGGTCATTATCGGGGTGCAGAGTCAGGGAATAATGTTGGATTAATGCTACCCGAAAAATATTCCATTTTCGATTGCACTGCCAATCCCCGTCACCACTTCTTACAGCTGACATTGGCTTAGAACGATCATGTTTTTCGTGGATATTATTCACGGATAACAGCCGTGTACTCGGATTAACTTAATCTTATACTCGCAGGGCTATTTTACTCAGAAGTAAGTGCCACAGGCACGTCTCAGAATCGACCTTAGAGAGAAACAGTATGGATTCGGAAAGCATCGCGCAATTGGTTACGTTGAAGCAAGAGAAGAGCGATCCGAATCTCCCTGGCAGGCGCGAGAGGCGTCAACATGCCCGGCACATAGCGCCGCGACTGACGCTGCGCTTCGAGGGTCACAATTACAAGACCACCGATTGGTCTATTGGCGGCTTCCGGATCAGGGACTTTCATCGCCCGGTGCGCCGGGGCGAACCGCTTGAGGGCAGTGTCGTTACTTGGCTCGGCCTCTCGCATGAAGCCTTCAAGGCCGACGTCTTGCGGATAGGCCCCGAGGGCGAAATCGCCTGCCGTTTTTTGACACTACCAAGGAAATTGTTGGGAGCCATGTAACCCCGACTGCCAAGTCGATCAGCCGTAATTCATATCGCGAAGACCACTCTACCTTTTAGAGCCACTCTTCGAGTGGCAACGTCCGTTTTTTGGCGTGGAGTTCTGCTTTACCCCCGAAAGCGAACATTCCGGGCGCTGATGTCCGCTAAGCAGTCGTTGACTGCGGCGCGACGCGCGATCTTGAACTTCAAACCAACCTCGACGGCAAATTTGCTACGATGCGCCCATGACCATCGAGTGCATCAGCGCCATAACACTGGCGACCCATGACATGTCGCGGGCGGTACGGTTTTACCAAACACTCGGATTTGACGTGAACTACGGCAGTGAGGCGGCATCATTCACCAGCTTCCGGGTCGGCGCCGGCTACCTCAACCTCATTGCCCAACCGACAGACCGCCAATGGTCATGGTGGGGACGGGTCATCTTTTACGTCTCTGACGTCGATGCCCTCTACCAGCACGCCGTGGCCTGCGAACTCGTTCCGGACACCACGCCCCAGGACGCCGAATGGGGCGAGCGCTACTTCCACATGACCGATCCAGACGGCCATGAGATTAGCTTTGCCAGGCCCTTGAGCAACTGAATCGAGCAGCGGGGAACGGGATTTATGTCAGGCCGCTCCCGACGATCCCTATCATATCACCGCGGGGGCATTAGTAGAGGAACATCGGCTTGCCGAGGACGTGCCGGATACGCGGCTTGTACTGGCTCGGATCGTAGAACTCGGCGACGTCGACCCGTTTCGTGCCGCTCGCGCAGGTCTCGATCGGCACCGTCGTATAACAGCCATCGCGGAGCGCGAGCATGACGCCCGTTGCGCCCTCTTGGAGCTTTTGAACGGCGAGGTTGCCGAAGCTGATAGCGACCATCCGATCGAGCGAATCCGGAGCGCCCGAACGCATCAGGTATGCGAGCTGTTGATTGATGGCCGCGACCCCGGTCCGGGCGGTTAGCGCTTCGGCCAACACTTGGCCGATACTGCCGAGCTTCAGATGCCCGTAGGCGTCGGGCTCACCGCCCTCGATTGTCTTGCCGCCCGTAAGTCGCGCGCCCTCCGAAACCACGACGACGGCATAGTGGCTCGGGTTGGCGTTGCGGTCGGCCATGACCAGCTTGGCCAGTCGGTCGACGTCGCAGGGCACCTCGCTGATGACGACCCTGTCGGCATCGCTCAGATAGCCGGCGATCAAGGCCGTCTCTCCGCTGTTGCGCCCGAAAAGCTCGATCACCGCGATCCGCTCGTGACTGCCGGCGGGCGTCCGTAAGGCCTGTATGAACTCGACGCTCCGAGTCACGGCGGTGGAAAAGCCGATGCAGTAGTCGGTGCCATGGACATCGTTATCCATGGTCTTCGGGATCGCAACGACCGGAAAGCCCTGGCGCGCAAGATGCGCCGCATAAGAAAGCGTGTCGTCGCCACCGATCGGCACCAGGGCGTCGATGGCGAGCGTCTCAAAGACCCGAAGAATATGGCAAGTGGCATCCGATGTATCTGGTTCCGGTCCATCCGGCAACGTCCCGGCCAGAAAGGCCGGCACGTCGGCGGGTTTGATCCGCCCCGGATTGGTGCGCGAGGTGTGCAGAAAGGTGCCGCCGGTGCGGTCGATGGTGCGCACCTTCTGAAGGGTCAGCGGTTCGAGCCAACGCGGCTGCTCGCTCTTGCTGTTCGGGTCGTAGTGGAGCGGTCCCGCCCAGCCGCGACGAAAGCCCATCACCTCCCAGCCATTTCCGACCGCACTCGTGACGATCGCCTTGATGCAGGGATTGAGGCCGGGCACGTCACCGCCCCCTGTGAGCACGGCAATTCGCATGATGAATCTCCTCGGGCAACGTGGCCGATCGGTACGCCGTGATAGTCAGTCGCACTCGAGAATCTAGTATCGATCCTTGGTACAATGCATCAAGTCCGAAACCGATTTAACGGCGATCCTTGTACGCAATACCCCCGAAAGCGGACATTCGGAGCGATGCCCGATTCTACGACTTGGACCGGGTGGAGCCTTGCGGTCTCAACCGGGTTCAGCTTTTATGCCGGCCGCGTCTCTTCGATTCTTTTACGAACCAGATTTTCGGCCTTCCCTTGACGCCGGCGCCCTTCATGACCTCCTTGAGCCGTGGTGAGGCGGCGAAGGCCTCGGCGCGTTTGCGGGTTTTGAAGTCGTGGTACAGAGTGACGTCGTTGGTGTCGTCAAGCGCCTGATAGACGGCATCCCCGATGACCCCCATGCCCCGGCGCTCGTCATCGAACGCGTCATAGGCTTTTCGCCAGATCTTGAAGTCTTTTACCGAATGGCGAACAAACATCCGTGCCATGCTGCCCCTCCCTGTGCATGTCAAAATGAATTACGAATTTTTTCACGTTGTTACCGGTTCTACAAACTGGATCGCCTGTCTTTCGGCACTGACTTCCGCATACAAACGGAACCCGGACATTCACCAGACGACCTAGACCCGCTCAGGATGCCCCCAGATTCGCGAAACCGCCCTCCGGTATACCCAGGCATTGGCCGGGGCCGTTTCGCGCGCCTACGGAGCCGCTGCGCGGAATGGGGAGGCGACGCCCATCGCGGCCTGGCCGGCCGGAGGATCGAATTCCTATGCTATCTTGTACGCTGAATGGAGGGTTCGAATGGCGGGCAAAGATATCGACAGGTTTCACGAGCCGGCGGTGCGCACCCTCGCCATGCCGGCCGATGCCAACGCCTCGGGCGACATCTTCGGCGGCTGGTTGCTGTCGCAAATGGACATCGCCGGCGGCATCGCGGCCCACGACTTGGCGCGCGGCCGGGTGGCGACCGTCGCCGTCGAGGCCATGGAGTTCCATCTGCCGGTCTACGTCGGTGATCTAGTGAGTTGTTTCGCCGAGGTCACCCGCGTCGGGCGAACCTCTATCACCGTTCACGTCGAGACCGAGGCAAAGCGCCGAGATACGGGCGAGACCATCAAGGTGACCAAAGGCATCTTCGTCTACGTGGCGCTGGACGAAAACGGCCGGCCGCGGCCGGTGAAGGGTGATTGACTCACTGCCCATGAGCCAGGCCTCAACCCCGGTGATCGCCGGTCTGATCCTAGCCGCGGCCATCGCCACGCTCGCACTTGTCGGCTCCCTGCGACGGCACCAGAATGCCAGCTTGCGCTCGAAGTTAATTGCACTTTTCATCGGTCTTGCCGGCGCCGAATTGGCGCTGCTTCCGGCGCTGCTCGTTGCTGTGTTTGCCGAGATACTGGACTTGCGTGCGGGGGATTGGGTTGGTTGGCTGGCTGCTAGCCGCCGCCTACGCCGTGCTCACGCTCTACGTCGTCGCCCGGCTCTTCCCTTGGCGAGAGGTTAACGAGATGGCGGCTGATCCGGACGCGAAGCTCGCCGACGTCTTTCGGCGGCTACGCGACGAGGATCGTTAGCCGCCGAGCGCCCTTCTCGATCTTAACGAGCGAGACGCGATTGGGTCGATCCTTCGTGGCGTCCTGGCGCTATACACCGAACCACCACGCGATGATGTCAAATCCGGTGCAAGAGATTATGCTGGGCGCTGGGAGGTGGACCTATGGGCACAGGCTGGCGCGAGTTCATGTTCGATGAGAGCAGCGAGTTTCATCGCATCTCTCAGCGCGTGATGAATGGTCTTGCCAATGGAAGCACGACGTTGCCGGAATTTGCGGGTCAGACATGCCGTTTCGCCCACGTGTGGCTCGAGATGGAGAATCGCAGTCCCATTGAAATAACAGACATCAATTACAGTAAATATACATTCGACGA
>JAYGED010000175.1:0-2483 GCA_046582565.1 Alphaproteobacteria bacterium
AGTCCTTGACCAGGCGCATGCCTTCCAGGGCGATGCCGTCGGCCATCGGGTGATAGCCCGGCGCGCAATAGGCCTCCAGGCAGTGGGCGAGGGCGTCCATGCCGGTCCAGGCGGTGATGTTCTTGGGCAGGCCGATGGTCAGTTCGGGATCGGAAATGACGATGGCGGGCACCATCTTGGGATGGAAGATGATTTTCTTGAGATGGGTTTCCTCGTCGGTGATAACCGAGGCGCGGCCCACCTCCGAGCCGGTGCCGGCGGTGGTCGGCAGGGCGATGATCGGCGCAATGCCCGCCTCATTGACCCGCGTCCACCAATCCTCGCGGTCTTCGAAATCCCAGATCGGACGGCTTTGGCCGATCATCAGCGCGATGGCTTTGGCGGCGTCCAGCGCCGAGCCGCCGCCGAAGGCGATCACCCCGTCGCAACGGGCGTCTTTGTAGGCGGCGACGCCGTCCTCGACGTTTTGCCCCACCGGATTTCCTTTGATGTCGGCGAACAAGGTGGTCGGGATGCCGGCGGCGTTGTTGTCGGCGATGGCGTTCGCCACCATGGGCAGATCGCGCAGGCCCGGATCGGTGACCAGTAAAGGCTTCGCCATGCCGAGCGACTTACAGGCTTCGGAGAGTTCTCTGACACGGCCCGGACCGAAGCGCATGGCGGTCGGGTAGTTCCAATTGCCGGTCAGGGTCTTGGGGTCGATATTCATAGATGGCGGTCCTTTAGAGCGAGGTTCGAAGGTGAAAAGATTTGGGGCGGGTGAGATAGTCATAGCCAAGCGCCGATAAGGAGCAGCCTCGGCCCGAGTCTTTGACCCCGACCCAGGCCAGGGCCGGATCGAGATAATCGCAGCGGTTCATAAACCAGGTGCCGGTGTCGACCCGATCGCCGATCGCCAGGGCCGCGTCGGCGTCGGCTGTGAAAACGCAGGCGGTCAGCCCATAGGCGCTGTCGTTCATGTGGGCCACGGCCTCGTCGTCGTTCGCGACCTTCATGATGCCGATGGCCGGGCCGAAGGTTTCCTCGTTCATCAGCAGCATGGAATGATCCACATCGACCATCACCTGAGGCGCCAAGTAGGACGTTGCTTCCCTGTCAGCGGCGAAGTTTTTGCTGTCGATAAGCGCCCGCCCGCCCTTGGCGAGAGCGTCGTGGATTTGCCAGCGCACGGCAGTCGCGGCGCTGGTCCGCACCATGGGGCCGATATTGGTCTCGGGATCCAGCGGATCACCCAGCCGGTAGCCGTTGGTGAGCTCGACAAAGCCCTCGACGAAATCGTCATAGACATCGCCATGCACATAAATGCGCTCTATGCCGCAACAGGACTGGCCGGAATTGAAGAAGGCGCCGTCGACCAGGGTCTCTATGGCATGGGCGAGATCGGCGTCCGGGCGCACATAGGCCGGGTCCTTGCCACCCAGTTCGAGGTTGGCGGCGATGAAGCGGCCGGCGGCGGAATGCTGGATGGCATGGCCGCCGCTCACTGAGCCGGTGAAGCTGACGAAGGCTACCCGCCCATCGCGCACCACCGCATCGACCCCGCCGTGGCTCATATGGAGATGCTGGAAAACCCCGGCCGGCAAACCGGCGAAGGCTGCTGCGAATCTCTCCGCGCAGAGCGGGGTCTGGGCGGAATGTTTCAGCAGCACGGAATTCCCCGCCATGAGAGCCGGCACAACCGCGTTGACCGCCGTGAGATAGGGGTAATTCCAGGGCGCCACCACGAAAACCACGCCGAGGGGGACGCGGCGGATGAAGCGGGTGAAGCCCTCCTTATCGCCGACCTCCACATCGGCGAGGGAGTCGCTGGCGATGGCGATCATATGGCGCGCGCGTTCCTCAAAGCCGGCGACTTCGCCGGGCGCCTGGGAAAGCGGGCGGCCCATCTGCCAGGTGATTTCCAGGGCGATGCCGTCCTTGGCGGCAATAAAGGCGTCGACGGCGCTGGTGAGCAGGGCGGCGCGTTCCGCCACAGACATGGCGCGCCATTCGCGCTGTCCGGCGACGGCGGCATCGAGGGCGTTGTCGATTTCGCTCTGGCTGGCCAGCGGGCGCTCCACATAGACGCTGTCGTCCACCGGAGAGATGGTCTTGAGAGTATCGGTCATGGATCGGTGTCCTTGTAATTTATGCGCGCTCGAAATTGCGCCTGACCTCCCAGTCGGTAACCTGACGGTCGAATTCAGATTGTTTCCAGGGTGCCGCTCATTGAGGACCTCAAATTTTTCGCTGTTATCGTTTGCTTCGTCATATAACGAAGAGACAGCCCATATCACCATATCCTGTCGGCGGTTACGACCTGTAATAAAACTGGAAAGGCTGGCCATGGAGCCGCGCTCCCTGATCATCGATTGCGATCCCGGCAAGGACGATGCCGTAGCGCTCTTGTTGGCCTTCGCCTCGCCGGAGTTCGATCTGCTCGCCGTGACCACGGTGGCGGGCAACGTGGCACTCGATCTAACCGCGCGCAATGCCCTGCGCAT
>JAYGED010000191.1:0-1857 GCA_046582565.1 Alphaproteobacteria bacterium
CCAAACTAAACGCTGAAGATATCTCTGCTATTCTCCTCAGGTACTAGGTCATTAGCATAACAAGGGGTGTAGCGAAGCGGTTTCCTTGAGCAGTCTGATTATTTTGCCGTCATGTAAGTATTGGCGACTCTGAGCACGGTGGCATCGTCGAATTGCCGTCCGGTGAGCATGAGGCCAATCGGCAGGCCCTTGACGCCGCGGCAGGGAACACTGATTGACGGATGACCGCTCAAGTCGAATGCACAGGTATTGCGCACCATGTTAAGGGCCTGCCCGACATAGGTCTTGCGGTCCTTTTCCACGGCCGGGATAGCCTTGTGGGCAGTCTGCGGCGTCGTCGGCATGAGCAGGAGATCATACTCCTTGAGAACCGCATCATAGGCGGCGGTGAGGACGCGCGTCATGTTCTGCGAACGCGCATAGAACACGCCATGATACTGCTCTCGCATATAGTGGCCAAGCAGAGCGCCCATCTTTGCGGTTGCCGAAAAATCACCTCCGTTGCTGCGGATCGCCCGTGACATGGCCGAGATCAGACGCGGGTTGTAGTAACCCTTGTGCTGATAGGCGGTATGGCCGTGATAGAAACTATCGATGCCACCCTCGATCGCTACACAATTCCAGAGGGGAACAGCCCTGCGGTGCATCGGTATAGAGACCTCATTCACCGTAGCGCCCAAGCGGGCCAGGTATTTGGCCGCCTTTCTCACGGCGGCATCCACCGCCGGCATGGATTCTGGTGTGCCGAAGCCTTCTTTGACGACGGCAATGCGAATACCCTTGATGCTTCGCTTGCCAAGCTCCGCAACATAATCGGGCACCTTGATGCGATCCGGCTGGCGCGGATCGATGGCGGTGTCGTCCTTGCCGGCAATAACGTTCATTAACAACGCCGCATCCTTAACCGTTTTGGCCATGGGACCTATATGATCGATGGTCTGATCGAATCCTACAATACCCGTATAGGGCACCAACCCGTGGGTTGGCTTATGCGCGACGATACCCGACCATGATGCCGGGATACGTACGGAGCCGCCCTGATCGCCGCCCAGCGCAATGTCGACAATACCGGTGGCCGGCGCGATGGCCGAGCCGCAGGATGAGCCGCCGGCGGCATAGCGGCTGTTCGCGGGATTGAGGCCCGGTCCGAAGGTGCTGGTGTGTCCGCCGCCCGAGAACGCGAAATCACAGGTATTCAGGATTGCCGTAACATGGCCACCGGCTTTCAAGATACGCTGGACAACTGTGGCGTCTATATCGGGGACAAAATCATAGAGCAGGCGCGAGCCGGAATTCATCGGTATGCCGGCGACGCAAATGGTGTCCTTGAGGCCGATTGTCTTTCCCGCCAGCGGGCCCTTGTTCGACCCAGTCGCGCGGACATCGCAGAACCGCACGACCCCGTTCAGGGGATCCTCATCCGGTTCCGGGCGGCGGCCTGGAATGCGCACAGCCGAAATTACTTCGCGCACCGGGTCAGGATACTGATCGAGCTCGTCATAGCCTTCCATGACGCCCAAAATCAATTCATGAAGATCAGGGAGTTCAGCCTCGGTAATTTGCAGATGATGGCGATCACTGAGGTCCAGGAGGTCGTCCTGCGAAGGTCTTCTGAGCGTCATGATTATGTCTCCCAATCAATATTTGTTAAAGGCACGGATTCTTATTTCCACTTGATCCGGTTTAGTTTGCATCTGGCGGCGATAGTTTCCCCGGACCCGCGGGTCTTTCCTTTATCAAGGCCAGAAGGTCGCGAAACTCACTTGTATCAGCGCGTTGCAACCACTCAAAAACCACCATCTCGCACGTAACAACCTCGATACCGTTTTGACAAAATCTCAGATCGGAAGAGCGTCG
>JAYGED010000312.1:0-20029 GCA_046582565.1 Alphaproteobacteria bacterium
GTTCTTGGCGTCCAGGCCGGCATACCGATTCGCGATGTCGAAAAAAACCCATTTGGCCCATGGCTGGTTCCTCTGCCCTCGTGTCACGTCAACAGGATTCTAACCGATTGAAACGTGGGATTGCATATTTAGAGGTGCCCATTATTGTTTCCGGCAATTGACGGATCACGTTCACGGTGCATGAGGACGACATTATCGATCTGAATTTGGAGGATTACCATTGATGAGCAAGGACCCTATCAAAATTGGCATGAAGCCCTGTCATCCTGGAGAGTTTATCCGCACAGAGGTGATCGAGCCGCTTGATCTCAGCATAACTAAGGCCGCTGAAATCCTGGGCGTTCGCCGCGCCACCTTGTCGGACCTTATCAACGAAAAGGCAGGCCTATCGCCGGAAATGGCGCTCCGCATGGAAAAAGCCTTCGCGCTCGATTTGGATACCATGCTGCGCATGCAGGTCTGGCATGACGCAACCGTCATGCGCAATCGGGCCGGGGAGATCGATGTACAGCGCTATGAGCCGGCGTGATCGCCTTCTAGCCGCCGACCACACCCGGTCGCTTATCGGCCCAGGGCTGGGCTTGTTCTAGCTGGGCGGCGAGGCGGAGCAGGGTGGCCTCGTTGCCGAAGCGGGCGATGAACTGGGCGCCGATGGGCAGGCCCGCATCATTCCAAAAAAGCGGCACGGACATGGCCGGAGTGCCGGTGGCGTTGGACAGGGCGGGGAACGCGGCGAAGCCCTGGACTTCGGCAGCATAGGCATCGAAATCGTCGGTCGCCGGATCGAGCGCGCCGATGAGAAGCGGCGGCTTGGCCAGGGTCGGCGTCAGCAACAGATCATAGTCCGTGAAGAAACGTCCGATCTGGCGGCCGACCCGGTGCAGGGCATTGACCGCCGCCGCGTAATCGGCGCCGCTCACGTCATTGGCCAGGGTGGCGATATACCAGGTTGTCGGTTCGACCAGGGTCTCGGGCGCGACGCCGAGTTCGGCGGCCCGCGCCTCGATCTCGTTTCGCAGGCAGGACGCGATGATCTTGATCCTCTGCTCGTTGATCTCATCGCGGTCGTAGTCGGGCTCGGCCTCCTCCACATGATGGCCAAGATCGGCGCAGAGCGCCGCCGCGTGGTCCATGGCCGCAATACAATCGGCATCGACGGCGACTCCATTCGAGGGCCGCCCGCAGACCGCAATACGCAAGACACCCGGATCGGCGCCGACTTCTTCGAGGAAGGGGCGCGCCGGTTGCGACGCCGCGTAAGGGTCGCCCACGTCTTCACCGATAATGGCGTCGAGCAGGGCGGCGCTGTCGCGCACGCTCAAGCTCACCGCGTGGTTCACCGACATGCCCGCCCAGCCCTCGCCGCCGTGGGGGCCGGTCGGGCTGCGCCCGCGCGTCGGTTTCAGACCGTATAGTCCACAACATGAGGCCGGCACGCGGATTGAGCCGCCGCCGTCGCTAGCATGGGCGATGGGCAGGATACGCGCGGCCACCGCCGCCGCCGCCCCGCCGCTGGAGCCGCCGGGAACATGGTCCAGGTTCCAGGGGTTGCGCGCCGGGCCGTGGAGCAAGGGCTCGGTGGCGTAGCTCAGGCCCAACTCCGGCGAGGTGCTGCGCCCGAAGATAACCAGCCCGGCGCGTTTGTATCGCTCAACCAGGGTGCTGTCGAAGTCGCAGACGAAATCTTCATAGAGCCGCGAGCCGTTGGTCAGGGGTGTATCCTGCATCACCGCGCCGAGGTCCTTGAGCAGGAAGGGAACGCCCCTGAAGGGACCATCCGGCAGGCCCGCCGCGATGGCCGCGCGAGCCTTCTCCTCGAAGCGGACTGTGACCGCGTTCAGTTGCGGATTGAGAGCATCAAGCCGGGCCAGGGCCTCATCCAGAAGCTCACTCGGGCTGACAGCGCCGTCACGCACCAACCCGGCCAAGCCGAGGCCGTCGTATTTGTCATAGTCTTTAAAGCCGTTCATTCGCTTTGCAATTCCTTGAGATTTTCATAGAGCGCCAGGGCCTGCGGGTTGGCCAGGGCGTCCTGATTGCGCACCGGACGGCCGTGGATCACATCGCGCACGGCGAGTTCGACGATCTTGCCCGATATGGTGCGCGGAATTTCGGCGACCTGGATGATCTTGGCGGGGACGTGGCGCGGCGTGGTGTGGGCGCGGATTTCGCTCCTGATGGCATCGCTGAGGGCATCGTCGAGGGTGAGCCCTTCGCGCAGCACCACAAACAGCACCACGCGCACGTCGTGCTGCCACGTTTGCCCGACGCAGATCGCTTCGAGCACCGCGTCGATCTTCTCCACCTGGCGGTAGATTTCGGCGGTGCCGATGCGCACCCCGCCGGGATTGAGGGTGGCGTCGGAGCGGCCGTGGATGATGATGCCGTTATGCTCGGTCAGTTCGATCCAATCGCCATGGCGCCAGACGTTAGGATATTCAGCGAAATAGGCGGCGTGGTATTTGGCGCCGTCGTCGTCGCGCCAGAAGCCCACCGGCATGGAAGGGAAGGGGCGGCTGCAAACCAGCTCGCCGGCCTGGCCCTGAAGCGGCTTGCCGTCGTCGTCATAGGCCTCGACCTTAAGGCCCAGGGCGCGGGTCTGAATTTCGCCGCGCCACACCGGGCCCGCCGGATTGCCCAGGGCAAAACAACCCAGGAGGTCGGTGCCGCCCGAGATCGAAGACAGGCAGACATCCTGTTTGATGGCGTCGTACACATAGTCGTAGCCCTCGGGCGCCAGGGGCGAGCCGGTCGACATCAGGCACCGCAGAGCCGACAGATCGTGCCCATCGCCGGGTCGCAGTCCGGCTTTTTCCAAGGCGGCGAGATATTTCGCCGAGGTCCCGAAAATGCTGATTGCCTCGTCCTCGGCATAGCGCCACAGCACCTCGCCGTCGGGATAAAACGGCGAGCCGTCATAGAGCATAACGGTCGTTCCCGCCGCCAATCCGGCAACCAGCCAATTCCACATCATCCAGCCGCAGGTGGTGAAGAAGAACAGCTTGTCGTCGGGTTTCACGTCCGTATGGAGCAGAAGCTCAGAAAGATTTTTCAGCAGGCTGCCGCCGGCGCCATGGACGATGCATTTGGGCATGCCCGTGGTGCCCGAGGAATACATGATGTAGAGCGGATGATCGAAGGGCATCTGGGCAAAATCGATCTCGCCGCCCGGCCCGTCGCCGAGATAGGCCTGGAAATCGACCGCATCCTTTAGCGCCGATAAGTCCGGCTGTTCGTCCACATAGGGAACCACAATCAGCTTCTCGATGCTGGGGCATTGCGCGGCGATATCGCGCACCCGTTCCAGGCTGTCGACGGTCTTGCCGTTGTAGAAGTAGCCGTCGGCGGCGAACAGAATCTTGGGTTCGATCTGGCCGAACCGGTCCATCACTCCGGCAACGCCGAAATCCGGCGAGCAGGACGACCAGACCGCGCCGATGCTGACCGCGGCCAGCATGGCGACCACGGTCTCGGGCAGGTTCGGCATGAAGCCGACCACCCGGTCGCCGGCCACCACGCCGTCGGCCCGAAGCGCGGATGCCAGGCGGCCGACCCGGTCATGCAGTTCGGCGAAGGTGAGGCGGCGCTCCGCCCCGGCCTCGCCGCGAAACACCAGCGCGTCGGCGTCGTCGCGGCGGCGCAGCAGATTTTCGGCGAAATTGAGCCGGGCGCCGGTAAACCAGGAGGCGCCGGGCATACGATCGCCATGCACCAGAACCTCATCCCAGGTTTGCGACGAGATGACCCCGCTATTGCGCCAGACGCTGACCCAAAATGCCTCAATATTCTCCACCGACCAGTCATAGAGCGCGTCTTGATCGGCGAGGGTCACTTCATACTCGGTTTCGATGAAGCGCCGAAACCGGGTGATGTTGGCGGCGGCAACACGGTCCGCCGATGGCGTCCAAAGCGGCTGGTCCATAACGCTGCTCACACCGCGCATCGGAACGGCGTGGCCTCGACGGTCCGCCAGACATCGCCGGCGACGTTGGTATCGCCGGTGACGTTGGGATCGTCGGTTCCGTCAGGGGCGACGACGAGAAATTGCATGGGCCGGTCCTCTCTATTCCATCGGCCGGGATTATGGCACGGTGCGAATGCGAGAGGCAAAATACATAGAGATAGATCATGACCATGCGCATCGATATTCCCCGCCTGCCCGCCAGTGCCGACGCCGCTGAGGTGGTAGCGGCCATTGAAGCGGTGGGCTTGCGTGGTTGTTGAAAACCTGGCCGGCGTGCCCGCCATGGACGCCCTCGCCGGCGACCTTGGGCCGGCGTTCGACGAACGCTGGCTCGGGGTCGATGATTTGGCGGGCTTCAAGACCAAGCGGGTCTCCGGCCTGATGGCGCGGTCGCCGACGGCGCGCGACCTGGCCCTCCATCCGCTCGCCCTGGAAGCCGCCGGAACTCGCCAGGACCTTCCCCGACCGGCTGCAAAGGCTGATCGGCTACGACCTGCACGACGCCCACCTGGGCTGGATCGACGACGGCAACCCGCACAGCCTGCTGGAGGACGCAGCCGAGGACGATAGCCGGGTTTTCTGAGTTGCGTCCCCGTCGCGATCGAACGGCGGCTGGATTAATATCAGCCTATAGGTCATTATCGCCGCTCCTCGGTATGAGCCGGCAAGGGCATATTGACCATGACCACCGACGAGCTTTGGCAACAGAATTTCGCCGACCATCTCGATGTCGCTCAGGCGACTCGGGCGGGGTTGTTTGAACCCTTTGAACGCCTGCTGTCGATTTCGCTTGAGGCCGTACGAGACGGCGGCAAACTGTTGTTCTTCGGCAATGGCGGCAGCGCCGCCGACGCCCAGCATCTGGCGACCGAGCTGACCGTTCGCTACGTCAACGACCGGCCGCCGATCCCCGCCATCGCCTTGTCAACCGACACCTCGGCGCTGACCGCAATCGGCAACGATATGGGCTTTGATGCGCTGTTTGCGCGCCAGATCGAAGCCCTGGGCAGGCCCGGCGATGTGGCCATCGGCATTTCCACTTCGGGCCGCAGCCGCAACGTCATCTCAGCGCTTGAACGGGCGCGCGGCCAGGGCCTGACTGCCGCTGCGTTCAGCGGCCATGGCGGCGGCGACCTGGTCGGCCTCGCCGATCCTCTGCTGATCGTTCAATCGTCGGTCACCGCGCGTATCCAGGAAATGCATATCACCCTGGGCCACGTCTTGTGCGACGGCCTCGAACGCGGCCTGGGTCTGGTGTAGTCTTCTCCGTCATGGCGCTTATGAATTGGGCAGATCAGACCTTGTGGGCGGGAGCGGCGTTCTCCGCCATGGCGCATAGCGCGGTGGCGGCGGTTGCCATTATCGGATTGCCCGCCCTGGTCGACGCGCCCGTCAAATTGGAAGCGCCGATCACGGTGGTCATCATCGCCCCGGACAATGCGGTCGGCTACATGGCACCGGCTATGACGCCCAATATCTGGCCCGGTGATACGGCGGATCAGACCGGCGAGGGGCTGGCAGCACCCATGGGCGATGCCGAGGATGGCGAGGCCTTACCGGCCAGCGCCGCCGCCGATCTACAGGGTGCGGCCTCCAAGGCTTTGCGCGGCGAGCCCAATGATCTCGAAGGCCGCGACGCCCTGCCCCAGGGTAATGCGCCCGGCATTGCGGTAGCGATGGCGCCGTCAACCGGTCCTATCCTGAGCGAGCCTGCCAGCGCCGACCAACCGCCGGGGGCGCCCGAGACCGATGACCTGGCTCTGCCCTCGCCCGGCGAGGAAATCATCGTTGCGCAAAACCAAGACAGCCAAGCCGCCGTGCCCAGCCAGCCCGCCACATGGATTCCGCCCCGTCCTGAGAGTTTGGCGGAAATCAGCGACTATTTGAGCCGGGGCCTGGAGCGCCTTCGGGAAGATATCGAAAACGGTGACATTCCACCGGAAACCCGCATCATTGAAATTTTGGAAGACGCCGAGCAGGGCGATCTGGAATCACAATATACCCTTGCGGCGCTCTATGAACTCGGCCTCGGGGTGGCAAAGGACCAGGCCAAGGCCCTCGACTGGTACCGCACCGCGGCAGAGAAGCGGTTCGTCGATGCGCAGGTCCGCCTCGGTTCCCTGCTCGCCACGGGTGAGGCAACAGCGGCAGCGCTGATTGAGGCGCAAAGCTGGTGGCGGCTTGCCGCGGAGACCGGCGAGCCCCTTGCCGTCCGCCGGCGCGGCCCTGTTAAGCGACCATATATCGCCGTCGGAAGACGCCAAGGCGCGAACCCAGTCCAAGCGCATCGAAAAGCTGTGGAAATCCTGGGAGTAATGGGCGAACGCCGACAGCGGAGGAGCCCTGGAGGATCAGCTGCTCGCCGCGGCCGGCGCCGGCGACGCCGAGGAGATCAAGCGCCTGATCGACGAGGGCGCCAACCCCAACGCCAGCAACACCAAGGGCAAGACGGCGCTGCTGCTTGCCGTCATTGCCGGCCATGAAGAGGCCGCCGAAGCGCTGCTCCGGCGCGGCGCCAAGGTCGATACCGCCGACGCCGATGGCAAAACCAACCTGATGTGGGCTTCCGACGCCGGTTATAAGGATGTCGCGGAGCTTCTGCTGACACGCGGCGCCGATATCGAGGCGCGCGATAAATACGGCCAGACCGCGCTCATCGACGCGGCCTGGCGGGGACGCGACAGGATCGTCGAAATGCTGATCGAGATCAGCGCCGACGCCAACGCCCGGTCGATCGATGGGGTCACCGCCTTGATGTGGGCCGCCATAAACGGCTACCCGGAGACCGCCCACAAACTCCTCGCCGCGGGCGCCAGGGTCGACACCCCGGATAAAAACGGCTTCACGCCGCTGATCCGCGCCGCCTGGAATGGCCATACCGAGACCGTCGCCGTGCTGATCAAGGCCGGCGCCGCGGTCGACGCCAAAAGCAAAGACGGCAAGACCGCGCTGAGACTAGCGCACAGCAGCGGCTTCAAGGAAGTCGTCACGTTGCTTCGCGCCGCGGGCGCTGCGCGTTAATACGGTCGCCCAAGAGGCTCCCTGCGTTCAAGCGCCCAAAACTTATATCTACATAAGACTGGGGCTTTCGCCGGGTAAGCCGGCGGCCCGCGGTCGCGGGCATGCTTCTCCGACCGTTACGGTCGGAGAATGCTGCCCCACCCGACTATCGAACGCAAAGCGCGGCGAATGCCGCAAAGCCGCGTTGAGCGGCTAAAGCCTTAGTGGCGCTTGAACGTCCAATAAAAGACTATGCCGGAGGCATAGTATCCATCATGGACGGGCGCTGGGAGAAGCCGGCATACCAGGCATCCAGGGCCGGGTGATCTTGCCGCCAATTATCATCGGCGAAGCGTAGATCGAGATAGCCAAGGGCGCAGCCGACGGTGATGATGCCGATGTGGAGGCTGCCCTCCAAGGCGGCCAGATCCGCGCTTATCGCATCGAGCGCCCGGCTGATCTTGCCCTTCTGCAGCCTAACGAAGCCCGCCGATCGCTCGTCCTCGGGCCGGCGGCTTTCCATAATACAGGCCAGGGCGGCGTCGAGCAGGCCGTCGGCGAGGGCCTGCAGGCGAAGCGCCTGCCAGCGATCCGCCCCGGCGGGCGGGAACAGAGTGGGGCCGCCCGGCAAATGGTCGAGATATTCACAAATCACCGGGCTGTCATAGAGCGCCATGCCGTCGTCGGCGATCAGCGTCGGCACCTTATCCAAGGGATTTTCCGCTCTCAGGCCGCTCTCGGGATCGCCGGTTTTGGTGACAACCAGCTCGACACTCTCGCTCAAACCCCGCTCGGCGGCGCAGACGAGAACTTTACGGACATAGGGCGAGGTCGGGGAATGACGCAGTTTCATGACAGGGCTCCGGGCTGAGATGGTGATGTGTTGACCTTCTCTATATCACCGCCAGTTGCCTTGGCTATACCATGGTCGTCATGTGGCAGGATATCATCGATCTTAATGCCTTCTACGCCAGCCCTCTGGGCGCCGTGGCGCGGCGCATCATTCGCCGGCGAATCCGCAGCCTGTGGCCGGATCTGCGGGGTCAGTCGGTGCTCGGGCTCGGCTTCGCCACACCCTATCTTCGACCCTTTAGGGGCGAGGCGGAACGGGTCATCGGCCTCATGCCGGCGACCCTCGGGGTGATGGCATGGCCCGCCGACGAGGCCCGGCTGGTCGCCCTGGCCGACGAATCGGAGCTGCCTCTGCCCGACGGCTCGATCAACCGGGTGCTGCTGATCCATGCGGTCGAGAGCAGCGAGCAGCTTCGCCCCATGCTCAGGGAAATCTGGCGCGTGCTCGACGGCGGCGGCCGCCTGCTAGTGGTGGTGCCCAACCGGCGCGGCGTCTGGGCGCGGTTCGAGCGCACCCCCTTCGGCAACGGCCACCCCTTCAGCCCGGGCCAGCTTTCCCGCCTGTTGCGCGACTGTCTATTTTCGCCCCTGACCACCCAGACCGCGCTCTACATGCCGCCCCTCAAGTCGCGCATGATGCTCAAGGCGGCGGGCGCCTGGGAGCGCGTCGGCGAGCGCTGGGGGTTGCCCTTCGCGGGCGTCGTGATCATCGAGGCCAGCAAGCAGGTCTATGCGGCAAATCCCGAACGGCTGATCTCGGCCGCCAGGCGGCGCGCCTACCGGGCCATCATGAAAGGGGGCGCCGAGCCCGCCCATCGGCGGGAAGGACCGCCGATGCTTTTTAAGCGATAGCGTTCAGGCGCCCATACTCGTGTTTAAAGATAACTGGGGCTTTAGCCGCTCAATGCGGCTTTTGGGTTTTAAGAAGTGACGTTCAAGCGCCACTAAGGCTTTAGCCGCTCAATGCGGCTTTGCGGCATTCGCCGCGTTTTGCGTTCGATGGTCGGGTAGGGCAGCATTCTCCGACCGTAACGGTCGGAGAAGCAAGCCCGCAAAGCGGGCCGCCGGTTTACCCGGCGAAAGCCCCAGTCTTATGTAGATATAAGTTTTGGGCACTTGAACGCAGGTCGCCTTCGGCGACCGCAAATAAACTATCCCTTTCCGATGTCAGCGATATCGATTGGAGAATATTGGTACATATCATTGATCCAATTCAAGAAAAGAAGATGGCCGTGACCGCGCCATGTATTCCGCAGCGGTTGGCTTGGATCATCGTCGGTAAAATAATTGCGCGGAACCGGGACGTCGTCGCGCCCGGCGGCCTGATCGCGGGCATATTCATTGGCCAAAGTCTCGGTGTCGTATTCGAGATGATTGAACATAAAGACATTGCCTAGAGCCTTATCTTCGATCAGGCACAGGCCGGCTTCGTTGGATTCGGCGAGCACAACCAGGCCCGGCACGGCCTCGATGTCGGCCCGCAAGGTTTCCGTATGGCGCGAGACCGGCACCAGAAACCGATCGGGAAAGCCGCGAAGAAGAGTCGAATTGGGGCTCACCACCCGATGCTCATAGATTCCGGACAGCTTTTCGCTCATGGCGTGCTTGGGTACGCCGTAATAGTGATAGAGCGCCGCCTGGCCGCCCCAGCATAGATTGAGGGTGCGCGAAACATTGTCGCGCGCCCAGTCGAAAATCTCGCGGATTTCGGCCCAGTAATCGACCTCCTCGAACGGGATTTCCTCGATCGGCGCGCCGGTGATGACGAGGCCGTCGAATTTTTGATCGGCGATCTCGTTCCAGGTCACGTAAAACGCCAGCATATGCTCGGCCGAGATATTGGTCGGTGTATAGCTTGAGGTCTTGAGCAGGGTGAGCTCGACCTGCAACGGGGTGCTGCCGATGACCCGCGCCAGCTGGGTTTCTGTTTTGATTTTTTCCGGCATCAGGTTGAGCAGGGCGATGCGCATGGGCCTGACTTCCTGGCGGATCGCGTCGTTTTCGCGAATCAGCAACACCCCTTCTTGCTCGAGGATGCGCCGCGCGGGCAAATTGTCGGGGATCTTTATCGGCATGGTGTCTTTTTTCTGATGAGCCCCCACAAGTCGCCGGGCCCTGTAAGGCTGGCAATTTACGTCGAATAGCTATGCTTTGCAACGCGGGTTAGGTGAAGCTTTCCTTTGATTTTCAGCGCCGCCGGAGATACAACTTGCGCGCCTTTTCCAAGCCGAAGAACCCCGCCATGACCGCGCCATCAAAAGCGATCGATAAACTACGCCGCAGCATCGATGTCATCGATGACGAGATGCATGATTTATTGATGCGCCGCGTCAAGATCGTCGAAAAGATCGGCGCCCTCAAGGACAGTGCGCCGGGGGCGCTGTTCATTCGTCCGGAACGCGAGGCGAAAATCCTGCGCCGCCTGGTGAGCCGGCACAAGGGCAGCTTTCCGGCCGCCGTGGTGGCGCGCATCTGGCGCGAGCTGCTGGCTTCGACAACGCGTCTGCAGGGGCCGTTCAGCGTTGCGGTCAATGCGCCGGAGAAATCAGTCGGCTACTGGGACATGGCGCGCGATCACTATGGCTCGGCGACCCGCATGAGCCTGCATCGGCTCGCCAATCCGGTGCTCAACGCCGTGTTAAACGGCAGCGTGACTGTTGGTGTTTTGCCCATGCCGGCGGAAGACGACGCCGACCCCTGGTGGCCCAAACTGATCGGCGCCGGCGAGAATCTGCCGCGCGTCATCGCCCGCGTCCCCTTTATCGAGAACGGCAACGGGCGGTTCGAAGACTTGAGCGCCCTGGCCATCGCCCGCACTCAACCAGGGGAAACCGGCGATGATGTCACGCTGTTTGCCGTCGAGGCCACTGTCGGGTTCAGCCGGGGCGGTATCCAGGAGGCTTTCATAACCGCCGGTCTGCCGGCCAACACTATCGCCGTATGGAGCGAGTCGCGAAAAGCCACGAGCCATCTTCACCTCATCGAAATCGCCGCCTACATCCAGCCGGACGACGATCGTATCGCCACCGTCGCCGACGCGCATGGCGAACATATAATTCGCATCACCAACCTGGGCGGTTACGCGGTGCCCATTGGGCGCGACTTCTCAGGCGAGGCTTAAGCCATGAGCGCGCCGACCCCCCAGCCGGGGATACTCGACATCAAGCCCTATGTCGCCGGCGCTTCGAGTGCTTCGTCGACACCGGGCACCCACGTCTCCCGGCTGGCCTCCAACGAATCGCCCCTCGGCCCCAGCCCGCGCGCAATCGAGGCCTACAAGCAGGCGGCCGACACCCTGCACCGCTATCCCGACGGCGGCGCCAGCGCCCTGCGAGCCGCCCTGGCCGAGCGTCACGGCATCGATGCGCAGGGCATCGTCTGCGGCAACGGCTCGGACGAGCTGCTTGCCCTGTTGGCGAAATGCTACGCCGGACCCGGCGACGATGTGCTGTTCAGCGAATTCGGTTTCCTGATCTACCCGATTGCCACGCGGGCGGCGGGCGCGACCCCGGTGGTCGCCCCGGAGCCGGATCTGCGCGCCGATATAGAGGCCTTCGCACGCCTGGCCGGAGCCAATACGCATATGGTCTATCTGGCCAATCCCAACAACCCGACGGGAAGCTACATCACCGCACCGGAGCTGCGCGACCTGCACGGCCGCCTGCCCGACGAGACCCTGCTGGTGATCGACGCCGCCTATGCGGAATATGTCATGGCCGATGACTATGACGCGGGTTTCACCATGGTCGAGGATTTCGACAATGTGGTGATCACGCGAACCTTCTCAAAGCTCTACGGTCTCGCCGGGCTGCGTCTCGGCTGGGCCTATTGCCCTCCTGCGGTGGCCGATGTGCTGAACCGCGTGCGCGGGCCGTTCAACGTGACCGCTCCGGCCCTGGCGGCCGGCCTGGCGGCGCTCGGCGATGTCGCCCACGCCGAGGCGGCGCGGGAACATAACGCCCGCTGGCTGCCCTGGCTTGCCACCGAGTTGCGCGCACTCGGGCTGGTCGTCCATCCCAGCGTCGCCAATTTCATTTTGGTGGAATTTCCTGAGTCGTCGAATGGCCCTGAGCCGTCGAAGGGACAAGGCGGGGCTATTGCCGCCCTTGCTCACCTCTCGAGCCATGGGGTGATCGCCCGCGATATGGGCGGTTACGGCCTGCCCGATTGCCTGCGCATCGGCATCGGTACGGAACAGGACATGCGCGCCGTGGTCGCCGCATGCGCTGAATTCCTGTCCCTGAGCGAAGGCTGATCCATGGCGGGCAGCCCCTTTTTCGAGCGTGTCGCCCTGATCGGCATCGGCCTGATCGGCTCATCGCTAGTTCGCGTCATGCGCCGCGACGGCCTGGCCGGGCATATTGCCGTCTGTGCGCGCAAGCCGGAAACCCTGGCGAAGGCTCTGGAACTCGGCCTCGCCGACAGCACAACCGACGACCCCCTGGCCGCCGTGGAGGGCGCCGATCTGGTGGTGCTGGCGACGCCCATCGGCGCCTATGGGGCGATTGCCGAGATCATAGGTCCGGGCTTAAAGCCCGGCGCCATCATCACCGATGTGGGCTCGACCAAGGGCTCGGTGATCCGCGATGTGGCGCCGCATCTACCCGAAGGCGTCCATTTCGTGCCGGCCCACCCCATCGCGGGCACCGAAAAATCAGGCCCCGAAGCCGGCTTCGACAGCCTGTTCGAAGGCCGCTGGTGCATCCTGACGCCGCCCGACGGCACGGACGCCCGCGCCGTCGAGGCGGTGGCGGCCCTGTGGCGCTGCACCGGCTCGATGATCGAGCAGATGGATGCCGCCCATCACGACCAGGTGCTGGCGATCACCTCGCATCTGCCCCATCTGATCGCCTACACCATCGTCGGCACGGCCACCGACCTTGAAGATGATCTACAGAATGAAGTGATCAAATTCTCGGCCGCCGGGTTCCGCGATTTCACCCGCATCGCCGCCTCGGACCCGGTCATGTGGCGCGATGTGTTCCTGCAGAACAAGCAGGCGGTGCTCGACGTGCTGGCGCGCTTTACGGAAGACCTGACGGCCATGCAGCGCGCCATCCGCCGCGGCGAGGGCGAGACGCTCGAGAAATCCTTCACCCGCACCCGCGCCATCCGCCGCGGTATTGTCGAGGCCCATCAGGCCGGCACCTTCAAGCCCGCCGAACCCGACGAAGACAAAGACTGATCGGAAGAAACGCTTAAGCTTCTCTAAATCGCCGCCAGGCCAGAGAGGCCAGAGCGAGGTCCCCCAGGGCATGGCCGCGAAAGATAAAGGCGGTACGATCATCGGCTGAATTGCGGCCCTTGAACTTACCCAGGATCAATCCGGTCAAGTCGCCCGTCACATAGTCAAGCGAGACAAGCTTATTGGGCATCGCCGCCTCCTGCTCCATATCGTCGATGGTGATTGTATCGAAAGCGGAAAAGCTTTCCTTGTGCCAAGGGGCGCTGAGATCGGTTATGGCCGCAAAGCAGCCGGGAGCAAGCCAATTGGCATCCATAAACGGTTCCAGTTGGCCTGAATAGGTCACGGAGGTGACCAGCAGATCAGCGCCCTCGGCGGCTTGGCGGCCCGAATCGCAAATCTCTGATGACAGGCCAAGCTCGTCCGCCAGGTGGCACAGCCCGTCTATGTTGGCCCGGCCACGGCCGAATAGTTTTATGCTCCGCAGCGGAAACATGTCGGCAAATGCCCTTAAATGGCTTTTCGCCTGGACCCCGCAGCCAACGAAAGCAGCCACGGCCGCGCCCTCGTTCGCCATGTATTTCGCAGCAGCCGCGCTCAACCCGGCCGTTCGAACCGCGGTGATCCAGTTGCCGTCCATGATCGCCACCGGCAGTCCCGTTTTACTATCCAGCATGGTCACGAGCCCGTTGATCTGAGGCAGCCCCCTGTCTGAATTGCGGGGGTTTAAGACGACCGTCTTGACCGCCAGCAACGACGGGTTATCCATCGCCGCCAGCGCCGCCATCATATAACGGCCGTCGCTCGGTATGATGACCGCCTTCGGCGCGTTCCATACCGTGCCAGATGCGCTTCCCCGGATCAGCGTCTCTATACTGTCGATGACATCGCCGGTGGTGATGCCCAGCCCTGCCAGAGTCTCGCCCGATAAATAAGGAATGTTCTCTGCGTTCTTCATCTTGTACTCGCTGAAAGTATGCTGCCTGAACTATAAGCAGACGTCACGGCTATCGCTTTAAAAAACAGGCGCGAGCTTGACCAGGGGCAGGGGGCCGACGAACAGCGTACCCCCCTGGGCGGTGATCGGCGCCTCGATCACCCGGCGGCCCGCTTTTTCCTTGGCCATCAGGTTAAAGAAGGTCTTGGCGAAGGAGGCGTCGCGCGGCTTCATCCTGCCGCTTTCCGCCAGGCCGTCAAGCAGCCCGCCGTAGCCTGCGATCTCGGCGCTGAACGCGGCCTCGGGACGAAGCTCGTCATCCAGGGTCATGGTTCCCTCGGCGGCAATCTCCAGACCGCCCCAGCTCAGGTTCAGCCGTTCGAAATCGACCTTTCCGCCGTCAGCGCTCCAGGCGTCCAGGGCCGCCCCGGAGAGATTGTCGGGCAGGATCCCGTCATGCGACGCGGTGATGCCGATACCACTGATCTCACGCCCCAGGATAGCCTTGATCTGAGACGCCAGGATGAGGCCGCGGCCGTCGATCTTGACCCCGAGCAGCGTCTCCGAGCCGCGCCGGAGCAGAGCCGTCAGGCTGTCCAGTGTGTAGAGCCCCTTGGGAGTCACCAGAGTGATGCCGTCGGCCTCGATCACCAGACCATCGGGGTTTATGTTGGCGGGATCGAAATAGGCCACGCCGTGCTGCAGAGTCATTTCCATGACCCGGCCGCCATAGTCGAGCCGTTGGGTCTCGGGCAGGATAAACGCCATCCTCGGCGGACCGGCCAGGATGCGCGTCTCCACGATTAGCCGCGGCGCGCTCCAGACCCAGGGCGGCGCCCCGTCGTTCACCGGCCCGGCGATGGAAAGCTGCGACACGGTCGTCACCATGATCCAAGGGTCCCCGCCGATGTCGAGAGCGTCATAGGAGATCGCATAGCCCGCCCGGCGGCTCTCCACGATGATGCTCTCGATATCGCTCCGCGTGGTGTCGAGGATCAACCACCAGCCGGCAGCGAAAAAGATCACTACGATCACGGCGGCGGCGGCAAGGTAGGTGACAATCCGGCGTGGAGTCATGGCGATGTAAGCTCTAATGCGGCGCGGCCGATGAATATACGCTATGTATAGGCGGCCATGGAGGAAGAGTCTTGAGCGCCGCCGATCACCTGCCGACAGCACTCGACATCGAGCTTGCCGATCCAGACGCGACGAGACGCCTCGGCCAGCGCCTGGCCGGGTCATTGCGGGTCGGTGATTTCATCGGCCTCGACGGCGTGCTCGGCGCCGGAAAGACCACCCTGGCACGCCATATCATAGAAGCCCTCGCCGGCCATGAGATGGATGTGCCGAGCCCCACCTTCACCCTGGTGCAGCCCTATGAATTTGATGGCTTCACCCTGTGGCACTTCGATCTGTATCGCCTTGAGACCCCCGAAGCGGTGTATGAGCTCGGCTTCGAGGACGCCCTCGACGAGGGTGTCAGCCTGATCGAATGGTCGGGCCGGCTGGGGCCGTTGCGCCCCGCCGACCGGCTCGATGTGACGCTCAGCCAGGGCGCCACCCCCGATTCGCGCAGGGCCCGCCTTGAAGCCCATGGGGCATGGGCCGACCGATTGGCAGCCGCCACCAATGACTGAGCGGGACGCGCAGATCGACAGCTTCCTCGCCGCCCAGGGCTGGGCGGGGGCAAGCCGACAGCCGATAACCGGCGACGCCTCCCATCGGCGCTATGAGCGGATCAGCGAGGGCCGCCGCCGCGCCGTGTTGATGGACGCCCCGCCGGACCGCGAGTCCCTCGGCCCCTTCATGCTGATCGGCCGTTATCTGCGCGCACGCGGCTTCAGCGCGCCGGAAATCTACGCCGCCGACGAGGCCCGCGGGCTGATGCTGCTCGAAGACCTGGGTGATGACCGCTATACGGAATTGATCGATGACGGGTTCGACCAGGAGACCCTGTTCGCCGCCGCCATCGATGTGCTGATCGACCTGCATGACGAACGCCCAAGCGATCTCTCAATAGGGTCCCTCGACAACCATAAGCTGCTCGGTCAGGTCAAGCTTGTAATCGACTGGTACATGCCCGAAATCACCGGCGAGGCGGCCAGCGAAGCCGCGCGCGAAGCCTATCTGGCGGCCTGGCGGGCGGTTCTGCCCGATGCAGGTTTCCATGGCGACGGCGCGACTCCTGTGGGCCTGGTCCTGTACGACTATCACGCTCCCAACCTGATGTGGCTGCCCGACCGTCAGGGCGTGGCCCGGGTCGGTCTGCTCGACTTTCAGGATGCCATGATCGGGCCGCTCGCCTATGACGTGGTGTCCCTGCTGGAGAATCCGCGCCAGGACATCGAGCCGGCTCTGGCAGAGGCCATGATCGCGCGTTATCTCAACCGCCGCCCCGAGATCGAGCCTGGGGAATTCTCCGCCGCCTATGCCCTGCTCGGGGCGCAGCGCACGGCCCGCCTGATCGGCCAGTTCATCCGCCTGTGGCGGCGCGACGGCAAACCCGGCTATCTCGACCATTACCCGCGCCTGTGGCGGCGCCTCGATGCCAGCCTGGCCCATCCCGCCCTGGCCCCGGTGGCCGCCTGGTTCGAAGCTGAAATTCCATGCGACAAACGCCGGGGCCTGAAATGACCATCAATCGCGCCCCAATAATTACCCACGCCATGGTGCTTGCCGCCGGGCGGGGCGAACGGCTGCGCCCGCTCACCGACAGCCTGCCCAAGCCGCTTATCAAGGTCGGCGGCAAGGCGCTTATCGACCATGTGCTCGACCGTCTCGCCGAAGCCGGTGTGGAACAGGCGGTGGTCAATCTCTGGCATCTCGGCGGCCTGATCGAGACCCATCTCAGCCGGCGCGAGAAGCCCGCAATAACGTTCAGCCCCGAAGCCGAGCTGATGAATACCGGCGGCGGCATCGCCAAGGCGCTGCCTCTTTTGGGGAACGATCCGTTTTACGCCATCAACGGCAAGATCCTGTGGCGCGACGGCGAGACCGGCGCCCTGGCCCGGCTCGCCCCTGCCTGGGACGATGACAAGATGGATGCGCTGCTCCTGCTGGTGCCCCTGGAGCGGGCGGGCGGCTATAGCGCGGCGGGGGATTTCTTCCTGGACGAGGACGGCGCCATCGGGCGGCCCGAGCCGGGCGCGACCGCCCCCTGGGTCTTCACCGGCATGCAGATTCTCCACCCCCGGCTCTTCGCCGGCGCACCGCCCGGGCCGTTCTCGCTCAATCTGCTCTATGACCGGGCCCTGGCGGCGGGGCGGCTGTTCGGCCTCGCCCACGACGGTCTGTGGTGCCATGTGGCGACGCCCGAAGGCCTGGCCGAAGCGCAAACATGGTTCGCGCGGTGATCGCCCGAAGCGCCCGCGTCTCAACCATCCCGCCCGGCGTGCCCTTCGTCGACAGCCTGGCCCTCGGCCTGCGTGAGCGCTTCGGAAGCACGCCGGACGCCCTCGTGCACCTCACCCTGCTGCTGCCCACCCGGCGCGCCTGCCTGGCCCTGCGCGACGCCTTCCTGCGCCACTCGGACGGCGCCGCCCTGCTGCTGCCGCGCCTGATGCCGCTTGGCGATATGGACGCCGAGGAGATCGAGCCGGGCGCCGGCGAGAGCCTGCCCGAGTCCCTCACCGCCGAACTGGCCGAGCCCCTTCCGGCGGCGATCTCCGGGCTTGAGCGCCAGCTCACCCTGGCCCGGCTGATCCTCGCCCGCGCCGAGGCGGAAGGTGCTCCCCGCCGCCCCGATCAGGCGGCGCGCCTGGCTGCCGAACTGGCCCGCCTGCTCGATCAAACCCAGACTGAGCAGCTTTCCTTCGACGGGCTCAAGGGTCTGGTGCCCGAGGATTACGCCGCGCATTGGCAGGCCACCCTGGAATTCCTCGACATCGTCACCAGCGCCTGGCCGGCCATCCTGGCCGAGCGCGGCCTGATCGACCCGGCCACCCGGCGCAACCGGGTGCTCGCGGCGGTGGCGGCGCGCTGGCAAGCCGCACCGCCCCAGCATCCGGTGATCGCCGCCGGCTCGACCGGCAGCATTCCCGCCACCGCCGCCCTGCTGGCGGTGATCTGCCACCTGCCCGAGGGCGAGGTGGTGCTGCCCGGCCTCGACCAGCAGAGTGACGAGGCGATCTGGCGCGAGATCGACGAGAGCCACCCGCAATACGGCCTCAAGCGGCTGCTGGAGCGGCTCGAAGTAGAGCGCGATCAGGTCACCCTGTGGGGTGACGGCCAGGACGATGACTCTCGAGCACGCTTGCTGAACACGGCGCTCAGGCCCGCCGCGGCAACCTCGAGCTGGGCCGCCGAGCCGCCGCCCCCGGCCCCTGCGTTTGACGGCATCGAGATCGTCGAATGCCCCGGCCCGCGCGAGGAGGCCGGGGTTATCGCACTGCGCCTGCGCGCCGCCCTGGAGACTCCGGGCCGCAGCGCCGCCCTGGTCACCCGCGATCGCGCCCTGGCGCGACGGGTCGCCGCCGAGCTTGGCCGCTGGGGCATCGCGGTGGATGATTCCGGCGGACGGCCCCTGGTCCATACCGCTTGCGGCGGCTTCCTCGGCCTGACCGCCGCCCTGGTCGCCGAGGACGCCGCCCCCCTCGCCCTGCTCGCCGCCCTGAAGCATCCCCTGGCCGCCGCCGGCATCGGCACCGCCGCCTGCCGCGCCAAGCTGCGCCTGCTTGAGCGCGAGGTGCTGCGCAAGCGGCAGCCGGGCCGAGGCTTCGCCGCCATGATCGCTGCTCTGGGTGCGCATGAAGCGGAACTCGGGCCCTGGCTCAAAGCCATCGCCGCCATGGCCGCGCCCTTCGCCGAGGCCCTGGCGGCGGCGCAAATTTCCCTCGCCGCCCTGGCCGCCGCCCATCTCGCCTTCGCCGAGGCCCTGGCGACCAGCGATATGGAAGCCAATGGTATGGACGATGGCGCCGAGCGGCTTTGGCGCGGCGATGACGGCGAGGCGGCGGCGGCCTTTTTCGCCGAGCTGATCGAGGCGGCCGAGGCCATGCCGCCCCTGGCCGGGCGCGACTATCCGGCGCTGCTCGATTCCCTGATCGAAGGCCGCGTGGTGCGCCCGCGCCACGGCGGTCACCCGCGCCTGCATATCTGGGGGCCGCTCGAAGCCCGCCTGCAGCATGCCGATGAGATGATCCTCGGCGGGCTCAACGAGGGCAGTTGGCCGCCGGACGCGGCCAGCGACCCCTGGCTGAGCCGGCCCATGCGGTCACGCTTCGGCCTGCCCGCGCCGGAACGCCGCATCGGGCTCTCGGCGCATGACTTCGTGCAGTTCGCGGCGGCGCCCAGGGTGTTGCTGAGCCGCGCCGCCAAGGTTGAAGGCACGCCGACGGCGCCGTCGCGCTGGCTGGCGCGCCTCGACAATCTGTTGCAGGGTTGGGACCGGGCCGACGCACTCAACGCCGGCCCGGACGTCCAGGCCTGGCCAGAGCGCCTGGACCGTCCCGACACCGTGCGCGCCCTGGAGCCGCCCGCGCCGACACCACCTGTCACGGCGCGCCCGAGGCGTCTGTCGGTGACCCGCATCGAGACCTGGCGGCGCGATCCCTATGCCATCTACGCCCGCTATATCCTCGATCTCAGGGCGCTTGATGCGATCGACGCCGAACCCACCGCCGCCGACCGGGGCACCATTATTCATCAGGCCTTGGAGGACTTCGTTGCGGCCTATCCTCAGGCCGGGTTGCCGGACAACGCACTTGAGGCGCTCATCGAGATCGGCCACAAGGTCTTCGCCCCCTACATGGACCGGCCCGGCGTGTGCGCCTTCTGGTGGCCCCGCTTCGAACGCATCGCCGCCTGGTTCATCACCACCGAGCAGGCCCGGCGCGGCGATCTGGCGGTAATTCACAGCGAGGCGGTGGGCCATCTTGTGCTGCCCGCGCCGGCCGGAGACTTCACCCTGACCGCCAAGGCCGACCGTATCGAGCAGCGCCATGACGGCGGCCTGGCGGTAATCGACTACAAGACCGGCTCGGTTCCCACCAAGGCCGATATCCTGGCCGGGTTCGCCCCCCAGCTGTCGCTCGAAGCGGCGATTGCCCAGGCCGGCGGATTCGACCGCATCCCCGCCGGAGACGTGGAGGAG
>JAYGED010000023.1:0-7911 GCA_046582565.1 Alphaproteobacteria bacterium
CGAACTTCTGTAGCGTGGCGGGAGTTCGGAATTTCGCCATCGCCCGCTCTCGTCTCCGCAACGGCTGATGCGAATTTTCGGCCCGGTTGTTGAGCCAGCGCCCCGTTACCTGACGGGCTTCGTTGCCGATCTCTCTCATCGCTGCCCGGTATGAGCGAAGGCGATCCGTCACGATGACCTCCGGACGGCCGTATCGTTTCATCGCCTTCTTCAAAAACCTAAGTGCTGCCTTGCGATCTCGCGTGCGTGTGACGAATGATTCAAGGACTTCGCCCTCATGATCGACCGCCCGCCAGAGATAGTGGGTTACGCCATTGATCCGGACGAAAACTTCGTCCAAATGCCAGCGCCATTGGATATGGGCGCGCATTGATGCCGACCGCTTCTTTCTGATTTCCGCGGCGAACATCGGCCCGAACCTGTTCCACCAGGCACGTACCGTCTCGTGGCAGATGTCGATGCCCCGCTCATTGAGCAGATCTTCGACCTGCCGTAATGAAAGGGGGAAGCGGATATACATCATCACAGCAAGGCGGATAACCTCGGTCAAGGTCTTGAAATAATGGAATGGATTTCTCATCCACTGACGCTAAGGAAATCGCTTTCAGCGTTCAAGCAGTTTTGCTCTGACAAAGCCGCTTAAGGCAATATTCGGCTGGACCACGTTGAAGCAGGCGGAGATTTACACTCGCGCTGTGGACCTAATAAAGCTCGCTGATAGCGGCATGCACCATCTAGACCCGGACCATTCAGAGAACAAAAGTGTCCCACCCGATAGACAGGTGGGGGCCGGTGGGACGAAAAAAGGTAAAAAAGCGTGATAAACCAACGCCAAATATTAGTGGTGGAGGCCGGGGTCGGAATCGAACCGACGATCAGGGATTTGCAGTCCCGTGCATTACCACTTTGCTACCCGGCCTCAGGCGAGAAGATGAGGACGGGCTATATAGGCCGCGCGGCGCGAGACGGTCAAGCGGTGTGTCCCCAGCTTGGCGGGCGTTGTCATTAGCCAGTAGGCCAAGTATAACTCGGCGATCTTTCAAAGGATTCCGAATGCCCGGATACGACGCCGCCCGCGCCAATATGGTCGAGAATCAGGTTCGCCCCAACAAGGTGACCGATGATCGCGTGATCGCCGCCATGGCCGCGGTTCCGCGCGAGCGGTTCGTTGGGGAGGAATTCTCCGCTATTGCCTATGTAGACGAAGATATCGCGGTCTCCTCCGGGCGTTATCTGATGGAACCCATGGTGCTCGCGCGCCTATTGCAGGCGGCGGCCATCAAGCCCGGTGACGTGGTCCTCGATATCGGCTGTGCGACCGGCTATTCGACCGCTGTGCTGGCGCGGCTCGCCGATACGGTCGTCTCGGTAGAATCTGACACCGGCCTCGCCGAGACCGCCATTTCGCTGATGGCAGAACTCGACGCCGATAATACGGCGGTGGTCACCGGCGCGCTTGCCGAGGGCTACGCTAAACAGGCGCCCTATGACGTCATTGTTTTGGAAGGCGCGGTGGAGGCGGTGCCTCCCTCACTCTCCGATCAGCTCGCCGAAGGCGGCCGTCTGGTCGCCGTGGTCACCGAGCCAGACCATCACCGGATCGGAAATCTGGCTGGAAACCACTTGGGCCGGGCGACGCTCATGCAGCGTAAGAATGGCGCTCTGTCTAGGCTCGTCCTGTTCGATGCATCGATCCCGCCCTTGCCCGGCTTTGACATTGAACGCGGCTTTGTGTTCTAAGCCTTTATGTTTTTTCCCAATGGAATAGTGAGCGTGAAGTGGAAATGCGACCTATGAATCGGTGGTTAAATCGGATGCTGAGCGGCATGCTGGCCGTCCCCCTGGCTGTCCTTGTTGTGGCTGTCGAGGTGAGGGCTGAAACCCTCAACGAAGCCTTCATCGCGGCCTATCAGAATAATCCGACTCTGCTCGTTGCGCGCGCCGCTTTGCGGGCGACCGACGAACAGGTGCCTCGGGCGCTTTCCGGCTGGCGTCCCACGGTGATAGTGATCAGCGAATTCGGCAAGGCGGAAGTCGAGACCGAAACCGCCTTTTTCTCGTCTGATGAAGTCCGCACGCCTGCGAGCGTTGCCCTCTCGATAATCCAGCCGGTCTTTAGCGGCGGCTTGACCGTGGCGGAAACCAGGCGCGCCGAATATACGGTCCTCGCTGATCGCGCCCAGCTCAGGGAAACCGAGCAGACCGTGTTGCTCCGGGTTGCCGCCGCCTATTTGGACGTTGTGCGCGAACAGCAGGTGCTCAATCTGGCGATCAACAACGAGGAACGGCTAAAGCGTCAGCTTCAGGCCGCCCGGGACCGTTTCGAGGTTGGCGAAGTGACCCGCACCGATGTCGCTCAGGCCGAGGCGCGGGTTTCCAACGCCGCTGCCGAGCGGGTTAGCAGCAAATCGAATCTGAATTCGTCAAGGGCCGCTTATCTCAGCGCCACCGGTTTCTTGCCGGTTGATTTGACGACGCCGCTGGCGCTCACCGGATTGCCGGGCAGCGAACTGGGATCCCGCGAAATTGCCACCAAGGAAAACCCGATTATCTGGCGGGCTCTGTATGTCGAACGCGCCGCCCGGGCCAACATTGACGCGCGCATGGCCGTGCTCTTGCCGACGGTTGATTTGAACGGCGAAATCAGTCGCAACGAGGATACGTCTTCGCGTGGCAGCCTGACCACACGCTCACAAATTACCGCCACCGTGACAATACCGCTTTACCAATCGGGCTCGGAGCATTCGGATGTACGCGCCGCCCGCGAACTTGCCTCCCAACGCCGCATCGAGATTGAGCTTAATCGCCGTTCCGTGTTGGAGAACGTGACGAGATCATGGGAAAGCCGGTTGACGGCGGGGGCTCAAATTATTGCTTTCAAGGATGCGGTGCGGGCGGCGGAGATTGCTCTTGACGGTGTCGAACAGGAAGCCGTTGTCGGCTCGCGCACCATCCTCGATGTGCTCGACGCCGAACAGGAGCTTTTCGATGTCCGTGTGGATCTGGTCCGCGCCGAGCGTGATTATGTGGTGGCCGGCTATTTCCTGAAGGCGGCAATCGGGCGGCTGTCGGTGAGCAAACTCGGCCTGGATGTCCCGATCTATGATGAAATCCGCCATTACAATTTGGTGCGCGATAAATTTTGGGGATTTGGAGACGTTGAGTAACTGCTGCTACAGGACAGTTTCCCCTGAAGATGATGCACTGGAAATTGTTTCCGGTTCGTTTTAGTCTTGCGCCATACTTGACGCGGTAGGGTTTTGACAGAATGAGTGACGATAAGCCGCAAGAAGATCCTTCGATGGAGGACATCCTCGCATCCATCCGCCGCATCATTACCGATGATGAGGAGGCGGAGGGCGCTGGCGAGGAAGAGGCAACCGAAGAGGTGGCCGCAGAAGAATCGACTGACGCTGAGGAAGAGGCCGACATGGCGGGCGAAGACTCGGAAAATGAAGATGTTCTCGAACTGACTCAAATGCTTCAGGATGATGGATCGACCGTCGACTTGAGTGATGAGCCGGAGCCCGAGCCCGAGCCGGAAGCTGAGCCGGAAGCTGAGCCGGAATCGGAAGCTGAGTCGGAACCGGAAGCTGAGCCGGAAACACCTATTGCAGCGGAGACCGAAGCCTTGATCTCGGATGCCGCTTTCATAGCTTCGATCGATTCCTTATCGAAGCTGGCCGGAGTAAACAAACCAGCGTCGTCCGAAATCTCGGATTTAAAGTTCAGCGGGCAGGGTGACACTATCGAAGGCATCGTTATCCAGATGCTTCGCCCCATGCTGCGCGATTGGTTGGATCAGAATCTACCGGCCATCGTCGAGCGCATTGTTCAGAATGAGATCCGCAAACTCGTCCGCCAGGCCGATTCTGATTAGGGCCGTTCCCTTCCACGGGCCGGGCGCCGTGGGTGCGCCGGCTCGCTTCACCGCTCAACCATGAACTGACTGACAATGCTGGATAAGACCTATCAGCACGCAACGACTGAGCAGCGGCTTTACGATGCTTGGGAAAACTCTGGCGCCTATGGCTGCGGCAAACGCGGCAACGCCGACCCCTATAGCATCGTTATTCCGCCGCCCAACGTCACCGGCAGCCTGCATATGGGCCACGCCCTCAACAACACGTTGCAGGACATTCTGATCCGCTGGCATCGCATGCGCGGTGACGACACCCTATGGCAGCCGGGCATGGACCATGCCGGGATCGCGACGCAAATGGTGGTCGAGCGCCAGCTCGCCGAGGAGGGCAAGACCCGCCATGACCTGGGCCGCGACGCCTTTGTCGAGCGGGTGTGGCAGTGGAAAGAGGAATCCGGCGGCACCATAACCAATCAGCTGCGCCGCCTGGGCGCCTCGGCTGACTGGTCGCGCGAACGCTTCACCATGGACGACGGGCTGTCGGCGGCGGTGCGCAAGGTTTTTGTCGATCTCTACAAGCAAGGGCTGATCTACCGCGACAAGCGGCTGGTCAATTGGGATTGCAAGCTGCACACCGCGATCTCCGATCTGGAAGTCGAGCAGCGCGAGATTCAGGGCTCCATGTGGTATTTCAAATACCCCCTGGAAGATGACGAAAATCAGCATCTCATCGTGGCGACGACCCGCCCCGAGACCATGCTGGGCGATACTGGCGTGGCGGTTCACCCCGATGATGAGCGGTTTACGGCGCTGGTCGGCAAATATTGTATCCAGCCCTCCACCGGACGCCGCCTGATCATCGTCGCCGATGATTATGTCGATCCCGAACAGGGCTCGGGCGCGGTCAAGATGACCCCGGCCCATGATTTCAATGATTTCGAGGTCGGCCAGCGCCACGATCTCGAGATGATCAACATCTTCGATGCCAACGCCTGCCTTAATGATGCGGCGCCGGAGCGTTACCGGGGTCTTGACCGGTATGCGGCACGCAAGACGATCATCGCCGAGATGGACGGTCTCGGCCTGCTCGATCATATCGAAGAGTATACCCACACGGTGCCCTACGGCGACCGGTCCGGGGTGGTGGTCGAGCCCTGGTTGACCGATCAATGGTTCGCCGACGCCAAGACCCTGGCCGGCCCCGCGATTGCGGCGGTCGAGCAGGGCAAGACCCGCTTCGTGCCCAAGCAGTGGGAAAACACCTATTTCGAGTGGATGCGCAACATCCAGCCCTGGTGCATTTCCCGCCAGCTCTGGTGGGGGCACCGGATTCCCGCCTGGTTCGGTCCCGACGGTCATATCTTCGTCGAGCTGGACGAGGAGCAGGCCATCGCCGCCGCCGCCGAACATTACGGCAAGGCGGTCAAGCTGGACCGCGAGACCGATGTTCTCGACACCTGGTTCTCGGCCGCCCTGTGGCCGTTCTCGACCCTGGGCTGGCCGGATGAGACCCCGGAGCTTAAGCGTTTCTATCCGACCGATGCCTTGGTCACCGGCTTCGATATCATCTTTTTCTGGGTCGCGCGCATGATGATGATGGGGCTGCATTTCACCGGCGAGGTGCCGTTCCATACGGTCTATATCCACGCCCTGGTCCGCGACGAGAAGGGCCAGAAGATGTCCAAGAGCAAGGGCAATGTCCTCGATCCGCTGGACCTCATCGACAAATACGGCACCGACACCCTGCGCTTCACCCTGACCGCCATGGCCGCCCAAGGGCGCGATATCAAGCTGTCCGAAGAGCGCATCGAGGGCTATCGCAATTTCGTCACCAAGCTGTGGAATGCGGCGCGGTTCTGCGAGATGAACGATTGTGTGCGGGTCGCCTCGTTCGATCCTTACGCCTGTGAAGAAACCCTCAATCGCTGGATCGTCGGCGAGACTGCCCGCGCCGGCCGCGCGGTCGAGCAGGCGCTCGAGGCCTATCGCTTCAACGACGCCGCCAGCGCTGTCTATCAATTCGTCTGGGGCAGCTTCTGCGATTGGTATCTCGAATTCTCCAAGCCGGCTCTATTCGGCGACGACGGCCCCACGAAGGCGGAATTTCAGGCGACGGCGGCCTGGGTGCTCGATCAGATCCTGTTGCTGCTGCATCCCATCGCGCCCTTCGTCACCGAGGAACTTTGGGGGCTGCTCGAAGCGGATCGCGACAGCCAGCTCATCGAGGCGCCCTGGCCGGCCTATCCGGACGCTGCCATGGATCCGGATGCCGCCGCCGAAATCGGCTGGCTGATCGGCTTGATTTCGGCCCTGCGTTCAACCCGGTCCGAACTCAATGTGCCGCCCTCAGCCCGACTTCCGCTGCTCCATCGTGATGCGAATGCGGCGACCCTGGCCCGGCTCGATGCCCATGGGTTAAGCTTGGCGACCCTGGCGCGGGTCGAGAATATTGCCGCTCTCGACGGGCCGGCGCCAAAAGGCTCGGCCCAGCTTGTGGTCGGCGAGGCGACGTATGTGCTGCCGCTCGACGGCGTCATCGACATCGGCCAGGAAGCCGACCGCCTCACTAAGCAGATCGAAAAACTCGACGGCGAAATCGCCAAGATCGACGCCAAGCTCGGCAATGAAAAGTTTACCAGCCGGGCCCCCGAAGCGGTCATCGAGGAACAGCGCGAGCGCCGCACAACGACCATCGAGACCCGCGACAAGGTCGCCGCCGCCCTGACCCGGCTGTCCGAGCTTTGATTACCATTTTCAAAAGCGATCAAAGCGACTAGCCTTCCAGTTCGATGGTTTGAAGTGGCCACTTTAATTGATTGATATGGATAGATGATGTCCGATGTCCCGCATGTGACTCTTCCCAGGCGCACTGTGCTGCTCGACGGCGGCATGGGCCGCGAGCTTCGCCACCGCGGGGTGACCATTCTCGAAACCATCTGGTCGGCCAACGCACTTCTGGAAGCGCCTGAGGTGGTCAGCGAAATTCATCACGATTACATCGCCGCCGGAGCCGATGTCATTATCACCAACACCTATGGCGTGATCCGCGCCGAGCTGGCCAAGGAAGGTATCGAGGATCGCTTCGTCGAGCTTAACCTCATGGCCGCCCGCCTGGCCCAGGATGCCCGCGCCGCCGCTTCCGCCGACCGGCCGGTGTTGATCGCCGGCTCTCTGCCGCCCCTGGCGGGCAGCTATCGTCCCGACCGGGTGGGCGATTTCGATCATATCGAGCCGCTCTACCGCGAGCAGGCGGAAATCCTCATGCCCCATGTCGATCTGTTCCTCTGTGAGACCATGTCGAGCGCCGCCGAAGGGCTCGCGGCGGCAACCGCGGCGGCCTCCACCGGACGCCCGGTATGGGTCAGCTGGACCCTGCATGAAGACGCTTCGGGACGCCTGCGCAGCGGCGAAACCATTACCGAGGCAGCCCATGCCCTGGACCATCTGCCGGTCTCGGGCTTTATGGTCAATTGCTGCACGCCCGAGAGCATCACCGCCGCCATGGCCGAACTGGTCGCCCTGGGCAAGCCCGCCGGCGGCTACGCCAACAGCTTCGTGCCGGTGCCTTCTGATTGGATACTCGACGGCGACAAGGACAGCGACGGGCTGATCCCCTTGCGCGACGATCTCGGCCCGGCCCATTACGCGCACCATGTGGAGCAGTGGCTCGACGCCGGCGCGCGGATCATCGGCGGCTGCTGCGGCACCTCGCCCGACCATATCGCCCGCTTACGGGAACTGATTCACTAATTTTGAGGACAGGTTATGAGTGACCATAAATTCGACAAATCCAAGCTGCCCAGCCGCTACACCACCGTGGGGCCGGAGCGGGCGCCGCATCGCTCTTATCTCTATGCCATGGGGGTTACCGAGGCGGAAATTTACCAGCCCCTGGTCGGCGTCGCCACCACTTGGAACGAGGCTGCGCCCTGCAATATCTCCCTGGCGCGCCAGGCCCAGGTGGTCAAGCATGGCGTGGCCGCCGCCGGCGGCACGCCGCGCGAGTTCACCACCATCACCGTCACCGACGGCATCGCCATGGGCCATGC
>JAYGED010000041.1:0-7893 GCA_046582565.1 Alphaproteobacteria bacterium
GAAGCGGGTCAGGCGGAAGGTGGCTTCAGGCCCTTGTCAGAATCCCTGACCGGCGCCATTACCCAGATGGAAGGCGCCTATAAGGGTGAAGCCGGCATGACCGGAATTTCCAGTGGGCTGATCGATCTCGACAACAAGCTCGGCGGCCTGCATCCGTCGGATTTGCTCATCCTTGCCGGTCGCCCGGGGATGGGTAAATCCGCCCTGGCCACCAACATCGGTTTTCATGCGGCGCTCAATTATCGCGTCGAGACCGGCGATGACGGCGTGGAGAAATGCGTCGACGGCGCCGTGGTCGGTTTCTTCTCCCTGGAAATGTCAGCTGAACAGCTCGCCTCGCGGCTGCTGGCGGAGGCGACCGGCATTTCCTCGCACAAGCTGCGCCGCGGCGAAATTTCGAAGGATGATTTCCACAAAGTCGTCGAGGCCAGCCGCCGGCTTGCCCAGGCGCCGTTCTTTATCGACGACACACCGGCATTGTCCGTCTCCGCCCTGCGCACTCGGGCGCGCCGCCTGCTGCGCACCAATAAGCTATCGCTGATCGTGGTCGATTACCTCCAGCTCCTGCGCACCTCCGGGCGCAACAAAAACGAAAACCGGGTCCAGGAAATCGGTGAGATCACGATGGGGCTCAAGGCCCTGGCCAAGGAACTGAACGTTCCCGTACTGGCGCTCTCCCAGCTATCGCGCGCCGTCGAGCAGCGCGAGGACAAGAAGCCCCAGCTATCGGACTTACGCGAATCGGGTTCTATCGAACAGGATTCCGATGTGGTTATGTTCCTGTTCCGCGAAGAATATTATCTCGAGCGCGGCGAACCGACAAAGCGTGCCGAAGAAACCGACGACCGCTTCGCCGAGCGTTACGAGCGCTGGTCCACCCGTCTGCAGGAAGTCGCCGGCACCGCCGAAGTATTCATCGCCAAACAGCGTCACGGACCGATCGGCAATGTCCGCCTGCAGTTCACCAGCGACATCACCAAGTTCTCGACCCTTGATAGCCATCATGGCGGCGGGGATGCCCCCTTCTGATCACGCCGGGGCGGCGCTCACCATCGACCTCGGCGCCGTCGCCCGGAACTATCGAACCTTAAGCGATCAACTCGGCGGCGTGGCCTGCGCCGGTGTGGTCAAAGGCAACGCCTATGGCCTCGGTGTCGGTGAAATCGCGCCGGTGCTGGCGCGTGAGGGCTGCGAGAAGTTCTTTGTCTCCAGCCTCGATGAGGCGGTTGAGTTACGCGGCCTGCTGCCCGATAAATTCATCGCGGTGCTCAATGGCGTTCTCGCCGGTACAGAACCGGTGTTTACCGATCACAACCTGCTGCCGGTGCTCAACGATCTCGGGCAAATCGAGCGATGGGCCGCTCATTCAAATGCTCGCGGCGGCGACCCTCTCGAGGCCTTGGTTCATCTCGATACCGGCATGAACCGCCTCGGCCTGCCGCCCGAGGAGAGCCTGCGCCTCGCCGCCGAGCCGCAGCGGCTCGACGGGCTACGGCTCTCCCTGGTGATCAGCCATCTTGCCTGCGCCGAGCAGCCCGACAACCCCATGAACGAAGCCCAGCGCATAAAATTTGATGGATTGCGAGCGCTGCTGCCGGCGGCGCCGGCGAGTTTCGCCAACTCCTCCGGGGTCTTTCTCGGGGCCGATTATCATTACGATCTCGGTCGTCCCGGCGTCGCGTTATACGGCGTCAACCCGACGCCGGATAAACCCAATCCCATGGCGGAAGTTGTTTGTCTACATAGCAAAATTATCCAGCTGCGTGACGTTGACAGCCCTCAGACCGTTGGCTATGGTGCCTCGCACCGAATAGCCGCGCAGGCGCGGATTGCAACGGTTCCCGTCGGTTATGCCGACGGTTATTTACGCTCCTTAGGCGGCCGTGCCTATGCTGCTATCGGCGATATCAGGGTTCCGGTGGTAGGGCGAGTATCCATGGATTTAATTACCCTCGATGTGAGCGCCTTGGCGCCCGATCAGAGCCGGCCCGGAACCCCTGTGCAATTGATCGGTGGCGTCTGCCCGATCGATGAATTCGCCGCTCTCGGGGGCACCATGGCTTATGAAGTTCTCAACCGCCTGGGCCCGCGCTTCCAGCGCCGCTATATCAGCCCATGAAGTCCCCAACCGCCCAGGCCTATGACACTCTGGTGCTCGACAAACCGAAAGTCGTTCTGGCCCTGCTGCTCTCAATTCTGGTTTTCTTCGGGTATCACACTAAAGATTTCAAGCTGGACGCTTCGGCCGATTCACTTCTGCTGGAAGACGACGTAGACCTCCAGACGTTTCGGAACATCCAAGAGCGGTATCCATCGGGCGATTTGCTCATCGTTACCTACACCCCCGACAGTGATCTGTTTTCGGATCAGGCCTTGGAGTCATTGGGTCAACTCCGTGAAGACCTCAGGAAAGTCGACAGCGTGGACACGGTGTTCACCATACTCGATGCCCCCCTGATGAAAAGTTCGGACGTGCCGTTCGCGGAAATGATCAGCAACATCCCTAGCCTGGAGAAACCTGGAATCGACCGGAACCGGGCCAAAGACGAATTGATCAACAGCCAGATTTACCGCGAACTCATCATCAGTGCGGATGGGCGAACCACCGCCTTGTTGCTGGAGATGGTCGAGAATGAACAGTACAACAGTTTGCTCAAATCACGCGAAGACCTGCGTGACAAACGGCGAAGCGCCGGCCTCTCCGCTGAAGAGGCGCAAATCCTGAGCCGCATCGATAGGGATTACGATCAGGCCCATGAAATGTTAACTGCGCAGCGCCACCTCGACGTGGCCCAGATCAGAGACATCATCGAACCGTACCGCCAACAGGGCGTTCTCTATCTCGGCGGCGTGCCGATGATTTCCGACGACATGGTGACATTCGTGCGCAACGACCTGATCGTCTTCGGCGGCGGCGTTCTGGTATTTCTGATCCTTGTTCTGACCGCCATCTTTAGGCAATTGCGCTGGATCATCCTGCCGTTGCTGAGTTGTTTTTACGCCGGATTGATCATGGTGGGCGTGTTGGGGCTGACCGGTTGGAAGGTCACCGTCATCTCGTCTAATTTTCTCGCGCTCATGCTGATCATCACCATTTCGATGAACATTCATCTGATTGTTCGATACCGGCAGCTCCACCGGGATCATCCAGACGACGATCAGTTGGCCCTGGTCAGAGCCACCACCCATAAGATGGTGAAGCCCTGTCTCTATACGGCGCTCACCACCATCATCGGGTTTAGCTCTCTGGTGGTGAGCGACATAAAACCGGTCATCGACTTCGGCTTGATGATGAGCGCCGGCTTGGCGGTGACCTTTGCCACCTCGTTTTTGCTGTTCCCCACCCTGCTGATCGTGATGGGAAAATCGACAGCCAAGCCCACGGTCGAAAGCGACAAGTTTCTGCTGCCTGCCTATCTGGCCCGCCTGACCGAAACCCAGGGCAACAAAATCCTGGCATTGGCGGTGATATTGGCCGTCGTGAGCGGGGCGGGAATCATGCGGCTGCGTGTCGAGAACAGCTTCATCAACTACTTCAGCGAAGACACGGAAATTTATCAGGGCCTCACCCTCATCGATGAGAAGCTCGGCGGCACGACGCCATTGGAAATACTGATAAAATTCGAAAGTGATTCCCTCGACTTCCTGTCGGCCGAAGAGCTTGCGGAGATGACCGAGGCCGAGATAGCAATGGAGCGTGAGTACGAGGATCTCTACGCCAACACGCCGGAATATTGGTTTACCCTGGCAAAGATCCAGCGCATCAAAGATGTCCATGACTACCTCGATGGGCTGCCCGAAATCGGCAAGGTACTGTCGCTCGCATCGGCGATCCGGGTTGCGGAAGACCTGGCCGAGGAAGAACTGGACGCCTTTGCGCTGTCACTGCTCTACACAAAAATCCCCCCCGAGGTTAGAGCCAGTCTGATCGATCCTTATCTCTCCATCGAAGACAACGAGGCGCGGCTGTTTGCCCGGGTGTTGGATTCGAAGCCGGATTTACGGCGCAAGGAATTGCTGGAGACGGTGCAGCGCGACCTGATCGAGACACTCGGATTTGAGGAGCAGGACGTGATCGTGAGCGGGCTTCTCGTACTCTACAACAACATGCTGCAAAGCCTGTTCAAATCGCAGATCAAAACCATCGGCGTGGTGATGCTGGGAATCGCCATCATGTTCCTGGTGTTGTTCCGCTCGGTCACCCTGTCGATTATCGGCATTCTGCCCAACCTGCTCGGCGCCGGAGTGGTTCTGGGCGTCATGGGCTGGGCGAAAATCCCCTTGGACATGATGACCATCACCATCGCCGCCATCACCATCGGCATCGCCGTGGACAACGGCATTCACTATATCTACCGCTTCAGAGAAGAATACGCCCTGACCCAGGATTATGTGCAGACTCTGCATGTCTGCCATTCCAATATCGGCAAGGCCGTGTTCTACACGACCATGACCATCATCTTCGGATTCTCCATCCTGGTGTTTTCAAACTTCATCCCGACGATCTACTTCGGCGTGCTGATCGCCTCGGCTATGTTCATCGCCCTGTTGGCGGCGCTCACGGTATTGCCTAAATTGATTTTACTCTGGAGGCCCTTCGGCTGATGGCGGCGACTGCACAACGCTATGCCTGCCAGGAATGCGGCGCGACCCATGGCAAATGGACGGGGCGCTGCGATGCCTGCGGCGGCTGGAATACGGTGATCGAGGAGATCCCCCGCGAGCGCGCGCCCAGGGGCCTCGGCAGCGGTTCCGGGCGGCGTATCGAGCTGGTTGACCTACAGGGCGAGGATCAGGTCGCCCGGCGGCGCGTCACCGGCATCGATGAGCTCGATCGGGTGTTCGGCGGCGGCCTGGTCGCCGGCTCGGCCCTGCTGGTCGCCGGCGACCCGGGTATCGGAAAATCCACCATTCTGCTGCAGGCGGCGGCGTCCTGCGCGAAAGACGGCGCCCATTGCGTCTATATATCGGGCGAGGAAGCGCCGGAGCAGGTGCGCCTGCGCGCCCAGCGCCTCGGCCTCGCCGATGCCCCGGTCAAGCTCGCCTCGGCAACCAGCGTTCGCGATATCCTGACCAGTCTAGAAGCCGGCGAGACGCCCGACCTGGTGATCATTGATTCGATCCAGACCATGTATATAGACAGCCTCGATTCGGCGCCCGGCAGCGTCGCCCAGGTGCGCGGCAGCGCCCAGGAGCTGATCCGCTTCGCCAAGCGCAGCGGCGCCACTATGATGCTGGTCGGCCATGTCACCAAGGAGGGCCAGATTGCCGGGCCGCGCGTGCTCGAGCATATGGTCGACACCGTGCTCTATTTCGAAGGCGAACGCAGCCATCAGTTCCGCATCCTGCGCGCGGTGAAGAACCGCTTCGGCGCGACCGATGAGATCGGCGTGTTCGAGATGACCGACAGCGGCCTTGCCGAAGTGCCCAATCCATCTGCGCTGTTTCTCTCGGAGCATGGCCGCGACATCAGTGGCGCCGCCGTGTTCGCCGGCGTCGAGGGCAGCCGGCCCCTGCTGGTGGAAATCCAGGCCCTGGTCGCGCCCACCTCCCTGGCCACCCCGCGGCGCGCCGTGGTCGGCTGGGACTCCGGGCGGCTGGCGATGATCATGGCGGTGCTCGACTCCCGTTGCGGCCTGGCTCTCGGCGGCAACGACGTCTATCTGAACGTCGCCGGTGGGCTCAAGATCAGCGAACCCGCCGCCGATCTCGCCGTGGCGGCGGCGCTGATCTCGGCGACCAGCGGGCGGCCCCTGCCCGAGAACAGCGTGACCTTCGGTGAAATCGGCCTTTCCGGCGAAGTCCGCCAGGTCAATCAATCGGATAATCGGCTCAAGGAAGCCGCCAAGCTGGGCTTCACGAAAGCACTCATACCCAAGCGCAAGAAAACCGATGACGGCGACCGGGAGATGCCCCTGGAAGTTCGGGAGATTGCCCGCCTGACCGACCTCGTCGACCTTCTCACCGGAGATTGCTGAGCCATGGATCTCGACCCTAACAATCTTCCGGTGAGCGTGGTCGCGGACCTCACGATCATCTTCATCCTGCTCATATCGGCCGCCCTGGCTTTCTTCCGAGGCGCCGTGCGCGAGGTCCTGGCCATCGCCGGATGGGCCACCGCCGTTGCCGCCTCCTATTACGGCTTCGACTATGTGAAACCCTTAATCTCGCCCTATATCGGTATTCCGCTTTTGATCGACGCCATCACCATCGGCGGCATCTTTATCGTCTCCATGGTGGTGCTGTCCCTGATCAGCGGGGCCATTTCACGGCGCATCAAGACAAGCCGTCTCGAATCCCTCGACCGCTCGCTCGGTTTCCTGTTCGGCCTGGCGCGGGGCGCCCTGGTGGTCTGCATCGCCTATCTGGTCATGGTGGTGTTCGTACCGCCCGAGGATCAACCGGTGTGGGTGCATGAGGCCCACGCCCTGCCCCTGGTCGAAACCGGCGCGGTGTGGCTGACCGAGGCCGTGCCGCCTGATAAACGCGAAGAATGGATGGGCGCCATCGCCACCGCCAAACAATTCGCCAACGATGCCATGGAAACCAAAGATGCCCTGGACACACTTATGAACGCGCCGCCGGTGATGACAAATCCCAACCAATCGGGCTATAGCAGCGCTGAACGCAAGGAACTCGACCGATTGATCGGCACAACGCAATGACTCATTACGACGACGACAAGCTGCACGAGGAATGCGGTGTTTTCGGCATCTATCGCCATAGCGATTCCGCGGCCCATGCGGCGCTCGGCCTGCATGCGCTCCAGCATCGCGGTCAGGAAGCCGCCGGCATCGTCACCTATGACGGCAAACAATTCCACAGCCACCGCGGCCTCGGACTGGTCGGAGAAAATTTCTCCTCGGCCAAGGTCATCGACCGGCTGCGCGGTCAATCGGCAATCGGCCATAACCGCTATGCGACCACCGGCGATACGGTGCTGCGCAACGTGCAGCCCCTGTTCGCCGAGTTCGCCTTCGGCGGCCTCGCTATCGCCCATAACGGCAACCTGACAAATGCCACCGCCTTGCGCCGCCAGCTTGTCGACCGCGGCTGCCTGTTCCAATCGACCAGCGATTCAGAGGTCATTATCCATCTCATCGCCATCAGCCAACACGCCACCGTGGTCGACCGTCTGATCGATGCGCTGTATCAGGTTGAAGGCGCCTATTCCCTGGTGGCGATGACCGACGACAGCCTGATCGGCGTGCGCGATCCCAAGGGTGTGCGGCCCTTGATCCTCGGCATGGTCGAAGGCGCGCCGGTTATGGCCTCGGAATCCTGCGCCCTCGACATCATGGGCGCCGAATATCTGCGCGATATCGAACCCGGCGAGGTGGTGGTCGTCAACGATAACGGGATCCAAAGCCTGCGGCCGTTCGCCCCCACAAAAAGCCGTTTCTGCATCTTCGAGTATGTTTATTTCGCACGCCCCGACAGCTATATGGAAGGCTTGAGCGTCTACGAGGCGCGCAAACGCATCGGCGCCGAGCTGGCGCGCGAATCTCTGGTTGAAGCGGACCTGGTCGTCCCGGTGCCCGATTCCGGCGTGCCGGCGGCCATCGGCTATGCCGCCGAGGCCGGCCAGCCTTTCGAACTCGGCATCATCCGAAACCATTACGTCGGCCGCACCTTCATCGAGCCGACCGACCAGATCAGGCATCTCGGGGTCAAGCTCAAGCACAATGCCAATGCCGCCTCCATCAAGGGCAAGCGCGTGGTGCTGGTGGACGACAGCATTGTGCGCGGCACCACCTCGACCAAGATCGTCGAGATGATCCGCGATGCCGGCGTGCGCGAGGTGCATATGCGTATCGCCAGCCCGCCGACGGTGCATTCGTGCTTTTACGGTGTCGATACACCCGAGCGCGACCAAGATCGGAAGAGCACACG
>JAYGED010000058.1:0-14897 GCA_046582565.1 Alphaproteobacteria bacterium
GGCGGCGGAGGGCGGCAAGATCCCGGGTCCGCGAATGGGCGATCGTCACCGTGCAGTGTTCGGCCAGGAGAAGCTGCGCCATGGGCTTGCCGACGATGTTGGAGCGTCCGACGATGACCGCCTCGAGGCCCGCGAGGTCGCCGAGGCGGTCTTTGAGCATCATGACGCAGCCGAGCGGCGTGCAGGGGACCAGGGCATCGTTGCCGGTCGAGAGCCGCCCGACGTTCAGAATATGAAAACCGTCGACGTCCTTGGCCGGGTCGATAGCGTCGAGCACCGCGCTTGCGTCGATCTGGTCGGGCAGGGGAAGCTGCACCAAAATACCGTCGACGGCGTCATCGGCGTTGAGGGCGGCGACCTGGGCCAACACCTGCTCTTGGCTCGCCGTGTCTGGCATGCGGAACTCCTGGCCGTTCATGCCGGCCTCTTCGGTGGCGCGGCCCTTGTTGCGGACATAGACATGGCTCGCCGGGTCGTTGCCGATCAAAACGACCGCGAGACCGGGGACGAAATCGGACGATGTTTTCAGGGCCTCGACTTCACGGCCGACCGTGGCGCGCAATTTCGCGGCGAAGGCTTTTCCGTCAATAATGGCGGCTTCAGGCATGTTCTATATCCTCGATCCAGCGTTGTAGGTTTTGCATTAATAAGGGCGGGTCGCCCGCCACGAAAATGGATTTTGTTCTGTCTTTTTTGCCGCTCGCGATGCGCAAGGCAGAGCGCGCGAGCTCGCATTCCTTGGCCAGCAGCTTGAGCAAAGCGCTGTTTGCTTTACCATCCTGGGCCGGCGCCGTGACGCGCAGCTTCACATAGGCGCGGCCGTCGGCGTCGGCCGCCATGCCGGCAATCCCGTTGCGCGATGCCTTGGGCGTCAAGCGCACCGCAACGCGCACCCCATCGGCAGTGGCCTCGTATGGCGGTTTTGGAGAAGACACGGAACCCGGTGGCTTATAGCATGGCCGGGGCGATATCGAAGATCAGCAGGCGCTGCAGAAACACCAGGGCGAGGATCAGGATGATCGGCGCTATATCCAGCCCGCCCAGGTTGGGCGTCACTCGGCGTATAGGTTTCAGCGCGGGTTCGGTGGCCCGGTAAAAGAAATCACCGACCATATAGACGAACCGGTTCTGCGTGTTGACCACGCTGAAAGCGATCAGCCAGCTCAGCACCACCTGGCCGATAACAACAAAAATATAAAGTCCGATCACTTGATCGATGAGCCAAATAATAGCCGTCATAGCACCCATCCGTAAGATTATTTCCCGCCCCTTGGCGGTTCCTTCGGCGGCGGAGTATAGTCCTTCGGCGGCGGAGTATAGAGCAACCGCCGTTCGACGACACCCCGATCATTGAGCGGGCCATTTGAGGGGCCGGCTGGGCTCTTGACAGGGTGCGCACGCCAACCACATTATCCCGGCGCTTGGCTGAACGATATCGTGGCGTTCGATATTGGGTGGCTGATCATGGGGCCGTAGCTCAGTTGGGAGAGCGTCGCGTTCGCAATGCGAAGGTCAGGAGTTCGAACCTCCTCGGCTCCACCAATCACCCTCTGGCAATCACCCTCTGGTGAAGGTTTGTCTCATGCCGCGTAGCTGTTAGACGGATACACCGCATGGCGCGCCACGAAGTTCCCAAGGGCTATACGGTTGCCCTGATCGCCACCATGCCCCGTTCGGGCACCTGGATGTCGTTTTATTTCCTCGAATTCCTCGATCTTTATCTGTCGGGACGGACAACTCTCAACACCCGGCTCGATCTTGAGGTCTACCACGCGCTTCGTCTCGGTAAGGTGCATATCCACACTACTTGTCCGGGCTTTGTTGAGCATTGCCAGGGCCCCGTGCGCAGCGCCTGGGACGCGCTCAGCTTCTACAATCCGGGCTATGATTACGGCTATGGGCGTTTCATCGCCGGCAACGAGGCGGTGTTCTCGCCGCTTAAAAATCCGGCAATCCGCATCGTCTATATCTACCGCAATCCGCTCGATCAGTGCGTCTCCTTCTTTCGCCACACCGCCAAGCATCGCCAGGACAGCACCCGAACCTTCATCGATGGGGATGGGGCCGAAATCAAGATCGCCGATGCGCGCGACTTTCTGCGTCGGGTCGGCATGGAGGCCTATATCAAGCAGTACCTCACTTTCCATGTGATGAATGAGCGTTGCGCAGGCAATCTCCTGATGCTGCCCTATGAACGGATGGTGCGGGATCGCGACGGCAGTTTCCGAGCCCTGCTCGCTTTCCTCGGCTGCGCGCTCGATAGCGACGAGGCGGAGGCCTGCTTTCAAAAGGCGCTCAATTCTTCGAGCGCCTCAAGTTTGCGCAACCTTGAGAAATCCCTCGGAGCAAGCCTGGGACGCGATCAGAGCGACGCCGGCGAGAGCCATATCCGGGGTGGCAAAATCGGCAAATGGAAGCAGTATTACGACGAGGCGGACGTGGAATTCGCCGAACAGGCTTTGAGCGCGTTCGGGCTATCGCTGGACGGTTTCGAAATCGAATAGTCCAATCGCCTAAGCGATGACAGGGACCCGTTCAAGGGCTGATGAGCACCATATCCCTCGACGAATAGAGCGATCAGCGTTCGCGGAACGCCTCGCCCTTGAGCTTGAGAACGGGCTTGAGGAGATAGGTCAGCACCGACTTTGTTCCGGTATGGATGTCGATCTGCGCCTCCATGCCCGGCGAGATGGGGAAATCTCCCGGCTGGTCGCCAAGATAGTTCCTGTCGGTGAGGGCGATGACGCGGAAATAAATAGCGCCGTTTTGATCCGTATAGGAATCCGCCGACAGGTTGATGATCTCGCCGTCGAGGCCGCCGAAGCGGACGAAATCATAGGTGTTGATCTTGACCACTGCCGGCTGGCCGATCCGCACATAGCCCACGTCCGTGGGGTTGAGTTTGGCCTCGATAACCAGCTTATCGCCGGTCGGCACGATTTCCATAATGGCATCGCCGGGCGCCACCACGCCGCCGATGGTGTGATAGCGCAGGCTCTTGACCACGCCGTCGATGGGGCTGAGGATTTCCGTGCGGGCCAGGGTGTCGGTCGCCTTGGCGAGGGCTTCGCGGGTCTGCGCAATCGAGAGCTCGGTCTTGCCCAGCAGGCTGAGTGCGGCGCTGCGGAATTTCAGCCGCTCCTCCTCGATCTTTGCCAGCGCTTCGGCCTGGGCCGCCTCGGCGCGTGGTATCGCCGCCTCGATCATCGCCAGATTGCCCTCCAGGTCTTCGACATCCCGTTGCAGCTTGAGATGCTCGATCTTCGGCGTCAGCCCGTCGGCGAGCAGATCGTCCGACATGGCGAATATCTCGCGCGACAGGGTCAGGCTGTGGGTTACAGAGGTGTATTCGGTACGGATTTCGGCGACCGCCAGCTCGCGCTGTTGAGCCCGATCGTGCAACACCTTGAGGGTGCCTTCCAGTTGCGCCTGGCGGGCCTCGAACATCTTGTTTTCGTTGGCCAGGAGGGTGGGCCGCCGGGACCCCACTTCGTCGGGAAAGTCGGGTTTTTTATCGCGCGCCGCGGCCTCGAGCCGGGCCCGCACCAGGGTCAGGGAATCGAGACGCAGGGAGAGCTCCTCGCGCGACGCGCCGGAGGCGGTCAGGTCGAGTTGGATCAGCGGTTCGCCAACCGCCACGATATCGCCTTCAGTGACAAAAATTTTCTGGATAATGCCGCCTTCGAGATGCTGGATCACCTTGACCCGGCCCTGGGGCGCCACCTCGCCATAGGCGATGGCAACCTCTTCAAGCTCGGCAAAATAGGCCCAGGTGGAGAGCCCTATGATCAGGCTTATGACCAGCCAGCCGAGCTTGCGGTAACGCGCCGGCGTGTGTCTGACCAGCCTGTCGAGCCGATAGCTCTTCTGGCCACTATTTATCTGGCTATTGCTCATACCGACTGGCGCTCCCGGTCGCCGATTTCGCGAACCTCGGCCTTGCCGAATAGGGTGGTGAGCACCTCGCGCGCCGGACCGGCCAGGCTCACCTTGCCATGGTCGAGCGCCAGAATATGGCTGCAAACCGACAGCAGGGCCGGCGTGTGGCTGACCAGGATAATCGTGTGGTCGGGGGCGAGCTTGAGCAGCGTGTCACGCAAGGCCACCTGCGCCGGCTGATCGAGATTGCTGGTCACTTCGTCGAGCAGCAGAACGGGCGGGTCGCCCAACAGCGCCCTGGCGATGGCGATGCGCTGGCGTTCACCGCCGGAAAGCTTGGCGCCGGCCTCGCCCACATCCGTGGCATAGCCTTTGGGCAGGTCGACAATCTCGTCATGGGCGCCGGCCAGTCGCGCCGCTTCGATCACCTCGGCGTCGCTCGCGTCGGGATTGGCGATGGCGATGTTTTCGCGGATGCTTCCCGAGAACAAGGTGGCGTCCTGGGGAACATAGCCAATCCATTGGGCTAGCTCATTGCGGGTGAACTGGTCGATATCGGCGCCGTCCAGGGTGACCCGACCATGGTCCGGCGGGTACAGGCCCTGAGCCAGCTTCAGCAGTGTCGTCTTGCCGCAACCGTTGTTGCCGACGATACCGACCATGCCGCCGGGTTTGATCTGCAGCTTCAGGCCTTCGATCGCGGGCGCGCGTGTCTCGTCATAGGTGAAGCTCACATTGTCGAGCAGTATTTCGCCCCGTGGCCGCTCCAGGGATATCTCGCTCGTCCGCCGTTCGGCGGGCTGGGCGAAGACATCGCCGAGGCGGTCCCGCGACTGCTTGTACTGGGCGTAGTTACGCCACACTCCGACCAATTGATTGAACGGAGAAATAATCCGATTGCCGAGCATGTTGGTGGCGATCAGCGCGCCGATGGTGAGCTGCTGCTCGATGATGGCGACGGCGCCGAAGCCGGTGACCGCGACCGTCGTCATGGCGGCGACGACCAGCCCGGTATTGATATAGCCGTCCCCGGCGGAGCCCCGGCCAAACGCCCGCGTGATGGCGGTGGCGTGGCGCTCTTCCCAGCGAGAGCGATAGGCGTCGCCTAGGGCCAGCGCCTTGACCGTGGTGCGCCCAGCAAGCATCTCGGCGATCAAGCCGTCCCGGTCGAGCCCGGCATGGCGCTCGTCTCGGGTCATACGCTCAAGCGCTCTGCCCGACCACCAGGCGAGCAGCAGGAAGAGGGGTATGGCGGCGACGATGACCCAGGCGATGGGCTCGGCGATCACGAAGATCAGCAGCAGGAACAGCGCCACGAAAGGCAAGTCGGCGACCAGAATGGCGGTCGCCCCGCAAAAGATATTGCGCATGGTGTCGACATCGCGGAACAGGGTCTGCCAATAGCTCGTCGGCTTGCTCTCCAGTGTGCGGAGAGGCAGCGCGATCAACTTATCGAACAGCGCCTCGCCGAGCCGCGCGTCGATATGGACCGCGGCGCGCTGCAACAGGCGGGCGCGCGCCTGACGCAGGATGAAATCGAATCCGATGGCGATTGCAACGCCGATAATCAGCGCTTTGAGCGTGGCCAGGCCCTGATAAAACACCACGCGGTCGTAGACCTGCAGAATGAACACCGGCAGCGCCAGGGCCAGCACATTGATAAATGCCGACATCGCAATCACTTCGCGGAAGGCAGGACGAAGCGGTTTCAACAAAGGCCCAAGCCAGGAATTGGATTTTGTCGCTTCCATAGCTTTATATGGCCAAGTTTGGTTACAATAGGCAAATCAAAAGCCTATTGATTAAAAGGGTGATCGGGTGAAGAAACTGTTGCAATCGGCCATTCGGGGCAAGGGTTTGCTCTTCTTAGTCTCAACCGTCATGACCGTGCTGTTCATCGCGTTTCGCATATGGGATCCGGTCGCGCTGCAAACTCTGCGGCTCAAGGGTTTCGACTTTTATCAGCGCGCCCATCCCCGCGTACCCTCCAACCAGCCGGTGGCGATCATCGATATCGATGAGGAGAGTCTGGCGGCCTATGGCCAATTTCCCTGGCCGCGTACCATTTTTGCCGAGTTGGTCACCAAGCTTATGGAGGCCGGCGTGGTGGTGGTCGGCTTCGATGTGGTGTTTGCCGAACCCGACCGCACCTCGCCGGCCAATGTGGCAAAGGTGATTCCCGGTCTTGACGAGGCGACGATCAACAGCCTGATGAAAATGCCGAGCAACGATTTAGTGTTTGCCAATACGCTTAAACAAAGCCGCGTGGTGCTGGGTCAATCGACCACATCGAAGCCAAGTGCTGCAATGGCCGAACGAAAGACCGTGTCGTCGAGCGTCGGGGTCAAAGGCATCAAGGGCGTCAATCCCGTGGATTTTGTGTTCGCGTTCATCGGATTGACTCGAAATTTGCAGGAACTCGAAGACAACGCCACGGGCATCGGCCTGTTTACCATTCAACCGGAAATCGATGGCGTGGTGCGGCGTGTGCCGGTGATCGCGCGGGTCGGGAAAAAGCTTTATCCGACCCTGGCCATTGAGATGCTGCGGGTCGCCCTGGGTCGAAAAAGCATGTTGGTAATGGGCGACGCTTTCGGCGTCTACGGCATTAAACTGACCAAGCAATTACTCATCCCGACCGACCAAAACGGCCGCACCTGGATTAATTTCGCGCCCCACGACCAGGCGCGCTATATCTCGGCGAAGGATGTTCTCGAGGGTAATCTTTCGCCCGGCCGCCTGGCGGGCCATCTGGTTGTTGTCGGCACCTCGGCGGTGGGCCTGCTCGACATCAGGGCGACGCCGGTGGACCATGCCATGCCGGGGGTGGAGGTTCATGCGCAGCTTCTTGAAACGATTCTCGACGACATCGGACGGCAAAGCATTCGCGGGGCCATCGATACCCTGATGAAGGTGCCCGAGGACAAGCGCGATATGGTGAAAATCGGGCAGTTTCGCGAGCAGCTTGCCCAGCGTGAGGCCCTCGGGCCGACCTATCTGAAATGGCCCAATTATGCCATTTACGCCGAGCTGGCGGCGCTCCTCGCCCTCTGTGTGTTGATGGCGCTGATGGCCATCTATGTGGGCGCGGTATGGAGCATGTTCGCCGGCGGCGGCACGGTCGGCATGTTTATAGGAGCCTCCTGGTATCTCTACGTGACACACGGAATTCTTCTGGATGTCATCACCGCTGGTATCGCGGGTTTCCTGATCTATAGCGCCCTGACCTATCTGAACTACGTTCGCGAGGGCTATGAGAAGAAGCAGGTGCGCGGCGCCTTTGCCCAATACATGTCGCCGGCCCTGGTCGAACAGCTCGCCGAAAATCCCGATCAGTTGAAACTCGGCGGTGAGATGCGCGATATGACATTGCTGTTCTGCGATGTGCGTGGTTTCACAAGTATTTCAGAGCTTTACAAGTCCGACCCCCAAGGGCTGACTAGCCTGATAAACCGGTTTCTCACACCGACGACCAACGATATTCTGGCGCGCCGCGGCACCATCGACAAATATATGGGCGACTGCATCATGGCGTTCTGGAATGCGCCCCTGGACGATGATGAGCATGCGATGCATGCCTGTGAGTCGGCGCTGGCTATGATGATCAGCGTGGCCGATCTGAACGTAGTGCTGGAGGCCGAGGCTGAAGAAACGGGCAGGCCTTTCATCCCGATCAAGGTCGGTATCGGCCTGAATACCGGCGTGTGCTGCGTCGGCAACGTGGGTTCCGAGCAACGCTTCGATTATTCAGTGCTGGGGGACCCGGTAAATCTGGCGGCGCGGCTCGAAGGCCAATCCAAGAACTATGGGGTGGACATCGTCATCGGCGAGGGCACCCTCCTGAAAGCCGGAGCTTATGCCACCGTCGAGCTTGATCAGATCAAGGTCAAGGGCAAGGACGAAGCGGTGCGTATTTACTCTCTGCTGGGCGATACGGAGATGCGCGGCAGTCCCGAATTCCAGTCCCTCGCCGAGCGCCATGGGGAAATGCTGGTGGCTTACCGTGGCCAGCATTGGGGTGAAGCGCGCGGCGCGATTGCCGATTGCCGCAAGATGAATGGCGTTCTCGATAAATTATATGATCTCTACGAGGATCGCATCGAAATCTTCGAAGAAGAGTCACCGGGCGCGGATTGGGACGGCGTCTTCGTGGCGACGACGAAATAATCCAGTTGACGATCAGGCCCGCGGCGGGCGGATGATGCTCTAGATCAATATCCGAGGCGATTGAACCCGTAAGGTTCAATCGCCTCGGGTAAAATTGATCTAGCTTTTAAGAATCTAGAGCATCTTTATCCGCCGGTTAAATTGCTGAAAGCAATTTAACTGAACGGATGATGCTCTAGTTGAGTATGGCTTCCGGCGTCATCCGCCCGATGGCGAACAGCATACGATAAACTGCTATGCGCGAATCGAAGGCCGCATCCGCCGCGCTGATTTGCGCGATGAATACCTCATTCTCGGCATCGAGAAGATCGAGCAGGGTTTCCTGGCCCGCCAGGCGCCGCTTGTTGCGCGCCACATAAACTTCGGAGGCAATGTTGACAGCGTTCTCTAGCAACGCCACGCGGGCACGCACCGTATCAAGCTGATCCCAGGACAGGCGAACGTCCTCGATAACCTTGCGATTAATGAAAGAGTGGTTGTCCACCGCCGCCATGTTGCGGAACGTGGCATCCGCCACATCGGCGCGGGTCGAGAATCCGGTAAACAGATTCCAACGGGCCTCAACTTTCACCACATAGTCGCGCCGTGAGCCGATAGTCCCTTTGTCATCCTGTTCATAATTATACTGCCCGATGAGATCGACTTCGGGATAGTAAGGCGACTGGGCGCTCCGCTTGCGTTCCCGTGAAAGATCGATGGCGCGGCTGCTGTTGGCGACGATCGGGCTTTCTGAAATCACAATCTTCTCGGCTTCTTCTTTGGTTGACGGCAGCAAACCAAGAGGCGCTTCCGGCGTCATCATGCTGGCGACCTCCGGCTGGGTGCCGAACACCTGGGCGTAACGTGCGATGGCGTTGCGCAAATTGCCTTCGAATGCGACGCGTCGCTCCTTGGCGATCTGCAGTCTTGATTTTGATTGCAGCACATCGACAGTGATGCCGGCGCCGCGCTGAACCCGTTCGTCCTCCAGGTTGAGCTGGCGTTGAATATTCTGTTCGTTGCCCACCGCATAGCCGATCAGCGAGGAATGACGCAACACGTTGAGATAGGCCGAGACCGCCTCAAACAAAATTTCCTGGCGTGTTCCTTCGAGCTCGATTCCCGCGATTTCCCGGTTCAGGCGCGCGGTTTCGTTGCTGGCTTCACGGCGGAACCCGGTGAAAATATTCTCAGTCAGGGTTACCGAGAGGGATTCCCTGGGCGTATGGAGCGAGCGGCCGTTGCGCGACGAGCGTAATCCCGGGCTGTCGGTATGCTCCCAGCCCCAATCGGTGAACAGATCGATCGACGGCAGATATTCACCGAAAGCGCGTTTAACGCCCTGGTCGGCGGCGGAGATGTTGTTGCGCGCCGCACTCAGCCGGGGATGATTCTCCAGCAGATAGGTAACCTCATCCGAGAGGGACGCTCCCCACAGCGGACTCCAAACCAAACTTAACACCGCGCTCGCGACTAATAGCCTCATTCTAACCTACCTTCTGCATGAACCCATGCAGCTAAATAGTTTCACCTTTGCGCAACCCAAAATCAAGCAAGTGACGCACTTATATCATTATCAACCAAAAGCGTAACATCCGCCGTATTGCCGTTTAGCACCGAATAGGACTGACCATCGATAGTCACATCCCTGTTCGTATCCGAGAAACCGGCGGCGGTAACCTCATCGCCTGCGTCGCCGGAGACAATCAACGTACCGGCGTTCTCGCCGTCGGTGATGTTCTGCAGGCTGAGCTCGTCCAAGATCAGATTGTTGTTGCCGGTTCCCGCAAGATCGATCTCCTCGAAGCCGGTATAGAGGGATGCGGCCACGGAGAGCAAGTCGAGAGTTTCGCCGCCACCACCTAGTTTCAAGGTATCGCTGCCGCTGCCGCCATCGGCACGGAGGTTGTCTGAGGCGTCGAAGATGACAGTATCGTCGCGGTCGCTGCCGAAGAAATGGGTCGTGGTTCCGGCGCTGAGGGAATCGTTGAAGGTTACGGATAGATTGCTGCCGTCGACGGATAAGGTCGGCGCGCTAATGTCCTCTGCGGCGATCCCGGAAATCGCCGACGAGACCCCTGAGGCATCGAACAGAACGCCGCCTTCGCCGGTGGCGAATTGGAAGGTCTCGCCCGAGCCGGGCAGGAAGCCGTCGAGGAATGAGAGTTCGACGACGCCGTCGCGCACATCGAGTGTTTGCGTGACGATCAATTGATCTGTATCGCCGCCGGCGCCGATTTCGATATCCAGCGTGCCGGCGCTCAGGGTGAAATCGCCGTCCACCGTCAAGGTGCCGACCGAGGCGCCCGGCGCCACCGTGCCCGTGACAGTGACCGTGCCGTTAATGGTCCCGCCGGAGTCGTTAATGGTGCCCAAACTGCCGACGATGACGTTTTGGGCGGTGACCAGGCCGCCGTCGGAAACGGTCAATGTCCCAGCTCCGAGAACGCCGACAAAAATAGCCGGCGTCACGCCGTTAACGGTGAGTGTCGAACCCGCGCCGGTAACCGTCACGGTGCCCGACGAATTGGCTTCGGAGCCGATAACCATGAATGAATTTCCGGTGGTGCTGTTGACCGTGAGCGAGCCGCCATTCGAAACGGTCAAGGCACCGGTCCCGGATTTACCGATGGTGAGATCGATGACCCCGCCGGTCATTGTAAACGACGAGAATTGACCGGTGACAGTCATAGTGCCTGACGAGATGTTCTCAACGCCGAGAATATGCTGCGACGTTCCGGTGAGGGCATTGAGCGATACCGAACCGCCGCTTTGCACATCGAGCTGACCCACCGAACCGGTGAGCCGGTCGACCACCGAGAAAATGCCCAGGGCGGAGACGTTCACCGCGCCGCTGTTCGAAATTGTAAGATCGCCCGCGCCGCCTCTGCCGACCTGCAATTCGCCGCCGTTGTTCAATGCACCGCCCGCTCCACTTGTCGACAGCAAATCGATGATCGAGTTCGAGCCGTCGACTAGCACGCTGCCGGTGCTGCCCAAGTCCCTAGCGATTATTAAGGCGGGCACCGTGGTGTCTGTGTTAGCAGTTAGTCCCGGGCGGATGTGGACATGTCCGCCGTTCAGCGCGTTCAGATTGCCGACGCCGCCTGATTCCTTGCCGACCCGCACAAAGCCCGCCTCATAGTCGAAGGCGCCGCTGAACCGGCCGTTGTCGTTGGAGACGATGATTGCGCTTTCCGCGCCGGACACCGTCGCCGTGCCCGTGCCATTCCGACCAACATCGAGGAAAAGCGTTTTGACCTGAGCCGCGCTCTCAACCAACAGCGAGCCTGTGGCGCCTGCGGCGAAGCCGACAGACACGACGTTGTCGAGGCCCGCCGTGGTCAGGCTCGATCCCGAACCCGTGACGGTTACCGTACCGATACCGCCGGCGGACGCACCGATGAGCAGGTTGTCGCCGGCGGCCGATGTGATGGTCACGGCGCCGCCCGAGGAGACCGTCAGCGTACCCGTGCCGCTGTCGCCGACACTAAGGCCGCCGGAGTTGCCGTTCAACACCAAGGTCGATCCCGAACCGGAAACCGTCACGGCGCCGGTTCCGCCGCTGACGCTGCCGATATCCATACCTGCCTTGCCGCCAGAACCGTTGATGGTGAGCGAGCCGCTGCTCGAGATGTTGAGGGCGCCCGTCGCGGCGGAGCCCAGGCCTAGCTTCACGAAGCTGTTGTCGCCGGTAAGATTGACCGCGCCGCTGTTGGAAATCGTCATAGCGCCGGTGCCGCCAACCCCGAGCTGTAGGAACGAGCCAAAGGTGGCGTTCGAGGTGAGCGTTGTGATGTCGATGATCGAGCCCGAACCGTCAACCAGCACAGTGCCGGTGCTGTCCGCGTCGGTTGCGACCTGCAGGCTTGGCCCTACGGTGTCCGTGTTGGTGCCGATGCCTGCGCGAATGGCGAGGCTGCCGCCAGCCAGCACACTCAGGGTGCCGGTGCTGCCGGAGAACCGGCTGACCCGCACAAAACCCGCAAAGGAGTCGCCGGTGCCGCTGAACCGGCTGTTGTCGTTGGAGACGGTGACGGTGCTGTCCGTGCCGGTTATCGTCGCCGTGCCTGTGCCGCCTTCGCCAACCTGCAACAGAAGCGTATTGAGCTTGGCGCCGTCCTCGATCAACAGCGAGCCCGTTGAACTCGTCACGGCGCCAACCGACACTTCGTTGTCGAGGCCTTTCGTGGTCAGGCTCGAATCCAAGCCCGTAACAGTTACCGTACCGGAGCCGCCGGATTCCGCGCCAATGTTCACGTTATCGGCGGTGGTTTTTGTGATCGTCACCGACCCCCCCGCGCTAACCGTCAGCGTGCCCGTGCCGAGTTCACCGACGCTGATGTCGCCGTTGGCCACAACCAGCGTCGAGCCCAAACCGGTTACCGTCACAGTGCCACTCGCGCCGCTGATGCTGCCGATGTCCAGACTCGCCTCGGTGCCTGTCGGCGGAGAGAGGGTCACCGTGCCGCCGCTGTCAACCGTCAGCGTGCCGGTGCCCGCCTTGTCGACGAAAATGCCGGAGCTTGTCGTGGTGAGAGTGGCCGTGCTCGAAACCGTGACGGAGCCCTCGCCGGTCGACGTGTTACCGATAATGACGCCGGTGAATAAGTCGCCGGCCGATGCCGTGAACGTCTCGATATCCGTGTCGCCGACAATCAGACTGGTGGTGACGCCGAAAATCACGGTTATGGTGACGGTGGCGGTGTCAGTGGCAGTGCTGTCGCTCACTGTGTAGGTGAAGCTGTCGGTCGCGCTTGTGCCCTCGGTGAGCGAGTCGAAGGCGGTGCCGGGATCGTAGGTAAACGTAACGCCGCCCTCGTCAGTGACGGTGCCCAGCGTCGCGCTGCTGTCGATCGACGTAATCGTCAGGGTGTCGCTGTCGAGGTCTATGTCATTGGCGATCAGGTCGGCGGCCGCGATGGCAAGGGTCGTATTGTTGTCAGTCGTGTTCGTGTCGTCGAGCGCCACCAGTGTAAAATTGGTGCCGTCGAAGGTGATTGTCTGGTCGGTAAATTGGAAACTCTCAAAATGCACCGCGGTATCCGTACTGCCGCGCCCAGCAGTCGTGTCGACCAGTGTGACCACGCCGCCCGTATCGCTGACGGTATACTCAAGCACCGCGCCGGACAACACCAGCGTATCGGTTCCGGCGCCGCCGTCGAGTGCATTGTTGCTGGTGTCGCCGACGAGGGTGTCGTTGCCCGAACCGGTGGTGACGTTCTCGAATCGGATCAGGACATCGCTGCCAATGTCGACGCCCGATGCGGCGCTGGATGAGAGGTTGACGGAGACTGCGTTAGTGGCGCTGGCGTAGTTGATCGTATCGATGCCGGCGCCGCCGTCGAGCGCGTCACCGCCGGCGCTGCCGAATACGGTGTCATTGCCCAAGCCGGCGGTGATGGCATTGTCGGCGGCGTTGCCGGTGATAATGTCGTTGCCCGCTCCGCCGATAACATTTTCGATTCCGGTCAGGCTATCGCTGCCGGTTTCGACGCCTGATGCGGTGCCGTTCAAAAGATTGATCGTGACCGCGTTCGTTGCGCTGGCGAAGGTGATCGTATCGGTTCCAATGCCGCCGTCGAGAAGATCGTTGCCCTCGCCCGACCCGCCGACCAGAATGTCGTCTCCGGCCTCGCCGAAAAGCTGATCGTCGCCGGCGCCGCCGTTCAGAACGTCGTTGCCGTCGCCGCCGAAGAGCTGGTCATCGCCGCCGAGGCCGAAGAGCTGGTCGTCGCCGATACCGCTGGTCATCGTGTCGGCCGCTTCGCTGCCGGTCAGGGTAATGCCGCCGGTTGCCAACTGGTCTTCGACGATAGGCGGGTCTTCGACGATAGGAGGGTCTACGATGGAGACGTCGATGATGTTGATGGATTCATCTATCGGAACGAAGTCGATCTCATTGTCGGTAATGAGACGCGGCGGCCCACTCACTACCGGACCTTCTCCGGGTTTTGGGCCGGGACTGTCGCCAAGGGCGAGCTGCTCTTGAGGGGGTTTGTCGGCAAGACCGCCGTCGTCGATGGCGATGATATCGCTTTCGAATCCGCCGACAACGACGACCACTTCAGCCTCTGGGGCCGCCGGCTCGCCTTGGGGCGCCGAGGCGGCATCTTCCGGCTCAGCGGCGCCAGGTTCACCGCCCTGCTGACCGCCGCCGTCCTGTTGCTCGCTCTCCTCTTGCTGGCGGCGTTCCTGCATGACGCGCACGGCGCTCTCATTAACCCGAACCGTATCGCCGAAGGTATTGTCGAATTGGCTGGCCGTGAAGGTATCGAGCTGCGGCACGGCGCGGGCGCTGCTGACGATCACCGCGTTGTCCAGGTAGTTGGATGCATCAAGCGTGATCTGGCCGATATCCGTACTGACGGTAATAACCCCGATGCCGCCGTCATCCTCAACCAGGAGGGAGACGATATTTTCCTCGCCTTCCTGGGCCGCCTTGCCGGCGACCTTGGTGCCGCGGATGCCGATGACGGAAACCGGAGTCGTCACCACCATGGCGTTGGGGCCGCTTGCCGCGATTTCGCCGGTGACAAAGACGAAGACGCCCTGGAGAACCGAAATGCCCATGGAGCCGACGCTGGTATCGGGATCGTAAATCAGATCGTCGATCACCATGCGCGCTTCTTCGCCCAGCGAGAAGGTGGTGTTGTCGATAAAGATCAGGCCGACCGAGGCATTCGGCCCGGTCTCCATGACATCGCCGAGATAAATCGGCGTATCAACCTCTAGTGGATTGAATCTAACACTTGGAACCCACGGTTTCTGGCTGCGATGATGTCGTCGGGGTTGGCGCTCCACATGAATGGCTTTGCCTCGGTATCGTTGTGTTCGGCGATGAAGCGGTTAATGGCGACTTGCAGATCGCC
>JAYGED010000130.1:0-8638 GCA_046582565.1 Alphaproteobacteria bacterium
TCATCAATGACGAGTCCGGCGCCACCGCCATCGAGTATGGCCTCATCGCCGCCGGTATCGCGGTTGCCATTATCGCCGCTGTCGGCCTGCTCGGCACCAGCCTCGAAGGCATGTTCACCACCGTCGGCGCCGCGCTGTAAGCAGCCGAAACGTTGCCAGCTTAGGCAACGATGCTCAATAGCAGACGCGGGCGCTACCCATAAGGGGTAGGCCCGCGGACGCTATCTGCAGCACCTAATCGCGAGACACCAGAAGCCCCTGCCCAGGGGCTTTTTTATTGGCGTTCTACTTGGGTGTTGGCCCGGTGCGCGCTAGGTCACCTTAATCCGACACAATTGAACCCTTATGGTTCAAATGCGTTGGCTATTGCTCTAGTGTCAGTGGCAATCAAAGCAATAAAAGCCGGGGTATGAACAATGCTACAGGAATTTCCCTTGATGATTCCGGGCGCGTCCAGCGCATCGGACCCCATCCTCGTCACCGCGCCCTATGATGACGCACCGATCGCCACCATCGCCACCGGCGACAACAATGCCGTCGATACGGCCCTGGCCACCGCCGAGCGATTGTACAAAGACCGCCACGGTTGGCTGCCGGTCTATAAGCGGGTCGAAATCCTCGAAAAGACCCATCAAATTATGTCGGAGAACGCCGCCGAACTCGCCCTCGAAGCGGCCCGTGAAGGCGGCAAGCCACTGATCGATTCCATTGTCGAGGTGGACCGCGCCATCGATGGCGTCAAGCTTTGCATCGAAGCCCTGCGCACCCAGCACGGCAGCGAAATCCCCATGAATGTGACGCCGGTGTCGGCCAACCGCATCGCCTTTACCCGCCATGAGCCGATCGGTCCGGTGGTCTCGGTCAGCGCCTTCAACCATCCGCTCAATCTCATCATTCATCAGGTGGCGCCCGCCGTGGCGGCGGGTTGCCCCGTGATCATCAAGCCGGCCGAGGTCACGCCTCTGTCCTGCATGCGGTTTGTCGGCATCCTGCATGAAGCCGGGTTGCCGGAAGAATGGTGCCAGGCAGTTGTCACTGCGGGACGCGAGCAATCGGAAGCTTTGGTGGTCGACCCCAGGGTCGGCTTTTTCAGCTTCATCGGCAGCGCCGGTGTGGGCTGGATGCTGCGCTCGAAGCTGGCGCCGGGGACGCGTTGTGCGCTTGAGCATGGCGGGGCGGCACCCGTCATCATCGCCGCCGACGCCGACCTCGACGATGTGCTGCCGGTTTTGACCAAGGGCGGATTCTACCATGCCGGCCAGGTCTGCGTTTCCGTCCAGCGCATCTTCGCCCATGCCTCCATCGCCCGCGAGGTGGCGACGCGCATGGCCGGCCTTGCCGACAAGCTGGCCATCGGCGATCCGACCAGCGAGGCGACGGAAGTGGGACCGCTGATCCGCAACGGCGAAGTCACCCGTGTGGAGGAGTGGGTCGCCGAGGCAGCCGACAGCGGCGGAGAGATATTGAGCGGCGGCAATAAAATTTCAGATTCCTGCTACGCCTGTACGGTTCTCTACGATCCGCCGGGCGATGTTCGCGTCAGCACCAATGAAATCTTCGGCCCGGTGGTCTGTGTCTATCCCTACGATGACATCGACGAGGCTATCGCCAAGGCGAATTCGCTGCCCGTGGCGTTCCAGGCCGCCGTCTGCACCCGCGATCTCGACACCATGCTCCATGTATACCGCCATATCGACGCCAGCGCCGTGATGATCAACGATCACACGGCTTTCCGGGTCGATTGGATGCCCTTCGCAGGATTGCGTCAATCCGGCCACGGAGTCGGCGGCATTCACCACTCCTTACACGACATGCAGATCGAAAAAATGATGGTGATTCGCTCGCAGTCGCTCTAGCGCAATATCCAATTGGGTCGCTGAAAGCGACGCCACTTGATCGGGTGATGCTCTAGCGGCTCGGTAGACTCACTGAGGGTTCTGTGCAACTGTCTGCCTGGGGCAGGCAAAGGAGGAATCTCGATGTATTCGTCATCGAGTCTGGTCAAGTAAAAACTCATGGCCGAGGTCGAGGTCTCCATGACCGACGGCTCCGCGTTGCGCGGTAATTTCTTCTTGAATCCTCAGGAACGCATCGTCGATATGCTCAATGACGAGCGAAATTTCCTGCCCTTCGTCAACGAAGACGGCGTGGTGGTCGTCATCGCCAAGACCGCGATCAGCTCGATCCGCCCGCTGCAGCAAAAGGTCGAACATTTTTCTGAAGCGCCCCGGCGTATCGGCCAGTAACCCAGATCCCGCCTTAAAGTTACCGCGCCATACGGTCGAGAAATTTGTACCAGGCGACCGCGGTCGCCAGGAACCAGGGCTTGCCGTAATAAAGCGGGCGGGTCTGGAAGGGCAGGTTATCGAAAGCGGTATCGCCCTCCTCGTTACCGAGCAACTTGTGGGCGATTTTATGGCCGAGATAGCTGCCCATGGCGACGCCCGATCCGCAATAGCCCATGGCGTAATGCAGGCCGCCCTGCACCCCCAAATGGGGCATCTTGTCGAAGGTATAGCCGACGAAACCCATCCAGGAATGGCTGATCCTTACGGTGGCTATCTCAGGATAGATTTCACTCAGAATGGCGTGTAGCCGGGGGCCGCTGATCTCCGGATCGGTCTCGGCAAGCGCCACCCGGCCACCGAACAGGATCCTCGTCCGGTCGGGCGAGGCACGGTAATAGAGCACCACCCGTCGCGTATCGGAGGTCACCCTGTCCTTGGGCATCAGCCGGTCCATGACGCCGGGCGCCAGGGGTTCCGTGGCGATCATGTAGCTGCCGATGGGAATCACCCGGCGGCTGAATTCGGGCAAGGACCCCACATTGTTGCTATAGCCGTTGGTAGCGACGATAACCTGGCCGGCGCGAACCCGACCGCGCGCCGTGGTCACCATGAAGCCCGAACCTTCGCGCTCGATTTGGGTCACCGGCGTATGGGGATGCACGGCCACGCCGGCGGCCAGCGCCCGCTCAAGCAGCCCGGCATGATATTTGGCGGGATCAAGCGATGTATGGCTGGACACCACGCCGCCGCCAAAATAGGCATCGCTACCGATTTCGCTATGCTGCTCGGCACGCGGCACCACATGGCAGTCGATGCCGAGTTCGCGCCGGTTGGTTTCGAAACGACGCGCCAGATCCTCGTAATGGCCCGGCGCATGGGCGCCGATAAAACGGCCGCAATATTTGTAATCGCAGGCGATCTCCTCGCTTGCAACAAAATCGCCGGTGAAATCGAGCGATTCGATAGCCTCCTTATAGAGGGCCAGTGCGCGCGGCTTGCCATAGGTCGCCGCCAGGTCTTCGATGCCGTTCTTGAAGCCGGCGCCGCATTGGCCGCCATTGCGCGTGCTACAGCCGAAACCGGCGTCCTCTGCGTCGAACACCGCCACGCCGCGCCCGGCCCGTGCAATCGTCAGGGCAGCGATCAGCCCGGTGTAGCCGGCGCCGACGATGGCGACATCGATCTCAGACGGCAGATCGGCAGGCGGCAGAACTGCGAGGGGCGCGTCTTCATGCCAATAAGACGCGAGCTTGTAATCATCAGTAAACAAAGGATCGGTCATCCCACTGCTCCATTAGTGGATAAAATCGCGCGCCATACCCGCTCGGGTTTCAGCGGCATGTCGATATGATTCACGCCAAATTCGGACAGAGCATCAACCACTGCGTTGACCACCGCCGGCAGGGCGCCGCTTACACCGGCCTCGCCGACCCCCTTTACGCCGAGCATGTTGGTGACGCAGGGGATCTCATCAAATTGCACCGCGAAATACGGTAAGTCGTCGGCACGCGGCAGGCAATAGTCCATCAGCGATCCACTCAAAAGCTGGCCGCTGGCGGCGTCCAGAATGCAATCCTCGAGCAAGGCCTGGCCGACGCCCTGGCCGATGCCACCGTGAACCTGGCCTTCGGCAAGCATGGGGTTGAGCAGCCGTCCCATATCGTCGGCCACACGATAGCCGACAATATCCACATGACCGGTGTCCAGATCGACCTCGACCTCGCAGATATGACAGCCGTTGGCAAAAGTCTTGGCGACGGCAATATAGTCAGCGCTCCCCTCGAGGCCGCCGGCGTCCTTGGCTGTCTCGCTCAGGGATACGGTGCGCTCGCCCGCGCAATACTGGCCATCGGTAAATTCTACGTCCGCCGCGTCGCATTGCAGCAGCATGGCGGCGACCGGCCGGCCGGCTTCAATAATCTTACGGGCAGCCAGGGTGACCGCGACGCCGGCGACGCTGATGGCGCTCGATCCGCCGGTGCCATGGCCGCTGGCAACGGCGTCGGTATCGCCTTGGATGAGGTCGACCGACTCGAGGGCCAGGCCAAGCTCTTCGACGATGATCTGAGAGAAAGCCGTGCGGTGGCCCTGGCCGTTGTCCTGGCTGCCTATGCGCAACGCCACGGCGCCCTGGCCGTTAAGCGTGAGATGAGCAGCCTCGCTCGGAACACCGCCGTTGATCTTCACATAGGCAGCGACACCGACACCGTATCGCTTGCCCCGGCTGCGGGTGGCGCTCCGGCGTTCATCGATGTCCGCATCACTCATCATCGCCACCGCCCGATCGAGGCAGCTCGCAAAATCGCCCGAGTCATACAGCTCGCCGGTTGCCGTGGCGTAGGGCATAGCCGCCGCCGGAACCATGTTGCGCCGCCTGAGGTCAATCTTCGAAAGACCGAGCTCCCCCGCCGCCACGTCGATCAACCGCTCGATCACATAGTTGCCTTCGGGCCGCCCGGCGCCGCGATAGGCACTGGTCATCATGCTGTTGCTAAAGAACGCCTTGGTGGCGACATGAAAGGTCGGGATATCATAGCAGCCGGTAATCGCCGCCGCATAACCGGCAGTCGGTATGGTGAGAGCCCCCGGGCTGCCGTAAGCGCCCATATTGGCCATGTTTTCCACGCGAACGGCGAGGATGCGCCCCTCCCCGTCGAGCGCCAGCCAGGCCTTGGTGATATGATCGCGGGCAGTCAGGTCACTGAGGCAGGCCTCGCCGCGCTCGGCGACCCATTTGACCGGCCGCCCGGATTTACGCGCCGCCCACAACAGCAGCGCCTGTTCGGGGATCGCCGTGGCGCGCAGGCCGAAGGCGCCGCCCACATCCGGAGTTATCACCTGGAGGTCGCTTTCCTCAATCTTCAGGGCCGTCTCGACGAGGCCCCGGCGCAGGCCATGGACACCCTGGCTCGGGGCCTGGAGGCAATAGCGGCCCGTCGCCTCGTCATAGACGGCAAGGGCGGCGACCGGTTCCATGGGCATGACCATCACCCGATTGTCGACGAGATCGAGGCTGGCGACATGGGCGGCCGCATCGAAGGCGGCCATGGTCTCGGCAAAATCGCCGGCCTGCCAGTCGAGGGCGACATTGCCCGGCGCTTCATCCCAGAGCTGCACGGCGTCGGATGCGGCGGCAGCGGCAAGGGTTCCGACAGTGTCGAGCGGCTGGTAGTCAATCTCGATCAGCTCGGCGGCGTCGCGGGCCTGGGCCAGGGTCTCGGCGACGACCAAGGCGACGGGCTGACCCACATAGCGCACCCGGTCCCCGGCGAGCACCGGCTGGGGCGGCGAAAACGGCGGACTGCCGTCGCGGTTGTTGGGCCGCTCGGCGGCAGCCATGACGCCCAGGCCGTCTTGGGCGGCATCGGCACCGGTGAGCACCACGATGACACCGGGGGCCGCGCTGGCCGCCGAGGCATCCATGGCGGCGATATCCGCGTGGGCATGGGGCGTGCGCAGGATATACATAACGGCCTGGCCGGCAAGGTTGAGGTCAGCTGTATAGTGCCCCTCGCCGCGTAGCAGACGCGTATCTTCCAGACGCAACGGTGACTGCCCGAATCCCTGCTCCAAAACAATTCCCCCATGGTTCGCCATCACGGCAATGATGGGCTATTAATGCATGGCGAATCGCCGGAGTGCCAGAAGAAGATGACCCAAACTGCTGAATCCCGGGCCGAAAATTGGCCGGATCATGTCCACCGCGTGCTGGCCGCCGCCGGGGTGGCCCAGATTGCCTATGTGCCCGACGGCGGGCTGAGCCGCCTGATCGAGCTGTGCCAGGACGATCCGGCGATGACCACGGTGTCGCTGACCAGCGAACAGGAAGGCGTCGCCATGCTGGCGGGCGCCTGGCTCGGCGGCCAGCGCGGGGCGTTGCTCATGCAGGGCAGCGGCATCGGCAATTGCGTCAATATGCTGTCTCTGACCAGTATCTGCCGCTTTCCCCTGCTGATTATCGTCACCATGCGCGGCGAGAGCGGCGAGACCAATCCCTGGCAGGTTCCCATGGGCTCCATCGTCGGTGATGTGCTGGAGCTGGCCGCCTGCCGGGTGCATCGCGCCGAGACCGCCGATGCGGTTGGTGAGATGGTCGCCACGGCCACCCGCGAGGCGTTCGAGGGCCCGGCGGCCACAGCCGTGCTGATCGCCCAGGCGGTCATCGGCATCAAGAGCTTCGATGATGACGAGTAATTGCGAAGAGTTCCCCCTGCGCCGCCGCACCGTGGTCGAGGCGCTGCTCAGGGATCGCGGCGATATGCTGGTGGTCGCGGGCCTCGGCGCGCCGGCCTGGGATGTGGCCGCGGCCGGCGATTCAGACCTCGACTTCCCCCTGTGGGGCGCCATGGGGGGCGCCGCCATGATCGGCCTCGGCCTCGCCCTCGCCCAACCCGAGCGGCGGGTTCTGGTGATCACCGGCGACGGCGAGATGCTCATGGGCATCGGATCCCTGGCCACAATTGCAGCGAGTGCGCCGGCCAATCTGGCCATTGTCGTGCTCGACAATGAGCGCTACGGCGAGACCGGCATGCAGCAGACCCATACCGCCTGGGGCGCCGACCTCGCGGCCTTGGCGCAAAGCTCCGGCTTCCCGGTGACCGCCCTGGCGAGCGATGAGGAGGCCCTCGACTCGGCGCTTCATCTGGCCCGCGACGCGCGTGGCCCGGTGTTTATAACCATCAAGATACGCGCCGAGTCGCCACCCCTGGTGCTACCCCCACGGGACGGCGAAATCCTCAAAAACCGCTTCCGCCAAGCTCTAATAGGAGAACACTGAACGATGACAAAGGGAATGATTGTGGCGCCGCAGCCCGAGGCGGTCGAGGCCGGCGCCCTGGCGCTCCGCGAGGGCGGCAACTGCGTCGATGCGGCGGTTGCCTGCGGCCTGGTGCAGGGCGTGGTCGATCCTTTCATGGCCGGCATCGCCGGCTTCGGCAGCATGCAAATCTACATGCCGGCCAAGGGCGCACACACCACCATAGACTTCCACGGCAAGGTGCCGGCGGCAGCCACCCCTGAGATGTGGGCCGACCTCATCGAGGGCGAGACGCGCGACGGCTTCGGCTTCATCCTCAAGGGCTGGGTCAACGACATCGGTTATCAGGCGATCACCGTGCCCGGAAGCCTCAAGGCCTATGGCGAGGCCCATGCGCAATTCGGTACGTTGCCCTGGGCGCGGGTGGTGGCGCCGGCCATCGCCCGGGCCGAGGAAGGCTTCGTCGTGCGCCCCCATGTACACCGCTTTTGGACAGACAGCTCGGATATGGGGCGCGCCCCCAACCCGGAGCGCAACCGCGCCACCCCGGCGGCTGCAAAGCTTTATGCCGACGCCGCCGGCGATCCCCTCAAGCCCGGCACGTGCATCAAGAATCCGGACCTGGCCAAGACCCTGCGCCGCATTGCCGAGAGCGGCGCGGATATTTTCTATACCGGCGACCTGGCCGCTGAAATCGACGCCGACATGGCGGCCCATGGCGGGCTGTTGTCGGCCGCCGACCTGGCCGCCTATGAGACCACGCGGAGCGAGCCCCTGTGGAGCGACTATCGGGGCCTGCGCATCGCTACCAACCAGCCCCCCGGCGGCGGCATCATGCTGGTCGAGATGCTCAATATCCTGGAAAATTTCGACCTCGCCGCCATGGGCCATAACAGCCCGGAATATATCCGCGTGGTCTGCGAAGCTATGAAGCGCGCCACCATCGACAAGGACGCCCATGTAGGCGATCCGGCTTTTGCCGCCATCCCCGATCACCTCACCGACAAGGCCTATGCCGCCGAAGCCGCTGACGCCATCAAACGCGGCGAGGTCGCCCATGTGGTGCGCCTGGGCGCCGGTGGCCAGGCTGAATCGCCCCATACCACCCATATCTCCGTCATCGACAAGGACGGCGGGGCCGTCGCCATGACCCATAGCCTCGGCATGCCATCAGGGGTAGTCAGCGACGGCATGGGCTTCATGTACAACGGCTGCATGGCGGTGTTCGACCCGAGGCCCGGGCGCACCGGATCGATCGCTGCGGGCAAGAGCCGCTTCTCCTCGATCTGCCCGACCATCATCTTTAAGGGCGATGAGCCCTATCTGGTGATCGGCGCGCCGGGCGGCACCCAGATCGCCATGGGGGTGTTGCAGGCGATCCTCAATGTGGTGGATTTCGCCATGCCCATGGACCGCGCCGTGGCCGTGCCCCGGTTCTCCTCGACCAGCGACGCTATCGATATCTCCAACCGCATCCCGAACTATATCGCCGCCGAGTTGCGGGACCAGGGCTACGAAGTGATCCGCAGCCACCTCGGTTTCACGATCGGGGCGGTCCATGGCATCAAGATCGAAGGCGGCGTCCTGGAAGGCG
>JAYGED010000180.1:0-34551 GCA_046582565.1 Alphaproteobacteria bacterium
AGAACTTAAACCTGCCGTAGCTTGGTGACGATCTCTTCCGGTCTGTGTCGTTTGATTCCCATGTCTTGATCCTCCTCTACTAACTATAGGGATGGACCAACTCATGGGGGGAAGACCAATCGCTTTGAAGAAATTTCCAAGATGCGGGTGCCACAGGGTATAGGGCTCGCGCAGCACTTTATCGGTCTCTTCGTCGATGCCGACAACAACGACATCATTGATCACCGTGCGCGGCGCATAAGCGCGAAGGAAAAAAGCCTGCTGATCAATAATCTTGAGATCCAGCGAGGCAACAAGACCGGTCCAGGGCAGGATCAAGGTGGCAATCACCACCGCCGCAAAGCCCACGCCGGCCGGGTGTCGCGCCAATCGCTCCAGCATCGCAACCCCTCCTCTCGGCGACAGAGCCTGAGCCCTAAGAGATTGATCCGAAAGGCGGCAAGCTCTTGAGTTAGAATTTCTCTAATCTTCAACATGTTAGAACAGCTTTTGTGGATTCTCAAAAGCCTTTTCTGTGGCACTTATGATCAGGCAAAATAGACAACGAGGGACCAGGCTCTCGCCTTGCTGGACAGCGGGCACAATTTACGCGCATCCTTGGCGGCGAAACAGGTTTAGAGAGAGGGACGCTCATGCAGCCTTTATTCAGCACAAGCATTCTCGGCCACGCCATGCTGGGCAGTGCATGAGCATGGCGATGGGCTGGCGTCGATTGGCAGCGACCCTGCCTTTGTGTTTTGGATTGGCCGTTACGGGCTGCAGTGCACAGGAAACGGAGTCTGATATTATGTCCAGCGCATCCGAAGGCTCACAAACCTCGCTCATGCAAACGCCTGAATGGCGTGGCGTGCGCAGCCTTACGGTCGTCTGCCGGGTGAATGGCGAGTTGGGCGGCGGGTTTGGCCAGACCGACAACCCGGAACTGGCCCCACTGGAACAGGACGCGCGGGTGCTGATTTGCGACCTGGCGAAACAGACAATCACCGACAGTGTCAGTGAAAAGATCGAGGTGGCGATCAGCCAGCGCCCTGAGGGAGAGCTGCTGGAAGCGGATCACGCGGGAATTATGATCGATGCGGCGCTGGAGTGGCGCGATGAGCCGTTTTCAGGCGTTGCCCTGGCTTTATCGTCGCGACTTTTCCGTCATAACCCGAACGGTCCCCCCGGGGCATTCTTTGGATCCCGGCCCGAAATCTTGATTTTCGATGCCGTCACGCTAGACTCCTTTAGCATCGTTAACCATGCTGATGCGTTGCAGGCCACTCTGACCGGTCAGTTAGCGGCTTTGTTGCGATAGATTGGGACTTGTTCCCGGAGTGATGCCTGTCACAGACAAAGCCGTAAGCCTGGTGTTAAATATAGCCGTTCTGACGCAGTAAAGGCCCGAGCGATCGAGTGGACGAAAATTTGCTGCGTTAGGCGCCGAAGAAACTCGGAGCAACAGCATGCCGGATCCAACACACGAATTCACGCTTTCCCAGGTCATAGCCCAGCTAGACAGCGGCGCCCACTGGACTCAGAGCCAGCTTGGCTATGGCTTCGCGACGGCAATCCCGGCAGGCGGATTTCCAAACGGAGAATCGACCGGCTTAACACCGTTTAACGGCGACCAGCGCGCCGCGGCCCGCATGGCCATCAGCCTGTGGGAAGACCTGATCAATATAGATTTTGTCGAGCCCGCTGAGGCTTCCGCCGACATTCTGTTCGTCAACTATACCAACGCCGGGCAGGCATATGCCTATTTCCCGCCGTTTGGCGATGTCTTCATCAATCCCAACCAGTCGAGCAATTTTCAGCTTGATCCGGGTGGCTATGGTCTGCTGACCCTGGTCCATGAACTCGGCCATTCCCTGGGTCTCAACCATCCGGGCAATTATGACGCGGGGCGGGGCGCTGTGCTTAGCTATCGCGATCAGGCCGAATATGAGCAGGATTCCCTGCAGTACACCGTCATGTCCTATTGGGCAGCCAGCAACACCGGCGCCAATCACGGGTTTAACAATTATGCGGCAACCCCGCTGCTCCACGATATTGCCACGATCCAGGCAATTTATGGCGCCAATCAGTCAACCAGGACCGGCGACACGGTCTACGGCTTTAACAGCACCGCCGACCGCATCGTGTTCGACTTCTCCTCAAGATTCTATACCCAGGCGCCGATTGTCTCGATCTGGGACGCCGGCGGCACGGATACCCTCGACGTTTCGGGATTTGCCAATAATGCCAATATAGACCTTAACGACGGCGCCTTTAGTGATGTTGGCGGCCTCACGGCGAATGTTTCCATCGCTTTCAACGCCTTTATCGAGAACGCCGTCGGCGGCTCCGGCAACGATCAGATAATCGGACAGGAACTCGACAACCGCCTCGATGGCGGCGCCGGCAATGACATTTTGACGGGCGCCGGGGGTAATGATGAACTGATCGGCGGCACGGGGAACGATACGGCGCGCTACAGCGGCGTTGTCACCAGCTACACGATCACCGATCTTGGTAACTCTCAATACAGCATCACCGGTGACGACGGCACCGACAGCTTGAGCAGCATTGAGTTTCTGCAATTCGGCAGCGGCGCCGCCCTGACCATCGAGGACGCCATCCGCGCCGCGGACGGCACCACCGCGACTGATCTGACGACGGTTACCGACGACACGACCGATGGCGACGCTGATCCAGTGGTAACCAGCGACAGCAACGATACGCTGGCGACCGCGGCGTTTATATCTCTCGATGTCACCCTGTCGGGCTATGTCGGGTTTGACGGTGATCCGGACGATTTCTATACATTCACTGCTGCAAGCAGCGGAACACTGACCGCCTCCCTGACCGGCCTGGCCCAGGATATTGACCTCTATTTCGTCAACTCCGGCGGAACCTTGGTCGGCCAATCGAATTTGCCGGGCACCAGCGCCGAGAGCCTGAGTTATGACGTGACGGCGGGCTCGACCTATTTTTTCAATATCCACCCCTACCTCGATGCGCAAAGCAGCTACACGCTTACCGCCTCGATTGCCGCCAGCACGTCGTCTGACGCTTCGGATACGCTGCTCGGCGCTGCATGGTTTGCCTTGCCGACCAGCCTCACCGGATCGGTCGGATTTAGCGGCGATGTCAGCGATTTTTTCCAGATCAGGCCGGACAGCGACGGCGAGCTTCATGTCACCCTGACCGGCCTCAGCCAGGATATCGACTTATTTGTTCTGGATTCTGTTGGCGGATTCCTTGCCAGTTCGCTTTTCGCCGGCGCCTCGTCGGAAGAGATCTTTCTCAATGTCACGGCCGGCAGCACTTACTACGTCAACGTAGACCCCTTCCTGAGCGCACAAAGCGAATACGCTTTGACGATCGATTTGCAATCGAGCGGCACAACCACCAGCGCCGACGGCAACGATAGCCTATCGACCGCCGCCGATATCTCTCTGCCGGGAACGGTATCGCAGACCATCGGCTTTAGCGGCGACGAAAACGATTATTTCAAATTCACCGCCAGCGCGGCCGGTTTGGTCACCGTCGAGTTGCAGGGCTTGTCCGCCGACATCGATCTTGAGTTCCTCGATTCAGCCGGGGCGCTGCTGTCATTTTCGGTCGCCAGCGGATCGGCCAATGAAAGCCTGGCCTACGCCGTCACCGCGGGGGAAACCTATTACGTCCGCGTCTATCCCTACCTGGATAATGAATCGACCTATGAACTGATCACGTCCTTTTCCACGGATCTAACGGCGACCGACGCCGGCGACACTATTGCCACCGCAGTCGATCTCACCCTGGGATCGGAAATCGTTCAGGATATCGGCGGTACCGATCTGGTGGATTTTTACCGTCTGGAGACGACCTCCAACGGCCTGCTCTGGTTCAATATGAGCGGCCTGTCGGCGGATATCGATATGTTCCTCTATGACAGCAACCAAACTCTTATCGGCACTTCATTCCTGGCCGGCACCGCCGATGAAACCATCGAGCTGACGGTAACTCAGGGCGAGACCTATTTTCTCGAAATCTCGCCCTGGGAGAGCGCGCAATCAAGCTATACGCTGATCGCCAACATATCGGACTCCGTGACCACCGAGTTGGTCACCTATACGGCCGAGGGCCGGATCGAGGTGGAATATGACGGCATCTTCGAGACCGGTATCGTCTCCTTCGATAGCGCCACCGGGGTCATCACCATCAATGGTCCCGCCGGCCAAGGCACGCTTACCGATGTCGACAGAGTGATCTTCAGCGACGGCAGCCTGGCCTTCGATCTCGATGGCAACGCCGGGCAGACCTACCGGCTCTACCAAGCCGCTTTCGGCCGCACGCCGGACGTGCCGGGCCTGACCGTCAATGTCGGCGTGGTCGATGACGGCTTAACGCTCAAAGGCCTCTCGGGCGCCTTTCTCGTGAGCGCCGAGTTCGTCGCCCTTTATGGCGCCGATTCGACTGTCGATACGTTTCTCACCGCCCTCTATGCGAATGTTCTCAACCGAGCGCCCGACCAGGCCGGGTTCGATAGCTGGAACAGCCTCCTGGAGAGCGGCCAATTGGACCGTGCCGACGTTCTGATCGGCTTCAGCGAAAGCGGCGAAAATATCACCCTGGTCGGCACCGCGATTGAAGACGGCATCTGGCTTGCGTAGCTGAACAGTATCCCGCCAGACAAACGCGGGTGGGTTCGACCGCTGAATTGTATCGCCGACATATTGACCCTATGGGGGCTGCACCCTATATTTCGATCTAGCGCCGATTTGAAACATCAGCTTGCGGGCGCTCAATAAATACGGCTAAAGCGGTGGCGAAGTCCGCCCCGATTAGCTGAGGCGGGCTTTTTTGTTGCCCGCCCGGTCCAACATTGCTTGACGGGAGGGATCCGATGAACCAAGCCAAAGTCTACGTCATCCACGAAAACGAAGCGTGGATCGAGCCCTTACGCGCCGCCTTCGAAGCGCGCCGCCTGCCCTTTGAGGAGTGGTTCCTCGACCAGGGCACGCTCAACCTCGCCGAGGCGCCCCCCGAGGGCGTTTTCTACAACCGCATGAGCGCGTCGTCGCACACGCGCGACCATCGCTTCGCCCCCGAATACACCGGCTGCGTCCTCGCCTGGCTTCAAAGCCACGGCCGCCGCCTGGTCAATTCGGGCCGCGCCCTGCAGCTCGAAGTCAGCAAGGTCGCCCAATACACGGCGCTTGAGGCCCACGGCATCCGCACGCCCAGGACCGTCGCCGCGGTCGGCCGCCAAGAGATCATCGAGGCCGCACTCGGCTTCGACGGCCCGTTCATCAGCAAGCATAACCGCGCCGGCAAGGGCCTCGGCGTACACCTGTTCTTCAACCACGAGGACTTTGCCGAGTATGTTGCCGGGCGCGATTTCGAACCGTCGGTCGATGGTGTCACCCTGGTACAGGAATATATTCAGGCGCCCGAGCCGTTCATTACCCGGGTCGAATTCGTCGGCGGCCGCCTGGTCTATGCCGTGCGCGTCGATACCTCGGAGGGATTCGAGCTGTGCCCGGCGGATGCCTGCGGCACCGGTAAAAACAGCCGCCTCGCCGACGGCAAACCGGCCAACCTGTTCACCGTGCTGCCCGACTTCCACCACCCGCTGGTCGAGCGCTACGCCAGTTTCCTGGCGGCCAACGACATCGAGGTCGCCGGCGTCGAATTCATTGTCGACGCCAAGGGCGAGGCTTACACCTACGACATCAACACCAACACCAACTACAATCCCCAGGCCGAGGCCGAGGCGGGACTGCCCGGCCGCGGCATGGGCGCGATCGCCGATTTTCTCTGCGCAGAGCTGGCGCGCGAGACCGGCGATGCATTTGGCTGCATCCAGGCGGCGGAGTAGTGTCTACTTAACGCCAGAAGGAGGGCGGCCATGGGTGAGCAGACGCGCATCGGCATTATCGGCGGCGGCGCCTGGGGGACGGCCCTGGCCACCGCCGTGCGCCGGGCCGGCTGCTCGGTTGTGCTCTGGGCGCGTGAGCCGGAAACCGTCGAGGCCATCAATAGCAGCCACGAAAACACCGGCTACCTGGCCGGCATCGCCCTGGACCCTGAAATCCGCGCCACCGCCGACCTCGTCCAGGCCGCCGATGCCGATGTCCTGCTGCTGGTCGCCCCGGCCCAGCACACCAGAAGCGTTATCCGTGACCTGGCCGCCACCCTGGCGCCCGGCACGGCGTTGGTGATCTGCGCCAAGGGCGTCGAGACCGGCAGTGGCGCGTTGATGAGCGAGGTCGTCGCCGAAAGCCTTGCGGACACCCCCTTGGCCGAAGCGCCCCTGGCAGTGCTCTCAGGACCCAGCTTTGCATGTGAGGTGGCCCGCGACCTGCCGACCGCCCTGACCCTCGCCGCCGCCGACGGGGCCCTCGCCGAGCGCCTCGCCGGGCTCATCGGCAGCCGGAATTTCAGGCCTTATCACGGCGACGATCCGATCGGCGCGCAGATCGGCGGGGCAGTCAAGAACGTCATCGCCATCGCCTGCGGCATCGCCACGGGGCGCGGCCTTGGCGATAATGCGGTTGCAGCACTGATCACCCGCGGCCTCGCCGAGATGGCTCGCCTGGGCGCTGCCCTGGGCGCCAAGCGCGAAACCCTGATGGGCCTCTCAGGCCTCGGCGACCTGGTGCTGACCTGCAGCCATGTGCAATCGCGCAACTTCTCCCTCGGCATGGCCATCGGCCAGGGCCAGGGCCTGAGCGACTATCTGGCGGGGCGGCCCACCGTGGCCGAGGGTGTCGCCAGCGCCCAGGCGACAGTGCTGCTGGCAAGGCGACACGGCATCGAGGTGCCGATTGCCGCCGCTGTCGATGGGGTGCTCAACCGGGGCGCCGATATCGACAGCGAAATCGCTAACCTGCTGGCGCGGCCCGGCGCGCCCGAACGGAGCTGATTCCCCTCTCGCCCCTATGCGTTTGGGTGTAGGACCGCGACGGCCTCATAATTTACGCAAGGCCGGCACGGTGATTGTGGCGATCAGGCCAAGCATGATCAGCGCCGCCCCGTTGATGGCAAGCGCGCCGCCGACGCCGATGGCCACCGCTAGCGCGCCCATGATGAGATGGCCGAGAGGGGCCGAGCCGATGGCCAGGGACCATGTCCCCATAGCCCGGCCGCGAAGCTCGTTGGCGACGCTGAGCTGCACCATGCTCTGAGTCAGAACGTCCGAGGCGGTCGCCATGACGGCGACCAGGGCCAGCGCCGCCAAGCCCAGGGCAAACGGCTCGGACACGGATAACAAAATCAGACTTCCGCCGAACGCATAGATCACCACCAGAAACACCGTGCCCTTACGTTCCAGGCCCCCCATGGCGGACAGAGCGAGGCTGGCGACGATGCCACCGGTGGCGCGGGCGGCATGCATCAAGCCGAGCCCTTCCGGCCCTACATTAAAGCGCGTCGCGGCAAGCTCCGGCATGGCCGTAGAGAAGGAAAAGCCGAACAGCTCGACCGCCGCGGTGAGCAGGATCAACATCAGGAGGACCCGGTTGTTCAGCAATTCATGCTTGAATTCACGCAGGTTCTGCAGGAGCGGCGCCCGGTTGACCGGCGCCGCGAACCCGGCGTATTGCAAGCGCAGCAGCAGCATGAAGCCCGCCCCATGGGCGCTGGCGAGGGCGAGCAGGGCGACCGGGGTGCCGAAGTTTTCCATGGCCGCCCCGGCAACCAGGGCGCCCACAAGCGCGCCCAGGCGAGTGCCCAGATTGAGCAGCCCCAGGCTGGCGACGATCTGCTTGCCGCCGACGATGTCGTAGGCATAGCTCGTGCGCACAGGCGAGTGCATGGCGCGCAAGCTGCCGGCGGCAGCCGTGAACAGCAGGATCGGCCAGAGCGCGACCCAGCCCATGGCGGTCGCGCCTGCAAACAGTATTAGATTGGTCAGGATGGCAAATTCCAACCGTCTGAGCAGAGCGCGTCGATCAAGCCAGTCGGAGACCGCACCCGCTAAAGGCCCGGCGACCAAGAGGGGCAGGTAATAGAGCGCCAGGGCCGTGCCTACCCAGGCCGACGATTGGGTTATTTCAAACACCAACAGCCCGATAATCACCTGCTCGCCGGTCATACCAATAAAACTGCAGGCCGACGCCGCCAACAGCCGACGGAAATCGGCGTTGCGGAACGCCGGATTGCCGATCACGGGGATGCGGCCGGGGGGTGGGTCGTCGTTGTCGTTCTGTTGGGTCATGGTCAGGTTTCACTCTATACAGGCAATCGATACTGCCGATATGGTTGTCGCAGAAAAATAAGCGAACGGCTCCCTAGGGGACACAGGATTGGGATATGTCGATTAATAAAATTCTCAAGGACGTGGAAAATGAACTCCTTGGGCGCCTCGGCGAAGACATTAAGCCCCTGTTCGAATCCCAGGTTGCCGCGGCGGAAACACACCTGGCGGCGGCTCAGGTGATTGGCTTGGGTGACACCGCGCCGGACTTCTCTCTGATGGCAACCAGCGGTGATCACATATCCCTGCTGGATGTGTTTTCCAGAGGGCCGGTCATCCTGACTTTTTATCGAGGTAGCTGGTGCAGCTTCTGCAATGCCGCTTTGACAACATGGCAGCGCGCCTTGCCGGAGCTGGAGGCCAAAGACGCTACACTATTGGCCATTGCACCGGAAACCCCAAACATATGCAGTGACTATAAGCAAGCCGCCGGACTCGATTATGAACTGCTCAGCGATTTGAACAACGAAACAGCGGACGTATACGGATTAGCGTTTGAGCTGCCTGCGATAGCACAGGAGATGCTGGGCAGTTTGAGCACCGACGTCGGTGACCGCAATGGAAATGGAACCTGGGCCGTCCCTGTCACGGCGACCTATGCCATCGGTAGCGATCAACGCATACTGCTTGCCGATTGTGGGCCTGATTACCGACAGAGAGCGGATCCAAAAGAAGTCTTGGCTGTCTTGTAAAACAGGCCCGCCTGGAAGGAAAACCCATGAGCCAGATCGTTCTTGAAAATTGCACCCTGCTCGATTGCGCCGACGGCGCCATGCGGGCCGATGTGAACATTCTGATCGACGGCGAGCGCATCGCCGAGATCGACGAAGGGCGCCTCGGGGCCAAGGACGCCCAGCGCCTCGATATGGCCGGGCGCACGGTGATGCCGGGGCTGATGGACGCCCATGTCCATGTGACCTCGACCATGATGGACCTCAAGCGCAACGCCGAGGAACCGATGTCTCTCACCACGGCGCGCGCACAGCCGATCATGAAGGCCATGCTGGCGCGCGGCTTTACCACCGTGCGCGATGCCGGCGGCGCCGATTGGGGCATCGCGGCGGCGGTCGAGAACGGCCTGTTCGAAGGGCCGCGTCTGTTCTATTCGGGTCATGCCCTGAGCCAGACCGGCGGTCACGGCGATATGCGCCCGCGCGTCTGGAGCGGCGACATGTGCGCCTGCTGCATCGACAACGCCAAGATGGCGATCGTCGTTGACGGTGTGCCAGAGGTACAGAAGGCGGCGCGGGAGCAACTCAAACGCGGCGCGACGCAGGTCAAGATCATGGCCTCGGGCGGTGTCGCTTCGCCGGATGACCCGGTGGATAATCTGCAATTTTCCGCCGACGAAATCAGCGCCGTCGTCTGGGAGGCGCGTTCCTGGCATCGCTATGTCATGGCGCATGCCTACACCGCCGAGGCCATCGACCGCATCGTCCGCCTCGGCGTTCGCTCCATCGAGCATGGCAACCTGGTCGACAAATCCACCGCCGAAACCATGGTCGAACACGGCGCCTTCATGGTGCCGACCCTGGTTGCCTACGAGGCGCTGCACAAGGAAGGCCGCCAATGGGGCATGCCCCAGGTCAGCCTGGATAAGATCGACTATGTGCGCGATGCCGGCCTGCGCTCCCTGGAAATCACCCGCGAGGCAGGGGTCAAGATGGGCTTCGGCACCGACCTGCTGGGCGAGTGCCACGGCTATCAGTCGGGCGAATTCTCGCGCCGCGCCGAGGTGCTCACCCCGTTGGAGATCATCCGGTCCGCCACCCTGGGCAATGCCGAGCTTTTCCAGCACGAGGGCAAGCTGGGCGTGATCGCGCCCGATGCCTACGCCGACCTGCTCGCCATCGACGGCAACCCGCTTGACGACTTAAGCCTGCTCGAAGGCCAGGGCAAGCATCTCGCCCTGATCATGAAAGGCGGGGTGATCTACAAGGATAATCTCAGCCCTTAACCAGCATCCGCCTCGGCACGCTGGCCAGACACTCAGCGCCGCCTTCGCCGATGACGATGCTTTCGGTGATCTCCAGGCCCCAGTCCGCCATCCACAAGCCGGTCATGAAGTGAAAGGTCATGTTGGGCCGAAGCTCCGTCTTGTCGCCGGCGCGCAAGGACATGGTGCGCTCGCCCCAGTCGGGTGGGTATGACAGGCCGATGGAATAGCCCGTGCGGCTGTCATTTTCGATGCCGTGGCGGGCCAGCACGGCGAAGAAAGCAGTGGCGATATCCTCGCATGTGTTGCCGGGGCGGGCCTTCTCCAGCCCTTCGTCCATGCCTTCGAGCACGGCCTTCTCCGCGTCCAGCAAGTCCTGATTGGGCGTGCCCAGAAAGATCGTTCGCGACAGCGGGCAGTGATAGCGTTTGTAGACCCCGGCGATTTCAAAGAAGGTCGCCTCGCCCTGGCGCAATGGCTTGTCGTCCCAGGTGAGATGGGGCGCCGAGGCGTCGGCGCCCGACGGCAGCAGGGGAACCAAGGCGGGATAATCGCCCCCCGCCCCATCGATGCCTCGAATGCCCGCGTCATAAATCTCGGCCACCAGATCGCATTTGCGCATGCCCACTTCGATCTTCTCGGCGATCCGCCCATGCATCTTCTCGACGATTCGCGCCGCGGTGCGCATATAGCCAAGCTCCGCCTCGGACTTCACCGCGCGCTGCCAATTGACCAGAGCGGTGGCGTCGATGAACCGCGCCTTCGGCAGATGCTTGAGGAGGGCGGCATGGGCGGCGGCGCTATACCAGTAATTATCCATCTCGACGCCGATGGCGCACTTGTCCCAGCCGCGCTCGGCGATCACATGGCTGAGGAAATCCATCGGATGGCGCTCGGTCGATTGTACGTAATGATCGGCATAGCCGATGATGCGATCAGGGGCGAGATAGCAGGTCAGCTTGGCGCCGTTGGCGTCCTGGCCGCGCCCGTACCACAGCGGATCGCCCTCGGGCGGCACCAGCACGCATTGATGGACATAGAAGGACCAGCCGTCATAGCCGGTCAGCCAGGCCATGTTCGAGGGGTCCGAGACGATCAGCAGCTCGACCCCGGCGTTCGCCATGGCGGCGCGGGTCTTGGCCAGGCGGGCGGCGTATTCTTCCCTGGTGAAATTGAGGGTGACTTCAGACATCGGCATCGTGCTCTGGTGCGAGGAAAGGCCTTGCCACGGTAATCTGCTGAGGCGCTAAATCAAGGAAACTTGTCGTGGGGAGGCCACGGGGTGGCGAAACGTCCCAATATTCTGTTCATCATGGTCGATCAGCTGGCGGCCTCGGCCCTGCCCGCCTATGGTCATGCGCTGGTCCAGGCGCCAACTATCGACCGTCTGGCCGCGGGCGGTGTGCTGTTTGAGTCCGCCTATTGCAATTTTCCGATCTGCGCGCCGTCGCGCTTCTCGCTGTTGTCCGGGCAGTTGGCGTCACGCATCGGCGCCTTCGATAATGCCGCCGAGTTTTCCGCCGCCACCCCGACGATCGCCCATCGCTTGCGCAGAATGGGCTATCGCACCCTGGTCGGCGGCAAGATGCATTTCGTCGGGCCCGACCAGCTGCACGGCTTCGAGGAACGCTTCACCACGGACATCTATCCGGCGGATTTCGGCTGGACGCCGAGCTGGCGCGCCCCCGATGAGCGCTTCGAGTGGTTCCACAGCATGCTCAATGTGGTCGAGGCCGGGCCGTGCCGGCGCAGCTTGCAAATCGACTTCGACGACGAAGTGGCGTTCGCCGCCACTCGTAAAATTTACGATCTCGCCCGCGACGACGACGAGCGGCCGTTTTTCCTGATGGTTTCCTTCAGCCATCCCCACGACCCCTACAATGCAACGCAGGCCTATTGGGACCGCTACGATGCCGACGCCATCCCCCTGCCCGCCGTGGGGCCGATCCCGCCCGAGGCGCGCGACCCCCATAGCCAGCGCCTCTATGAGAACTACGACCGTGGCGACCATCGCGTCACCGAGGATCACATCCGGGGCGCGCGCCGCGCCTATTACGCCATGATCTCCTATGTGGACGACAAGATCGCCGAGCTGATGGCGACGCTGGATGCGGCCGGCCTGGCCGAGCAGACCATCATCGTGCTGACTTCGGATCACGGCGACATGCTCGGCGAGCGCGGCCTCTGGTACAAGATGAACTTCTTCGAGGATTCAGCGCGGGTGCCGCTGATCATCCATGCCCCCGAACGCTTTCAGCCCCGGCGGGTGGCTGAGAATGTCTCCCTGGTCGATCTTCTTCCCACCTTTCTCGATCTTGCAGGCGGCGAGGCGCCGGCTCTCGACGGCCATAGCCTCACGCCCCTGATGGCGGGCGATAGGGCAGGCTGGCCGGACACGGTGCTCGGCGAATACACCGCCGAAGCCTCCATCGCGCCGATCTTCATGGTGCGCAGCGGACCCTATAAATACATCGCCTGCGCCGCCGATCCGGCCCAGCTCTATGACCTCGCCGCCGACCCCCGGGAGCGGGTCAATCTGGCCGGCGATCCGGCCCATAGGGAGGCCGAGCGCGCCCTCGCCGCCCTGGTGGCCGAGACCTGGGATGCTGACGCCATGACCGCCCAGGTGATCGAGAGCCAGGACCGCCGCCGGCTGGTGTTCGACGCGCTGATGACCGGCGAGCGCAGCCTGTGGGACTACCGCACGCCACGGGACGATTCGAAAGACTATATCCGCAACACCGGCGCGCTCTACGATACGGAGCGCCGCGCCCGCCTGCCAAAACCCCATGGAGACGACCAATGACACCACCGCGCGGTTTCCCAACCAGTGAATTCGAGGCGCGTCTGGCGCGCGCGCAAGCGATGATGGCGGACACCGGCCACGATGCCCTGCTGCTCACCCGAGAGGTCGACGTGCGTTATTTCTCGGGCTTCCTGACCCAATTCTGGGAAAGCCCGACCCGGCCCTGGTTCCTGGTGCTGCCGAGCGCCGGCAAACCGGTTGCCGTGATCCCGGCCATCGGCGAGGTCTGCATGATGCGGGCGGGCTGGGTCGAGGATATCCGAACCTGGTCGTCACCCGCCCCAATCGACGACGGCGTCTCCCTGTTGGCCGCCACCCTGACCGAGCTGGCCGGGCCCTCGGGCGCCATCGGCCTGCCCATGGGCCGCGAGACTCACCTGCGCATGCCCTTGGCGGATTATGACGAGCTGCGTGGCAAACTCCCCGGCGCCACCTTCAGCGACGGGACCGATATCGTTAAGTCCCTGCGCATGGTGAAATCGGAATTGGAAATCGCCAAGATCGCCCATGTCTGCGGCCTGGTCTCGGATACATTCGACCAGGCCGCCACCCTGTTCGCCGTCGGCCAGAGCGATGTGGATGCCTGCCGGGCCTTCAAGATCGAATGCCTTAACCGCGGCGTGGATGATGTCTCCTATGTGGCCTGGGGCGTCGGGCCGAGCGGCTATGACGACATCATCTCACGGCCCTCGGGCCGCTTGATCGCGAAGGGCGATGTGATGATCCTCGATACGGGCTGTGTGTATGACGGCTATTTCAGCGATTTCGACCGCAATTATGCCTTCGGCGATGCCGGTGACGAGGCGCGCCGCGCCTATGAGACAGTCTATCGCGCCACCGACGCCGGCCTCGCCCTGGCCCGGCCGGGGACAACCTGCGCCGAGCTGTTCGGCGCCATGCAGGCGGTGCTCGATGAGGGCGGCGCCATGGGCAACGATGTCGGCCGCCTGGGCCACGGCCTCGGCTGCCAATTGACCGAATGGCCGTCCCATACGGATTTCGACACCACGGTCCTCGCCCCCGGCATGGTGATCACCCTGGAGCCCGGCATGCTGTTCGCGCCCGGCTGCATGATGGTGCATGAGGAAAATATCGTGATCCGCGAAGGCCCCCCGCAACTCCTCAGCCGCCGCGCCGCACCCGAGCTTCCGGTTATCGGCTAGATTAAAATGGACCGGTCGTTTTTTTGGGACAAGATTGCCAATCGCTATTCGAAGCAGCCGGTTGCCGATGAAGCGGCTTACCAGAAAAAACTAAAGGTCACCCGGGAGTATCTTCAACCGGACATGGAGGTGTTGGAGTTTGGCTGTGGGACAGGTTCGACCGCCATCGCCCACGCTGCCTATGTGAAACATATTCAAGCCATCGATATTTCATCGAGAATGATTGAAATAGCCGAACGAAAAGCAGCCGCGGAAAATATCAGGAATGTTACGTTTAGCCGATCGACCATCGATGAATTCAGGGTGCCCGATCAGACCTTGGATGCGGTATTGGGGCTCAGTATTCTGCACCTGCTGGACAACAAGGAAGAGGTGATTGCAAAGGTTTATAAGATGCTCAATCCGGGCGGTGTTTTCGTCACCAGCACAGCTTGCATCGGCGACACCATGAAGTTTATTAAGTTCATTGCGCCGGTTGGCAGGTTCTTTGGTCTGATAATCAAGACCTTTACCACGCAAGAACTGCAAGCAAGCTTGACCGATGCCGGTTTTAAGATTTGCTACCGATGGAACCCGGGCAAGGGCAAATCACTGTTCATTGTGGCGAAAAAGCCTGAACTCGCCGAAGGATAATCGTAGAAATCTAGTCAGTGGGATTTAAGCCTGGCCGCCCACCTCATAACCCGGCTCTTCGGATTCGTCGTCGGTCATTTCGGCGGGAAAGCCGTCGGCGAGGATTTCGACGCCGCAGGCGTCTTCCAGGCGGCGGATGATGTTCGGCGACCATTCCCGGCCGCCGTAGCGTTTGGCGCCATCCTTGAAGATATCGCACAGCAGGGGCGAGACCTCCAGGGGCGCGCCGGCGCGGTCGGCCACCGCCTGAAACAGGCCGATGTCCTTGACCACCAGATCCATGGTGAAGTTGATGTCGCGGCTGCCGTTGAGGATGACCTGTGACTCGGTCTCATGGACGAAGCTGTTGCCCGAGGATATGCGGATCGCCTCATAGGTGGTGGCCAGGTCCATGCCGGCCAGCTTCGCGGTCACCAGCGCCTCGCAAAGGGTCACCAGATTGGCCGTCGCCAGATAGTTGGTGACCACCTTGAGAATCGATGCCGAACCGAGCGGTCCGGTATGCAGAATGCGCCGGCCCATGGCGCTCAGGGCGGGAAAGGCGGCCTCGAAGGTCGCCCGCTCACAGCCCGCGAAGATGGCGATATTGCCCGTGGCGGCCCGGTGGCAGCCGCCGGACACCGGGCAATCGATGGGTTGGGCGCCCTTGGCCATGACAGCGGCCCCGAGGCGCTTGACCTCGGCTTCGTCGGTGGTGCTCATCTCGGCCCAGATTTTGCCCGCCGAGAGCCCGGCGAGGATACCGTCCTCGGCCTCCATCACCTGGGCGCTGGCCGCCGGGGACGGCAGGCAAGTGATGATCATATCGACCGCCTCGGCCATCTCCTTGGGGTTGTCCGCCCAGGCGCCGCCGCCATCGAGCAAGGCTTGCGCCGGCCCCTTCTCGAGATCGCGAACCGTCAGGTCGAAGCCGTTGCGCAGCAGGCTGCCGGCCAGCTTACCGCCCACATTGCCGAGGCCGATGAAGCCTATTTTCATGGCGGCGTTCCCTTCATCTTTAATTAAAGATGTTTAGCCGTGATAGAAGGCGCGGCCCTGATGGCGCACCCAGAGCCGGACGAGATGGCGCTTTTGCGCTGGATCCGGCCCGTCCTCATAGGCCGTGCGGCGATGGCCGAGGCGGCGATTGTTGACGATCTGAATTTGCCCACGCTCGAAGTCGAAAACCTTGCCCAGGCCGGGCTGTTCCATGACCTCACCGATGGCGGCGAGCGCCGCCTTTCCGGTCTCGTCCATCTCCTCGCCGGCCATGACATAGCCCTGGTGATTGAGCTCGGAAGACAGAGCGACGCGCAGGGTCTCGCCGTCGTAATCGAAGACGATCTGGCGCGCTATGGGGCTGTCGTTGGGCGCGTGCTCGCGCTGGCGATCGACATGAAACGGCTGATAAAGCCGGGCCAGCAGGTCACGGTCCTTTTCCAACAGATGATTATGGACAGAATCAAAGGTGATCAGCCCACTGATGCCACCGATTTTAGCCGGTTGCAGACACAGCATCGCCACATAATCGGGCGGCAGGCCGAAGCAGTTATCCGTGTGATAGCCCTGGCTCTGGTTTGTTTTCGAGCCGCGTACACCGTTGCCGGCTGCGGCTTTGCGCCCGGTGTCGGTGACATCATAGACCATGGCGCCGGCCCATTTTTGGGCAACGATCGGCCCGCATAGGGAGATCAGCAGCCAATAGAGCTTGGTCGCCGTCGCCGGCTCGAAATCGTCAAGCGGCATCCGGTCGATGATGGCGAAGCCCAGGCCGCTATCCAGGGTCTGCCTGACCGACGCCATGACCTCGCGGCACCGGGGCATGGGAAAATCATCCGCGCTCAGGGCCTCGACGGGCAGCGGGTTGGCCTCCAGTTCAGCCGCCAGGGCGCGAAGCTCGGCAAGGCATTCATCAGACAGCTCGATCTTGCCGTCATTGGCCATCAGGGTCTCAGCCTCCCAGCTCATGGGGCCCGTCGCCATGGTCTCGCGGATCATTGGGCCTTCCCTTCCAGAACCATCTTTCGAAAGTGACAGTGTATAGCTTTTTGGGTGGTAGCGGATCAGTGGCGTGAAGTCACGGCGCCTGTTGCGGCCTCTGCAAAAACCCAGTTCCGAAATGCGGCAATGCGCGGGAGATTGGTCCGGCTTTCCGAGCAGGTGAGCGAATAGACAACCTTTGGCGGGGTTTCCAGATCAAATAATTTTATCAGTGTGCCATTGGCGATCTCGTCGTTGATGAGGGCGCCATAGGCGAGCGCCACCCCCTGGCCTTCCTCCGCGGCTGTCATGGTCAAGTCACAATGAGAAAATCGGGGACCGCTAATCTTTTTCGGCAGCTTGCTGTTGGCGCATAAGAACCATGTTTCCCAATCGTCCCCGACGAGATCACGCAACAAGGTCACCCGTGCCAGGTCTTCAGGCTTTTCAATGGCCACCCCCGTGGTCAGCATCTTGGTGCTGCAGACAGGAAATCGGGCCGATGTCAAAAAAGAATCAACCCGGAACCCCGCCATAGGCTCCTGCCCATACTGGATCAGAATATCGACACCATCGCTGGGGAAATACATCGGGTCAGCCGTCGTGGTTACTTCCAGCTCGATCTCCGGATGGGCGCTGTTGAAACTGTCCATACGCGGCAGCAGCCATCGAGTGGTAAATCCCGGCGTGGCGCGAACCGAAAGCGGCCCAGCGGTATCGACTCCCCTGATGCGTTCCGTCGAGGCGTTCAAATGATCAAGAATCATGTTCAAGTCGCCGAAATAGTCCGCCCCGCAACGGGTCAATTCCACGCCCTGGGCTTTTCGGTGAAACAGAGAGGCGCCGAGAAACGCCTCCAGCCCTTTCACCTGATGGCTGATTGCAGACTGTGTGACGCAGAGCTCTTCGGCCGCAGCCTTGAAGCTTTGATGCCGGGCGGCGGCTTCGAACGCACGCACTGCTGGGAAGGGCGGTAAATTGCGTACCATGCGACGTGAATTCCTTTCATGTCACCGTGAAATACTATCATTTGCTCGCCCGTCTGAACCACTTCTACCATGGCCTGAGTGTTCAACCAAGCTATGGAGGCAGCAATGCTACGGACTAGTGCAGGTATTTGGCGGGTAAGGCTAATTTCCACCGTCGCCCTATCGGCTGCGATCGGCATCGCACTCGGCGCCATCGGCAGTCGAAGCCTGGCTCAAATGGCCGCCCCGACCGAACATAAAGGGCTCACAGTCGAGACCCTCGGGAAAATCTCCGAGGACTCCCTGAAAGCACAGGTCGGACTCGAAGGGCATATCCTCCTGTTGCGCGCCATCACGATTGCGCCCGGCGGGCAGATCGCAAAGCATAGTCACGAGAAGGTGCCGGGTCTGGTCCAGGTTATCAGCGGTGAATGGATCGAGGGCGGCGAGAGCGGTGAGAAGGCTTTCAACGCTGATTCTACGACGGCGATCATCGAGGATAAGGACACTGTGAACTGGTTCTACAACCGCGGCACCGAGCCGGCGACGGCGATTGTCTGCGACATCAAGCCGGCGAGCTGATTGATCTAGTGGGCGTCGGCCCAGCTATCGGCGACCCCGGTGTCGACCACCAGGGGCACCGAGAGATGGGCGGCGCTCTCCATGACCTGCTTGACCGCCGATGCGGTGGCCTCGACCTCGTCATCGGGCACCTCGAAGATGAGTTCGTCATGCACCTGCAGCAGCATCCGCGCGGCTAGGCCCTCGGCCTCCAGGGCGGCGGGCATGCGGATCATGGCGCGCTTGATAATGTCGGCGGCGCCGCCTTGCAGGGGCGCGTTGATGGCGGCGCGCTCGTTGAAGCCGCGCCGCGCCGGGTTCTTGTCGTTGATCCCCGGCAGATGGCAGCGCCGCCCGAACAGGGTGGTCACATAGCCCTGCTTGCGGCAGATTTCCTTGGTGCGCTCCATATAATCGCGGATCTCCGGAAAGCGCCCGAAATAAGCCTCGATATAGGCCTTGGCGTCGCCCTGGCTGATGTCCAACTGCCTGGCCAGGCCGAACGGGCTGATGCCGTAGATGATGCCGAAGTTGATCGCCTTGGCGCGGCGGCGGATCATCGGGTCCATGCCTTCGATCGGCACCCCGAAGACCTCCGAGGCGGTCATGGCGTGGATGTCGAGGCCGTCGTGAAAGGCCCGCTTAAGGCTGTCGACGCCGGCCACATGCGCGGCCAGGCGCAGCTCGATCTGCGAGTAATCGGCGGACAATAGCTTGTGGCCCGCCTCGGCGATGAAGGCGTGGCGTATTTTGCGGCCCTCCTCGGAGCGGATCGGAATGTTTTGCAGATTGGGATCCGTCGAGGCGAGCCGCCCGGTGGCCGCCGCCGCCATGGAGAAGGAGGTATGCACCCGCCCGGTGCCCGGATTGATCCGGGCGACCAGGGCGTCCGTATAGGTGCTTTTGAGCTTGGCGAGCTGACGCCAGCCGAGCACCCGGGCGGGCAGGTCGTGGCCCTCGGCGGCGAGGGCTTCGAGCACGCTGGCATCGGTTGAATAGGCGCCGGTCTTGCTCTTTTTGCCGCCCGTGAGGCCCATCTCGTCGAACAGCACTTCGCCAAGCTGCTTGGGCGAGCCGATGGTGAATTCCCGGCCGGCGAGCCTGTGAATTTCCACCCCATAGGCGGCGATGCGGGTCTCGAAATCCCGCGACAGCGCCTCCAGCGCCGCGCGGTCGACCTTGATACCGGCGCGCTCCATCTCGACCAGCACCGGGATCAGCGGCCGCTCGAGGGTCTCATAGACCGTAACCATGCTCTCGGCGACCAGCCGGGGCTTCAGGACGCCATGCAGCCGGCCGGTGATATCGGCATCCTCCGCGGCATAGTCCCGCGCCGCATCGAGCGGCACCTGATCGAAGGTGATTTGTTTCTTGCCGGATCCTACCACCGACTTGAAAGGCACCGGATCGATAGCCAGATGGATGCGCGACAGCTCGTCCATGCCGTGCCCATGGGAGCCGCCGTCAAGCACGTAGGACAGCAGCATGGTGTCCTCGACAGGGCTGACGGTGAGGCCGTAACGCGCCAACACAGCCATGTCGTATTTGATGTTCTGGCCGATCTTGAGCACCGACTTGTCGGCCAGCAGGGGGCCAAGCTGATCAAGTGCTGCCTGGAAGCCGATCTGCTTGGGCGCCGCCGCCGCATCGAGGCCGAGCTCGCCCTCGCGCGGCGCCCCATGGCCGAGGGGAATATAGCAGGCGCGCCCCGGCTCGGCCGACAGGGAGACGCCGACCAGCTTGGCAGCCATGGAGTCGAGCGACGTCGTCTCGCAATCCACCGTCACCGCGCCGGCGGTCCGGGCCTCGGCAATCCAGCGCTCCAGCGCCGCCATATCCTGGACCAGCTCATAGTCGCGCTCCGCTTCGGCTTCCACCACCTCATCGCCGGCGCCGGTATCGGGGGCGGCGCCGAGCCAGGCCTCCACCCGGCCGACGATGCCGCGGAAATTCTGCGCCGTGAGGAAGGCGGTCAGGGTGGCCACATCGGGCGGGCCCGCATGCAGGTCGGCGAGGCCGTCTTCGAGCGCCACATCGTCGACCAGGGTAACCAATCGGCGTGACATGCGCGCCGCCTCGGCGTTGGCGATGAGGCTCTCGCGGCGCTTGGGCTGGGTAATCTCCTCGGCCCTCTCGAGAACCGCGTCGAGATCACCGAACCGGTTGATCAGCTCGGCCGCAGTCTTGACGCCGATGCCGGGGACGCCGGGCACATTGTCGGAAGAATCCCCGGCCAGGGCCTGAACATCGATCACCCGCTCGGGCCCCACGCCGAATTTCTCGACCACCTCGGCGGGCCCGATACGCCGGTCCTTGAGGCCGTCGAGCATGGTGACCTGATCGCCGATGAGCTGCATCATGTCCTTGTCGGACGAGACGATGGTGACCTGGGCGCCGGCCTCGCGGGCGAGCCGCGCGTAGGTGGCGATGATGTCGTCGGCCTCGAAGCCCTCCTTCTCGATGCAGGGCAGGTTGAAGGCGCGGGTGGCGTCTCGGATCAGGGCGAATTGCGGGATCAGGTCCTCCGGCGTCTCCGACCGGTTGGCCTTGTACTCGGGATAGATGTCGTTGCGGAAGGTGGTACCCGACTTATCGAAGATCACGGCGATGCGGTCGGCCTCCAGCTCGCGCAGCAGCTTCATCAGCATGTTGGCAAAACCGTAGACTGCATTGACCGGCACGCCGTCGTCGCGGGTCATCGGCGGCAGACCGTAGAAGGCGCGGAAGATGAAGCCCGAGCCGTCGATCAGGACGACATGTTCTCTGGTCAATGAGACTCCGGCTGCTCAGCGTCGCCGCTCAGCACGAAGCGGCGGTCGCAATAGGGGCATTCGACCCAGCCCGCCTCGCCGATGCGCAGATAAACCCGGGGATGGCCGAGAGCGCCGCCGTCGCATTTAACTTCGACACTGTCGCTGTTGATTGTTTCAGGGGCTTGCATGTTGAATTCGTATGTCTGCCAATCCATATCTCACGTTGACCGCGAGACTTAACGGATGATACCCATTGCCCACCTACAATCAACCATCCCCTGCTCTCACCCGGTAGAAAACGCCGATGAATAACCTTCGCGGCGACGGCGCCGCCGCCGATTATGCCCTTATCATACGCGGCCTGCGCAAGACCTATGGCGCCGGAGCCAAGGCCAAGGAGGCGCTTTGCGGCATCGACCTCGATGTTCCAAAGGGCGCTTTCTTCGGCCTGCTCGGCCCCAATGGCGCGGGCAAATCGACTCTCATCAACATTCTCGCCGGGCTGGTCAACAAGAGCGAGGGCACGGCCTCCATATGGGGCTATGACATCGATGCCGAGTCGCGCGCCGCGCGCTGCGCCATCGGCGTGGTGCCCCAGGAGATCAACGTCGATCCGTTTTTCACCCCGCGCGAACTGCTCGAGCTCCAGGCCGGCCTCTATGGGCTTCGCCGCGCCGAACGCCGCACCGACGAAATCCTCGAAGCCGTCGGCCTGATCGAACAGGCGAACGCCTATGCGCGGGCTCTGTCGGGCGGCATGCGGCGCCGGTTGCTGGTAGCCAAGGCGATGGTGCATTCGCCGCCGGTGCTGGTGCTCGACGAGCCGACCGCCGGCGTCGATATCGAATTGCGCCACAAGTTCTGGGATTATGTCGGCGAGCTCAACCAAGCGGGCACCACCATCCTGCTGACCACCCATTACCTGGAAGAAGCCGAGAGTTTCTGCAATACGATCGCCATCATCGACAGCGGCCAACTGGTCGCCTGCGAGGAAACCGCGACCCTGTTGCGCCGCCTCGATAGCAAGTCCGTCACCCTGACCATCGCCGAGGAAATCGAAACCCTGCCTGAGCAATTGTCTAGTTTTGATGCCAAGCTGTTACCGCCCCAGGGCATCTCCATTCACTACCACCCGAGCCAGACCGGCATCGCCGAAATCCTCGCCTCGATCAGCGCCGCCGGTCTCACCATCAAGGATCTGACCACCGAGGAAAGCGACCTTGAGGATATTTTCTTAGCGTTGACCTCGCGTCACAGCCCAGCCTCTTAAAAACCCCCTCTTAAAAACCCCCGCCGATTTTGTCGAGCACCCAGGCGGCGAACCAGCGCACGTCCGTATCGCCGTCGTCGAGCGCCAGGGTCAGGGCTTCAACCGCCCCTTTGTCGCCAAGCCGGCCGAGAGACCAGGCGGCTTCCTTACGCAGTTGCGGATCCCTGTCGGTAATCACGGCAAGCAGGGCCTCGATCGCACCGGCCCCGCCAACCGTACCGAGAGTCTTGGCGGCGTGGCGGCGGACCGCGGCGGATGAATCCTTGAGCGACGCGATCAGCGGCTTGGCGCCGTAAAGCCGGCCGATGACCTCCACCATGCGGGCGGTATAGGATGTCGGCCCGGCGAACACCTCGGCGAAGGATGCGCTCTGGGGCCGGCCGAACCCCCGGTTGATCTGGACAGTGAACAGCGGGCCATGGGCGGAGCGGAACGCGGTGTGCCAGGCAGCGTTACCGGGCACGGACAGGGCGATATCGCCGACGATTTCGGCTCCGGTGTGGAGATACCCCACCACCTGATTGTCATAGAACCGCGCGATGGTCCAGCCATGCGCGAAGATCTTTAGGGCCGCGTCGTGCGCGCCGCTCTCGCCCCTGGCGGGCTCAATGACGGTCACGCCGGCGCTTTCGAGCAGGTTTCTGGCAACGGTTGCATAGGGCAGGCTAAAGTCGGTGATGATCTTCTTTTGCGCGTTCGTCCGTGCCGTGTAAATGTAGGTTTGATCGACGGTCAGGCGGACGGTCTGCGCGCCGCGCAGGCGCACCAGCAGCGCGTCATCAGGCGGCTCGGTCGCCATTGACGGACTTGCTGCAGCGACCCAGCCGGCGATCAACATCACGGCGCAAAGCAGGCGTTTCATGGCTACCCTTTCGACTCAAGCCTTATAGCACCCTGCGGTCTTGCGCGGGGGCGGCGTTTGACCGATGATTCACCCCATGGTCAAACACAGCTTCTTCTGCGTCGATGCTCATACCTGCGGCAACCCGGTGCGCGTGGTGGTCGGCGGCGCCCCGCCTATCACGGGCGCGACCGCGAGTGAGCGGCGCAAAGATTTCATCGAGCGCTATGACTGGGTGCGCACCGGGCTGATGTTCGAGCCGCGCGGCCACGACATGATGTCAGGCAGCGTTCTCTATCCGCCGACGCGCAGCGATTGCGACCTCGGCCTGGTCTATATCGAAACCACCGGTTGCCTGCCGATGTGCGGCCACGGCACCATCGGCACGGTCACCGTTGCCATCGAGCAGGGGCTGGTGACCCCCGCCGAGCCCGGCATTCTCCGGCTCGATACTCCGGCGGGGTTAGTCGTCGCCGCCTACCGTCAGGTCGGCGATTATGTCGAGGCTGTGCGCTTCACCAATGTTGCCTCCTATCTTCATTCCAGCGGGGTAAAGCTGGACTGCCCCGGCCTCGGCCCCCTCACCCTGGACGTGGCCTATGGCGGCAATTTCTACGCCATCATCGAGCCCCAGGAGAATTATCCCGGCCTTGAGAGCTTTACCGTCTCCGATATCCTGAAATACAGCCCGCTTATCCGCCGCCTGCTGAACCAGGCCGGCGACTATGTCCACCCCGAGGATTCAACCATCCGGGGCCTCAGCCACGTCATGTGGACCGGACGAGCGAAACATGCCGAGGCCAGCGCGCGCAACGCGGTGTTCTACGGCGATCACGCCATCGACCGCTCGCCCTGCGGCACGGGAAGCTCGGCGCGCATGGCGCAGCTCGTGGCGCGCGGCGAGCTCACCCCCGGCGATAATTTTATCCATGAGAGCATTATCGGCAGCCTGTTTCATTGCCGCGTCGAGGAAGCCGTGCGTCTCGGCAACTATGACGCCATCATCCCCAGCATCGAGGGCTGGGCGCGGATTACCGGGCTCAACACCCTATTCATCGACGACCGCGACCCCTTCGCCCACGGCTTCCAGGTTAGTTAGAGAGCCGCCTTCCAGGTCTTGAGCCGGGCCTCGCCGGCGGCCTTTTGGGCTTCGCTCAGGGTGGCTGTCAGACGGCTGAGGTTCTCCATGGCCATGGTGTCACCGGCCCGGGCCGCCAGGCTGAACCAGAGATAAGCGTTGATCGGGTCCACCTCGACGGCGACTCCCGATGCGTAAATATAACCGAGCATGGATTGCGCCGCCACATGGCCGGCGGCGGCGGCGCGGAACCAGCGCAGGGCCGCCGCTTCATCGACCGGGCCGCCCTAGCCGCTCTGGTAAATCCGGGCCAGCCGGAACTGGGCGCGGGGATTGCCCTGGCTTGCCGCCTTGGCGTACCAGAACCGGGCGACGGCGGCGTCGGGCGCAACAGCTTCGCCGGTTTCAAACATATAGCCATAGAAGAACTGGGCGCGGGGATTGCCGCACCCTGGCCAATGCCGCCATGGCCTGGGGTTTGTTGGGGGAACCCGAACGCGCCGTCAGAATGGCCGAACTGGCGATCAGGCTTGATCCCTTCCACCCGGATTGGTATCTGGCTTCGCTGGGCTTCGCCTATTACGCGGCGAAAGACTATGAGCGCGCAGTCGCAACCATGGAAGTCGCGCCCGATGGATTATGCGACACCCGGCTCTATCTCGCCGCCGCCCATGCCCAATCAGGCAATCAGGTCGCCGCGAGGCCCCATGTTGACGAATTCATCAGATATCTTTGTGAGATGCTGGGCGGCGATCCTGAAACCGATGCCGCGCGATATGTCGGCACGATGATCAAGTCAAACCCCTATATGCGAGCCGAAGATTTAGCGCATTTCCTCGAGGGCCTGCGGCTTGCTGGGTTTCCTGTCCCCGACTAATACATGCAGTCCGTGAACAGGGCGTCGATGTCGCCATTCCAATAGCCATGATAGGCTTCGAGCAGGCCTTCGGCGGGGGTCTGGCCGGACTCTACGATGGCGTCCAGCGGATCGATGTAATGGGTCTCGTCATTGCCCTTGCTGTCGAGGATGGCGCGGCTGGCCAAGCCCGCCCGGCTCAAAGCCAACACGTCACGCGCTAATTCGCCCACCGTGCGGCCGTGAAATTCGGTTGCCAGGGCGGTCTTCGGCACTTCCCGGCGGAGATATTCGTGATCCTCATGCGTCCAGTCTTTGATCATGTCATAGGCGCCATCGAGGGAGTCGGAAGCATACATCAGGCCGACCCAGAAGGTCGGCAGGCCACAGATACTGTCCCACGGCCCGCTGTCGGCGCCGCGCATTTCGATATAGCGCTTGAGGCGAACCTCGGGAAACAGGGTGGTGAGATGGTTTTCCCAATCGTCCAGGGTCGGCCGCTCACCCTCGAACCCGGGTAGTTTGCCGTCAAGGAAATCACGGAACGACAGGCCGCTCACGTCCTGATAGACGCCGTCGCGATAGATGAAATACATCGGCACGTTGAGGGCGTGATCGACATAGCTTTCGAAACCGAAGCTGTCCTCGAAGACGAAGGGCAGAATACCGGTGCGGTCCGGGTCGGTGTCGGTCCAGATATGGCTGCGATAGCTGAGGAAGCCGTTGGGCTTGCCGTCGGTGAAAGGTGAATTGGCGAATAACGCCGTGGCGATCGGCTGCAGGGCCAGTCCGACGCGCATCTTCTTGACCATGTCGGGCTCATCGCGGAAATCCAGATTAACCTGCACCGTGGCGCTGCGCAGCATCATGTCGAGGCCGAGATTGCCGACTTTCAGCATATAGGCGCGCATGATGTCATAGCGCCCCTTGGGCATGATATGGATATCCTCGCGCCGCCATTTAGGCTGAAAGCCGACGCCAACGAAGGCGACGCCGAGATCATCGGCGACATGCTTGACCTGAGCGAGATGGGTATGCACTTCCGCACAGGTCTCATGCAGGGTGGCCAGCGGCGCACCGGACAGCTCGAACTGGCCGCCAGGCTCAAGGCTCACCGATTGACCTTCCATGGTCAGGGCGATGATGTTGTCACCCTCGTAAACCGGTTGCCAGCCGAAACGCCGCATGCCGTCGAGCATAGCGCCGATGCCGTGCGGGCCGCCGTAGGGCAGCGGCGACACGTCTTCGAGACGAAAACCGAATTTTTCGTGCTCTGTGCCGATCCGCCAATCCTTACGCGGCGTGCCACCATCGATAAGATACTCGACTAACTGACGTTTTTCGGTGACGACGGGCGATGTTCCGGACATAAATTTTCCTCACTTCAGCGCGGTAACCTGGTGCTTTATACGCAAACTGACCGCAACGACAAGCGCCCATTCCGCAATGCTGCCCCCCGGCTTGGTAGGAAGAAGGTAATATTCGGTACGCTAAGTTTCAATTCAACCGGCGTTTAACGGCCTCTATTTCCAGTCGCCGACCAGGGCCTGCCAGCAGGAGAGGGCGGCAACCACCGCCGTCTCGACACGCAGGATGCGCGACCCGAAGCTGACGCGAACCGTTTGATTTAGGGCCGCCATGGCGTCTATTTCCGTGTCCGCGAAGCCGCCTTCAGGGCCGATGATCACCGCCCAGGGTCCAGGCGCTGCTTGGCTGAGCGCCTCGGTGACAGGCGCGCCGCCGCCGCTCTCATCGCACAGCAGCAAACGCCGCTCAGACGGCCAATCGGCCAGCCGCTGGGCCAGGGGCATGGGTGCTGCGCAATCAGGCACGGTCAGGCGGCCGCATTGTTCGGCGGCCTCCATGGCGATGGCCCGCAGACGGTCGATATTGACGCACTTGGCGTTGGTCAGCGTGGTGACCACCGGCATCAGCGCCGAAACCCCAAGCTCGGTGGCGCTGCGCGCCAAAAAGTCGACGGCAGTCCGCTTGACCGGGGCGAACAGCAGCCAGAGATCAGGCTCGGCATCTTGGCTGCGCGTTTGTTCGCCAACCACGGCAGCAGCGCGGCGTCCCCGCGTAAGTTCGCTGAGTTCGGCCTGCCATTCACCGTCCCACCCATTGAACAACAGCAGCCCGTCACCAACGGTGCGCCGCATGACGGCGCCGAGATAATGGGCCTGGGCCGGAGTCAAAGCGACGGCGGCTCCGGGGCCGAGGGGCCGATCGACGAAGAGACGCAGACAGGACATAGCTTGTTGTATCGCATATTGTTGGCCGGCATGTCTGAAGATACAGAAACCGCTTCAAGAAGCGACATTGCGGCCGATGATTGGGTCGAGCGTCTCGTGCCGTCCTGGTTGCGGCCCTATTGCCGCCTCGCCCGGCTCGACAGGCCGATCGGCACCTGGCTGTTGCTGTGGCCTTGTTGCTGGGGCATCGCCCTGGCCGGCGGGCTTGAGATACGGCTGATCGCGCTGTTTGCCGCCGGCGCGCTGATCATGCGGGCGGCGGGCTGCACCATCAACGACATCACCGACCGCGACTTCGACGCCCAGGTAGCACGCACCGCCAATCGGCCCCTGGCCAGCGGTGCCTTAAGCCCGCTCAACGCCTGGCTCTTTCTCGCCGCCCTGCTCGCGCTCGGCCTGATCATCCTGCTGCAATTGAACCGGATGGCGATTTTCCTCGGCCTTGCCGCCCTGCCCCTGGTCGGCCTCTATCCCTTCATGAAGCGTATCACCTGGTGGCCCCAGGCCTGGCTCGGCCTGACCTTCAATTGGGGAGCCTTGATGGGTTGGGCGGCGGTGAGTGGCACTCTCGCCTGGCCGGCGATTGCCCTCTATGGCGCTGGCATCGTCTGGACCCTGGGCTACGACACCATCTACGCCCATCAGGACAAGGAGGACGACGCCCTGATCGGCGTCAAGTCATCAGCGCGCCGGCTGGGCGCGGCGAGCAGGCCCTGGCTCTTCGCCTTCTATGGCGCCAGCCTGGCCATGCTCGCCCTGGCGGGAGCCCTGGCCGGTCTCGCCTGGCCGTACTACGGCGGGCTCGCAGTGGCGGGCGCGCAACTCGCCTGGCAAGCAGCCACCGTGGACATCGACAATGCCGCCGACTGCCTCGCCAAGTTCAAATCCAACAGCCTGTTCGGCGCCCTGATCTTCACCGCTATCGTCGCCGGACAATTGACCGGCTGACCGCGCTACTTCGTCCCCCAGATCAGCAGATACTGCCTGGAGCCCATGATTGGGCCTTTCGCGAGATCGGCTTCCAGGCGTTTCAGGCCGCGTTCGAAAGCGTCGTCATCGATCTCATGCAGCGTCGAATAGGCCCGTCTGGCATAGAGGCCGCTGTCGGTAACAGCTGCGGGAAAGGCGATTTGAACTTCGCTCAGGTGGCGGAATCCGGCGCCGCTCATGGCGTGATGCAGGGTCGCCACCGGCGGGTAGCGGTCGAGACTGACCTCGACGGTCTCGGGAAAATATTCAGCCAGCACCAGGGTATTGCGAAACATATCCTCGGAATGGGTGACCGTGCAGATACGCCCCTCGGGCGCCAGGGCGCGGTAGGCTTCGCCGTAATGTTCCGCCGGGCTGCCCAGGTGATGAACCACATCGATGGTGAAGATAAAATCCAGGCTGCCATCGGCAACCTCGAGGAATTCCGCCGTGCCCACGGAGAATTCAACCGGTGAATCGCGGCGCTGGGCATGGACCAGCATTTCCTCGGAAATATCGACTCCCCGGGCGGCGCAGCCCGAGACGAACTGCACGGCGATAATGTAATTGCCCGTGCCGCAGCCGACTTCAAGCAGGCGTGATGAGCGGTTGACGCCGCTCTCCTCGACCAATGATTTTAGAAGCTCCGGCCGCACGCCGCGATGGCGAGCATAGATCTCGGCAAAATCGCGGTCGTAGGTGAGCGTCGGGGTCATGGCGATATCATATGCTTTTCAGCACGGCCCTGTATTGCGGCAAGGCAAGGTCGAGGGTGAGCGCTTCGGCCGGGGTGAACCAGCGAATTTCCGTATGCTCGTCGCCCCGCATGGCCGGCCCTGGCCCGCACCATTCGTTGATCGCATAGACATGATAGGCGCGCTTGACGTTTATTTCCGGGGCGGGTTCGTCGATCACCGTAAGCGCGCTGAATTCGGTCGGCGTCACGCCGATTTCTTCCTCGAACTCGCGCCGCAGGGTCGCATCCATAGTCTCGCCCGCTTCCTGATGGCCGCCGACCATGTCCCAGACACCGGGATACAGCTCGCGGTTGGGAGATCGCTTGGCGAGCAGTATACGCCCGTCCTTTATCAGTATGCCGCAGGCGCATCGTTTCACCGCCTTAGAACTTCTCCACCGCCGGGCGCAGGTCGAGTTCCTGGGTCCAGGCGGAGCGGTCCTGGAGATGGATCTGGTAATAGGTCTCGGCGATGGCGTTGGGGTCGAGCAGCTTGCCGGCGGCAATCTCCTCGGCCATATCGGCGTGGGCGGGGCCGTTGATCTGCCCGTCGATGATCATATTGGCAACATGGACGCCCTGGGGGCCGAGTTCGCGCGCCATGCTCTGGGCCAGGGCGCGCAGGCCGAACTTGCCGACCGCCAGATTTATGAAGTTGGCGCTGCCGCGCAGGGCCGCCGTGGCGGATGTGAACAGGATGGTGCCCGAGCCGCGCGCCGCCATGCCCCGGGCCGCCGCCCGACCGACCAGGAAGCCGCCGTAGCAGGAGACCCGCCAGCTCCGCTCGAAATCCGCCGCCGTTGCATCGAGGACACTGGTGCGCATAAAGGCGCCGGCATTGAAGGCAACCAGATCGGGCCCGCCCAAATCGCTCCGCACCTGATCGAACATGGCCTCGACGGCGGCCTCATCCGTGGTGTCAGCGCCATAAGCGATGGCTGTGCCGCCGGCGTCGTTAATCTCGGAGGCCAGGGGAGCGGTGATTTTGTCACCGCGCGCCACCAGGGCCAGTTTCATGCCGGCCTGGGCAAAACGGCGCCCGAGCGCCGCCCCCAACCCGCCGCCGACGCCGACCACCATGGCAATTTGTCCCTGGCTCATGATTTTTCTCCCGCGTTAACCCGTTCCAACGCCTAACCGTGGCACGAAATGCGTGAGACTCTCAAGTGTAATGGGCTGGTAAACAGCCTTGTTCATTCACCGGGTCGATCGACCTTGACCTCACGATTAATCAGGACGGCACGGTCTCGGGAACCGAACAGGTAAGCGGCACATTGGATCGCGCCGACGAATTGATCGGCTACAGCGAGAGCCTCAAGAATATCGCGCTCGTCGGCACAGCCATAGAGAACGGCATCTGGCTCGGATAGCAATAGGCCCGATTATCGATCTCCTGCGATTATCTACCAGACACACGAAAACCCATGACCCGCCCCCCCTGAACGGGACATTCCCATTGCGTGTCACTGTCTTGTGATAATTATATTCTTCCAATGGCAGTGGAAATTAGTAGGATTTCCGTGGGTATGTGAAGCTTCCTGGGGAACCTTGGATAAGGTTGAGGCGAATACATAGTAATGGTACTTGCGACGACATTGATCGGCGCATTGGACTATCTTGGCGCGCCAAATGACTACGCTGTCGGGGATTTCAACGGCGATGGCAAACTCGACGTTTTGCTTACCGGCGCATCCTGGGATTTTGTCGAAAACCAACCGAGTGATCGTGGTAACGCAATTTTTGCGTTGATGGCGCAGGGCGACGGCACCTTCTCCATTGAACAGCGATCCGATCTCGGTTCCTTGGTCACGCCAATTGCCACGGATGTAGCGGATTTCAATGGCGACGGCATCGATGACGCCGTTTTCTTCGATTTTGGATTGGATCGAACTCCGTTCTCCGGCGGCCCGAATGAACTGGTATTCGGGACCGACACGGGGCCGGTGTCCGCCGACATACCCATATTTTCGGATCAGAGTCACGGCGGCACCATTGGCGATGTAGACAATGACGGTGACGTCGACATTTTCGTCATGAATAATGTTTCGGAAGAGTTCCCTCTACCGGGTTCCGGTTCACCCGGCGCCTATATTCTTTTGAACGACGGGGCCGGTAACTTCACGTTCGATCAGAGTGGGTTATCCGGGGATTTGCCCGATCCCTATTTTTGGGCTTTTGAATTCGGCCCCTACGTCAGATTCAACAGTCTTCTGAACTCATCGACATGGGTGTCCGCCGAAATGGGCGACATGAATAACGATGGCAACATCGATCTTATCGTTGGTTCTCATTATTTTAATGAGGGCTTCATCGCCTTCGGTGACGGCAACGGCAATTTCGATATGGCGAACGCCGCCCCCCTGCCGGATACCGGGTTTGGTCGTTTCATCGATGAGAATGGCGGCAATGTTGGCGGCCTGACACTCGCCTTACAGGTTGCCGATATTAACGGCGACGGCGTCAATGATTTAGTGGCATCGGCGGCGGCCGGTCCCGATTATACCGGCTCTTATCTTCAAATCCTGATTAACGATGGGCAAGGAAATCTCATCGACGAATCGGCCACCAGATTCCTCGACAGCACCTACAACAATCCGACGGGCGAATATATTGCCGACATTGCGGAAACGGATTTCAACAGTGACGGGTTTTCGGACTTCATCCTGAACTCCAGCTTTTTCAAAGACTCAGTCACGTTAAATCAAGGCACGCGCGATCAACATCCGATGGTCTTGCTGAACGATGGCACCGGACGCTTCGATATCTTGAAATTCGGAGATTTGGGCCTGCCCTCCATCGCCTTGGTGGCGGTCGACGGTGGGTTTGTCACTTTTGATAACACCACTTATGGCACCTCTGACCAACATTACGGCCTCTCCAATGCCTATTTCGTCGAGGGCGACTACAGCACCGGCCCCGGCGGAGCAAACCCGGCGGCGCTCGGCGCGCCGGGGTTCAATGAACTCTATTACCTGAACAATAATTCCGATGTGCTGGCCGGCGTGACCGATGGCTCGATCGAATCGGGCTTGGCGCATTATTTGAGTTCGGGAATAGCCGAGGGCCGTGCCGGTTTCGCTCCCGGCGCCACCGTGCAAGGCTAGGCAGGCGTTCTGGATACTGTTATCTATTCCGGGAACCGGGATGACTACATTGCCTCGGGGCTATCTTCGACAATCACCGTGACCAACAGTTCAAATAGCGGAACTCCGGATACGCTTGTTTCCATTGAACGCATTCAGTTCACTGACGGCACTCTTGCTCTTGATGAATCCGGCAATGCGGGACAGGCCTACCGGCTTTACCAAGCCGCGTTTGGCCGCACACCGGACACACCGGGCTTGTCGCACAATCTCAATCTCCTGGATGGCGCCCCTGGTCAGCCCCCCTTGAGAGGTCCAGTTTGAATGTTAGTGCATGATCGGCTTTTGGTCTAATGGCACGATGGTCTCTGGAGCCGGTGGGCGATATAATTACTAATAAAAGCAGATCAAAATAACCTGTGTCATGTGGGTCACGTTACAACCAAGGCTTAGGAGATCATGAAGATGAGTAATCGAACCGATCAGGCAGACGCTGTCATTGCTCTCGCATTGGGCTACTGTAAGGCGATGCTGGATGCTGATGAAACGGAACTGCGTCGCATTTTTCATCCCAAAGCGTCCGTTATCGGCAATGAAGGCGGTGCTTTGGAATTTGCTTCGCTTGATGAATTCATCGACGTTACCCCTGACGCACGTACGGGCAAGGGACCGTTCGACTACAGTGTAAACGGTGTCAGTTTAGTGGGGGACATGGCTGTCGTTACAGTCAGCAACTATTCTTTTGGAGCCTGGTATACAGATTATCTATCGATGGTGATATGTGACGGAGAGTGGCGGATCGTAGCTAAAACCTATTCCGTACATTCCCCAAACGACTTAGATTGATTTATGTCGCAGAAGCCGTGTGACAGCTTGATTTCTATCAAATCGGCTCCTGGCTATTAGCGGATATTTGCTTGCCTAGTGAGTTAGGCCCGCTTTACCCCCGAAAGCGGACATTCGCCAGCTCGTCTCAACCCGCGTGACAAGTCTCTAGATTCGCTAAACCGCCCTCCGGGGTTCTTAGGCATAGGCCGAGGCCGTTTCGCCCGCCTCATCATCCTCCCTTCAGCCCGCACCACGGAAGCCCGCGATGCGGGCGACGTAGTCGTCGGGGAGGCCGTGCTCTCGGGCGCCTTCGAGCATCCAGTCGATGTACTGGCCGGCGGGCTCGAACGGGCCCTCGGGCGTGACGATGCGATAGAGTTCGGCGCCGCGCCACGCGCCGGCGGCGTCGAGCACCAGGAAGGTATCGCGCGTATAGAGACCATCTGGCACATTCTCCAAGTCGTCGAGCGTCTCGATCTCGGTCGTCGGGATGGCGAACAGGACGCCGTGGACGAGTTCGCCTGGCGCCGGCTGGATGGTGCTGATGCCGCCCTCAAGGTCGGTCGAATAACGGCGGAATTCGATGTGGAAGTTGGCGAGCGCCGCGTGCATGACCGGCTCGGCGCTCGGGCAGCAGTCCCTCAGATAACGCGTGCACATGTTCGAGCCGTAGGCGAAGTAGAGCAGGTCGGCCATCTCGACTGGATCCTCTTGATCAATATTCCCCAGATAACCCCAAAAAATTAAGGAAATCGTACCACTGTTCAACGGCCAAGAGAAATGCACCCATCCGCAGCCATCCGATTGCCTGGTTTTGGGGCATCCAAGGTGCCGACGAATGTCCGCTTATGGCTAGTAAGAGACCTTTTAAGCATCACCAAATGACGTCTGCTTTTGGGCGGAAAGCGGACCTTTTTGTTTTCGAGGTCCGGCTTTGATAGTATAGCGGAGCCATGACCACGGCGAGATTGATCACACCCCGAGCCCCGCCTTGCGGTAACCTTCGAGCCAGTGATCCATGTCCTCTGTGCGGGCGCACGCCATATCCGGCTACCACCGGGTCCAGTTTGAGGGGGCCGGTTACATGGGCCTATAGCTGGTAGCGAGGCTAACGGCAAAACAGCCATCGCGATGGGTGCGGCGGCGGGAATGGGACGGGGTACGGTACGCATGCTGGCGCAAGAGGGGTTATCCAGGACATGTCGGCTGAATGACCGCTGAACCCGCGGCCCGTCACCCCGACCGCCCGCTGCTGGGTATTGCGATGATCCTGTGTTCGATCGCGCTATGGGCACTGCACGACGCACTCGGCAAGAAATTGTCCGAGACCTTTGGCACCATCGAAATTCTGTTCCTGCGCAGTGTTTTCGCCCTGATCATGGTGACCGTGTTTCTACTGATCATGCGGGGCATTGAGGGTTTCCGCACCCGCAGGCCCGGCCTCAACTTCTTGCGCGGGCTGCTGGGGTGCGGTTCCTTCGGGCTGTTCGTCATGGCCCTGCCCCTGCAACCCCTGGTCAATACATTCGCGGTAGCAGCGTCGGCGCCGTTGATCATCACTGTGCTCTCGGTGCCGCTGCTGCGCGAGCCAGTAGGTCTGCGGCGTTGGGTGGCTGTGATCGTTGGCTTCGTGGTGATCCTGTTCATGCTACA
>JAYGED010000199.1:0-27989 GCA_046582565.1 Alphaproteobacteria bacterium
CGCGGCAAGGAACTCGCGGATCATCGACGGTTTAGCCTGGCAACCGACATCGATGTCTGCTTCTGTGATCCGCAAAGCCCGTGGCAACGGGGTTCCAACGAGAACACCAATGGCCTGCTCAGACAGTACTTCCCCAAGGGAGCCGACGTGTCGGTATACTCGCAGGCTCATCTGAACAAAGTGGCGCGCCAGCTCAACGAACGGCCCCGCAAAACGTTAGAGTTTGAAACGCCGGCAGAGAGATTTAACGCGTGTGTTGCGTCGACCGGTTGAGGCGGCAGTCAAAAGCAGACATTCCGCGACTACCCTCAAAATGTCCGCTTTTGGGGGTAAAGCGGAAGTCGCCAGGCTAGGGTTGAGCAGGAATTATGCGCTACGCCAATTCAACACAGACTAAAAACAGGGTATAAAACCGAGTATAATTTACTGATAGAAATATATGAAGCGCAGAAAATAGCCGAATATTACTGCTTATTGCGGCTTAACGTCAAAGAGCGGATATCGAAGCCGGAACGTCGGTATGGCTGTCGCGCAGACCTACCGGTGATGTGGTTCTGATGTCTGCTTCCAATCAGCGCCCGTAAATTGCGGCGGCTGAGCCGTTTGATCCAACAACAGAAGGTCGAACAAGGCGCTGTTGCCACCACACAGGTCAAACTTGCCGCGGATATCGGACATCCCCATCGGATTGTTATTTCCGCCTTTAACCTGGCTTATGGTTTCATGATGCTCACGACCATCGGCAAGATATAGGGATAGTCTGTCTGGGTAGGAGGGACTCAAGTCCTGAATATCCGGACCCGGGTCGTAAGCTGAAATCTCTAGCAATTCCATGAGCTCGCGCACGTTCGGCCGTTCTATTGCCTGCAAACTGAAACTCGCCGGAAACAGACCGCCGTCGCTCAGTGTTGATGCGACACAATAGAGCAGGCTGAATCGGGCCTGATTTGGATTTTCAGGCCGTAGGAACGAGGCAACACGGAAGAATGGTTCAGGAATGTGAATAATACCTCGCACAATTTGTTCGGTTTCGATGCCTGGCATTTGGGCGAGTTTTTGTGCGGCTTCGATCGTGCGGTGGGTATAAGAGCAGCTTGGCCACGGCTTTCGTAAAACCGGGTTTGTATCCATGGCGCAGGCTTTTCTGTTGGCCGGCAGTGTCGGGCGATCAGGAGATGATTCAAGGTTGCCGTAAAGAGCAATAAACCCATAAGGACCGTCCATTGCGTCGGGATTGGCGAAGACACCGGACTCTGCAAGAAGTGCAGCTTCAACACCCGCTCTGGCGGCAAAACCGGCATGCACCGGTTTAACGCCTGTGCCGAACTGAACCTTGATCCCTGCCGATGTGCTCATGGCGATAGACATGGCGTGAGCAGTTTTCACCGCGTCCAGTTCAATTAGCTTGGCGACGGCCGTGACAGCCCCAATGGGACCGATGGTCGATGTCGAATGCCAACCCGCAAGGTAGTGTTCATAGCCTCCGAGTATTTGGCCCATATAGACGATGGCTTCGTAACCCACAAGATAGGCCGTGAGAAGGCTTTGAAGTGACGTTGGCCTCAAATCCGATAGGGCTAGAAGTGCGGGAATGATGACCGCGCTTGGGTGGGTGGAAGCAATGGTTTCGTAATCATCAAAATCCAAGGCATGTGCCGCGGCGCCATTGACCAACGCGGCAGCCGGCGCCGAAAGACGCACATCCGACACCACGGTATCTGCCTGTCCAAGGGCGCCGGCATTCTCCATGGCGCTGGCGACGTGACGAACGAGCGGGTCATCTTTCGCTGCAAGCATGCATGCGAGAGTATCGACAAAAGACAGACGCGCCTGATGGAGGGCCGTGTCTGAAAAAGCCAGATCAGGGTTTGCGGCCCATTCTGCAAATGATTTGATCATCGACAAAGCCTCTGATTGGTTCGAAACAGTACCCTATATATTTGTGTTTCAACCGCTAACGCACAGGCAATCCAAGCGGGCTTCATTTGAAAATTATCCCTGCATTTCAGGATAGAGGCTGAGCAGCCCCTCGTTTGACGCTAAACAGACGCCGCGTTCGGTGATCAGGCCGGTGACCAGCCGCCCTGGGGTCACGTCGAAGGCCGGGTTGAGGGCCGGGCTGCCTTCGGGTGTGACGCGAACGCTGATCACCGCGCCATCATCGTCGCAGCCGGCAATATGGGTGACTTCGCGGGGGTCACGTTCTTCGATGGGGATTTCCTTGAGGCCGTCGCTGATCGACCAGTCGATGGTGCTGTGGGGCAGGGCGACGTAAAAGGGTATGCCGTTGTCGTGGGCGGCGAGGGCCTTGAGATAGGTGCCGATTTTGTTACAGACATCGCCATTGGCGGTGGTGCGGTCGGTGCCGGTGATGCAGAGATCGACCCGGCCGTGGCTCATCAGATGGCCGCCGGCATTGTCGGCGATCACCGTATGAGGGACGCCGTGGTTCAACAGTTCCCAGGCGGTCAGGCCGGCGCCCTGATTGCGAGGCCGGGTCTCATCGACCCAGACATGGACTGCGACCCCCTGGTCATGGGCCAGGTAGACCGGCGACAGTGCCGTGCCCCAATCGATGGTCGCCAACCAGCCGGCGTTGCAATGGGTCAGCAGATTGACCGGAGCGCGGCGGTCGTTTCCTTCCCAAATATCGGCGATCAGCTTGGCGCCATAAGCGCCGATGGCGCGGCAGGTGGCGATATCATCGTCGCAAATCTCGGCGGCGCGGCTGTAGGCCATGGCGAGGCGTTTGCTGGGCGCTAAGGGTTGCAGCAGCGCCGTCATATTATCGATTGCCCAGCGTAGGTTGATCGCCGTCGGCCGTGTCGCGGCGAGAGCAGCGGCGGCTTCATCGAGCCGCTCATCGGATTGGTCGTCTCGCAGCGCCAAACACAGGCCATAGGCCGCCGTAGCGCCGATCAGCGGCGCCCCGCGTACACGCATGACAGCGATCGCCTCGGCGGCGTCTTCCAAGGTCTCGAGGCGTCGGGTCTCAAACTGGTGGGGTAATTTGGTCTGATCGATAATCTCGACCGACCAGTCATCCGGGGCGAGCCAAATGGTGCGCCACTGCCTGTCGCCGACCTTCATTCACCCTCGAAGGCGCAAAGCGTGAATACTGTCTGGCCGAGTGACTGCAAGCGCTCACGGCCGCCGAGGTCGGGCAAATCTACAATGAAACAGCATTCATGGACCAAGGCAGCGGATTTTTCGATCAGCCGAACCGCGGCGCAGGCCGTACCGCCAGTGGCGATCAGATCATCCACCAGAAGTACGTTATCGCCAGGATCGAGGGCGTCGGTATGGACCTCAAGGCGGTCGACGCCGTATTCCAACTTATAATCCTCGCCATTGACCTTGCCGGGCAGTTTCCCTTGTTTGCGGATCGGGATAAAGCCGAGGCCGAGTTCATGGGCGACCACGGCACCGAGGATAAAGCCCCGCGACTCAATCCCCACCACCTTGTCGATGGGAGAGTCCGCATAACGATCAACAAAGCCAGCGATGGTCGCGCGCAAACCCACCGGATCCTTCAGCAGGGTGGTGATGTCGCGAAACATCACCCCCTCGATGGGGTAATTGGGGATCGTGCGGATGCGGGATTTTATCGGCATTGGATCGGTATTCAGGCCTGTAGAACGCGACCGGCGACGGCCGAGAGTTTTTCCACCATGACCGGGTCGCGGGATTCAGGGGCTGTGATGATGGCGTAGTCGAGGGCGGTTTGACAGCCTTTGACGCAAGGCCCCTGGTGGCCGGAGAGCCGCGGCGCCACATGCTTGACCAGTGACCGAGCCTTGTCGGCGTTGGCATGGAGCACGGCGATGAGGTTTTCAACGGTTACATTGTCATGGTCCGGGTGCCAGCAATCGAAATCGGTGACCATGGCGACGGTGGCGTAGCAGATTTCGGCTTCGCGGGCGAGCTTGGCCTCGGGCATGTTGGTCATGCCGATGACATCGCAGCCCCAGGAGCGATAGAGATTGGATTCAGCCAGGGTCGAGAACTGCGGCCCTTCCATGACCAGGTAAGTACCGCCGCGCACTGTCTGGATGCCGGCTTCGAGCGCTGCCGCTTCAAGGGCGCCGCCGAGACGCCCACAGACCGGATGAGCCATGGAAACATGGGCGGCAAGGCCATCACCGAAAAAAGTTTTGCGGCGCGCGAAGCTACGGTCGATGAACTGGTCGATGATGACAAAGGCCCCCGGCGCCAGGTCCTCGCGCAACGAACCGACCGCCGACATGGACAGGATATCGGTGACGCCGGTGCGCTTCAGGGCATCGATATTGGCGCGAAAATTGATGTCTGAGGGCAACACCCCATGGCCGCGACCGTGGCGTGGCAGAAAAACCAACGGCTGGCCGTGAAAGGAGCCGTGCAGCAACGCATCCGAAGGCTTGCCGAAAGGTGTCTCCACCTCGACCCAGCGGGTGTCGGTCAGGCCGTCGATATCATAGATGCCGCTGCCACCGATGATGGCGAGAAGCGGCGCATTTGGCTGGTCCGCCATGATGGTACGTTAGTGGTCGACGCGCGCCCAGATCTTGCGCTTAGAGGCGTACAACAGTGCGGTCAACACCAGGAGAAACAGCATCACCTTGATGCCCATGCGCTTGCGGACTTCGAGCTTGGGCTCGGCTGCCCACATCATGAAATGAACGACATCTGAAGACATCTGATCAACCGTGGCCGCTGTGCCGTCGGAATATTCCACGGCGTCGTCGTCAAGCGGCGGCGGCATAGCGATCTGGTTGCCGCTGAAATAGCGGTTGTAACTCATGCCTTCGTTGAGCGTGACATCGTCGGGCTCGTCCTCGTAGCCGATGAGCAGGGCGTGGAGATAATCGGGACCGCCGGGCCGCGCCTTGGCCATGAGCGACAAATCAGGCGGCAGGGCGCCGTTATTCGAGGCCCGCGCCGCGTTGTCGTTGGCGAAGGGAAGAGGGATAATGTCCGACAGGATGGCGGGGCGTTCAAACATTTCGCCTTCATCGTCGGGCCCGTCCTCGACTTCGTATTCGGCGGCAATGGCCTTGACTTGGTCTTCGCTGAGGCCGATTTCGGTCAGGTTGCGAAAGGCGATATACTTGATCCCATGACAGCCCGCGCAAACTTCCTGGTAGACCTGGAAGCCGCGCTGAAGGGCGGCCCTATCAAAACTGCCGAAGACACCGTCGAACGACCAGTTCTGCTTTGGATATCCACCTTCGGCGGCCGTGACGGAACCGGCGAAGCCGACGAAGACGATGGCGGCAGCTGCCGCTCCCATAAGACCCCGCATTACGATTTCTCCATCTTGGCGGCGGCAGCTCCACTGGGCATTTCCCCGCCTCCTTTGAGTACCGGCGTGCCGATGCTTTCAGGCAAAGGACGTGTCGGTTCGAATTTGCCGAGGAGCGGTAGGATGACCAGAAAATGAGCGAAATAATAGATCGACGCGATGCGACCGATGAGGATGAACATACCCTCCGGCGGATTCTTGCCGACCCAGCCCAATACAAAGACATCGACCACGAACAGCCAGAAGGCCATCTTGAAGAACGGTCTGAACCTGGCCGAACGCACTTTGCATGTATCGAGCCAGGGCAGGGCGAACAGGATCAAGGTCGCGCCGAACATGCCGACTACGCCCAACAGCTTGTCGGGGATCGCCCGAAGGATTGCGTAGAACGGCAGGAAATACCATTCGGGAACGATATGAGGCGGCGTGACAAGCGGGTTGGCCGGAATATAATTGTCTGCCTCGCCCAACAGGTTGGGCGCGAAGAAAATCAACCAGGCGAACACCAGCAGGAAGACGCCCAAGCCGAACATATCCTTGATGGTGTAGTAGGGATGGAAGGGCAGGGAATCCTGCGGCCCCTTCATGTCGATGCCGAGGGGATTGTTCGACTTATGGACATGCAGCGCCCAGAGATGCACCACGACAACGCCGACGATCATGAACGGCATCAGATAATGCAGCGAGAAGAAGCGATTGAGTGTCGGATTGTCGACCACGAATCCGCCCCACAGGAGCGTCGTGAGCCAGTCGCCGACCAGGGGGAACGCCGTGAACATATTAGTGATCACCGTGGCGCCCCAGTAACTCATCTGTCCCCAGGGAAGCACATAGCCCATAAAGGCGGTCGCCATCATCATCAGCAGGATGACCACGCCGAGCATCCAGAGAATTTCGCGCGGCGCTTTGTAGGAGCCATAATACATACCGCGAAACAGATGGATAAAGACCACCGTGAAGAACATCGAGCCGCCGTTGGCATGGGCGTAGCGCAACAGCCAGCCATAGTTCACATCGCGCATAATATGTTCGACGCTGGCGAAGGCGAGGTCTGCCTGTGGCGTGTAATGGAATGCGAGAACAATGCCGGTGACGATCTGTAATGACAGGGCGATGCCGGCGAGAGAACCGAAATTCCACCAGTAATTCAGGTTGCGGGGCGTCGGATAGACGACGATCGATTCGTTCATGAAGCTGAAAATCGGCAGTCGATATTCGATCCACTGCACGATCGGGATTTGCAAAAACTTGTCCATGATTTTTCGCCCTACCCGATCTTGATTAGGCTATCGGTGAGGTATTCGTAATCGGGCACCTCGAGATTGCGTGGCGCCGGCCCGACACGAATTCGTCCGGAGGTATCATAGTGTGACCCATGACAGGGGCAGAACCATCCGTTGAAATCACCTTTCGGTTCTCCGTTTTTCTGCCCCAGGGGAATGCAACCGAGATGGGTGCAGATACCGACTTGGATGAGCCACTTAGGTTTTTCAGCGCGATCCGCATCAGACTGAGGGTCGCGCAAAGAAGAAACATCGACGGCGTTCGCTTCGGCGATTTCTTCAGCAGTGCGATGGCGCACGAAAACCGGCTTGCCGCGCCAGGCTACGGTGACACTTTGGCCAACCTCAACCGGCGACAAATCAAACTCGATGCTGGATAACGCCAGGACATCAGCTGATGGGTTCATATTCTCGATCAGGGGCCATGCGATGGCGGCGGCTCCTACCGCTGTCATGGCGCCGGTTGCGAGATATAAAAAATCTCGCCTCGTCTCATCCTCGCCGCGGGCGTCTGAGCGCTTCGCGACGGAGGTTGAATCAGCCATGCCGATCGCCTCCTACTCTTCATGATCACTTGTTGTTCATGTGTTTTTCTCATCAATTTGCCGTCGTGTCCAGGGGTTCAATCGGTCTTGCCCGTCATTAACCGGGTTGGTTTTCGGGGCTGGCGGAACGGCGCAGGGTGGTAGTATGACCCCGACCATGAAACTCGCACTTTACGAACCCGATATTCCTCAGAACACCGGCGCTCTACTGAGACTCGCCGCCTGTCTCGCCACGCCGGTATCGGTGATCGAGCCCTGCGGGTTCGTATTTTCCGACCGGCGTCTGCGCCGAGCCGGGATGGATTATCTCGACGCGGTGGAATTGACCCGCCATGAATCCTGGGAAACCTTTCTCGAGCAATCAACCGGCCGGCTCTTGCTGTTGACGACTCAGGGAGAGACAGCCTATACGCGATTTGCATATCAACCGGGAGATACTCTGTTATTGGGTTCTGAAAGCGCTGGCGTGCCCAACCATGTGCATGACGCCGTGGATGCTCGACTCTTCATTCCCATGGCACAGGGCGCTCGTTCGATAAATGTGGCGATGGTCGGCGCCATGGCGCTGAGTGAGGCGTTGCGACAGACTGACAGTTTCCCCAGGAGAGGTTCATGAGCGCCTTACATGACGATCAAAAGAGCCGGGCCGAAGCCTGGTTCAAGGAAATTCGCGACCGTATCTGCGCAGCCTTCGAATCTATAGAAGACGATTTCGTCGGGGACCAGCCGGCGGGCCGCTTCGAGCGTAGCGCGTGGGAACGAGATGAGGGTGGCGGTGGCGTCATGTCTGTCATGCGCGGTCGGGTGTTTGAAAAGGTCGGTGTTAATGTCTCCGCGGTGTGGGGTGAGTTCAGCGAAGACATGCGTAGCCAGATTACCGGTGCCGCCGAGGATGGTCGCTTCTGGGCTTCGGGTGTTTCGCTGGTCGCGCATTTGCGCTCGCCTTTGGTTCCCGCGGTTCACATGAACACCCGCCATATCGTCACCACTAAAGGCTGGTTCGGCGGCGGCGCCGACCTAACGCCGATGGTTGCTGACGAAGGCGACACCGCCGATTTCCACGCCGCCCTGCGTGCCGCCTGCGATGCCCATGAGATGGCTGATTACGGCAAGTTAAAAAAATGGGCCGACGATTATTTTTACCTCCCCCATCGCGATGAGCCCCGGGGTATCGGCGGCATCTTCTATGATGCTTTGGATTCCGGGGACTGGGCGGCGGATTTTGCCTTCACCAAGGATGTCGGCCTCGCCTTCCTCGATGTCTATCCTAAGATCGTGCGACGCCATATGGATCGCTCCTGGACAGCAGAGCAACGCGCCCATCAACTCGTACGCAGGGGCCGTTATGTGGAGTTTAACTTGCTCTATGACCGGGGCACACAGTTCGGCCTGCGCACCGGCGGCAATACGGAAGCGATCCTTATGTCCATGCCGCCCGAGGTGCATTGGCCGTAAATTATTGCCCCAGTTAAATGATACGCATTCTCAAGCGGTTGATTCTCCATCATTCTCTATCCCGTTCGCGCGCCGGTTATAATTTCCATATTCTATTTGTTGGACAATCGGTTATGGTGACGCAACAAAACTCAGGGAGATGTCTTAAGAACATCATACGCACGAGCATTCTTGGCTTGGCTGCAACGGTCGTCGCCGCGACTTTTTCGGTGCCGGTTAGCGCCCATGAAATCGTCATCGGCGCCGCCGTCTCGACCACCGGTAAATATGCGGTCAATGGTAAGCACACCACCAATGGCTACAATCTCGCCGTAGCGAAGGTGAACGCCATGGGCGGTATCATCATCGATGGCAAGTCGCACAATATTGCCGTTAAATATTACGATGATGAATCCACTGCCGGCCGGGGCACCCAGCTCGCCGAGCGGCTGATCCAGCAGGACGGCGTCAAGCTCATGCTTGGGCCCTACAGCTCCGGCATGACCAAGGCCATTGCGCCGGTCACCGAGAAATACAAGATCCCCATGGTCGAGGCCAACGGCGCATCGCGCTCCTTGTTCAACAAGGGCTACAAGTATCTCTTTGCGGTGCTGTCGACGTCCGAGCAGTATCTTAAGTCGGCGATCGATCTCGCCGCCGCCCAGGCTAAGATGGACGGCAAGATGGTGGATAGCCTGAAAGTCGCCATTGCTGTTCGTAACGATCCCTTTTCCCTCGATATCCGTGCGGGAATTCTTGAAGATGCCGCACGTTACGGCATGAAGGTCGTGGTCGATGAGAAGCTGCCCAAGGATGTCACCGACCTGACCACCTTCCTGACCAAGGTCAAGGCTGTGAAGCCCGACATCATGGTGGTTTCCGCCCATACGCTGGGCGGCGCTCTGTTCGTGCGTCAGATGCGTGAGCAGCAAGTCAATGTCCCGATCGTCGCCATGACTCATTGCGAAGCGGCCAAGGTCACCGACGCCGAGACTTTCGGCAACGCCGGCGAGGGCATCCTCTGCGCTGCTCAATGGTCACCGAGCCTGGCCTACAGCGATAAGTGGTTCGGTACAGCGGCAAATTATGCCAAGACGTTTGAGGCCGAGTACGGCTATGTGCCGCCCTATCAGGCGGCCGAATCGAGCGCCGCGGTTCTGGTCTACGCCGACGCCATTACCCGTGCCAACTCCCTCGATACGGAGAAGATACGCGATGCCCTGGCGGCGACCGAAATGCAGACCTTCTACGGCAACATTAAGTTTGCATCGACCGGTCAGAACACCGCCAAGCCGATGGTGCTGCGGCAAATCCAGAATGGTGAGTACAAGCTCGTCGCTCCGCTGGAATGGGCCGACAGCAAGTTCCTCTACCCGCGTGAGGTGATGTACTAACGCTCATCAACTCAACCTAACCGACGAACGGCAACCCCGTCCCGCCGACAGAAATACTGGCGCGGCGGGGTTTTTCGTTTTTCGAAATGTGTTCGCACGGGAGGCCAGACCATCGACGTCATTATTGCCAATATAGATCTGTTGTTTATGGCGCCGCCACTGGCGCTGCAACTGGTGGTCAACGGCTTTCTTGTCGGCGCTATTTTTGCGCTTTGTGCCTATGGCATGGCCCTGGTGTGGGGGGTGATGAACATCATCAATATCGCCCAGGGAGAATTCGTCATTCTCGGCGGATTCATTGCCGTGGTGCTGGCTGAATCCGGGATCCATCCGTTGTCCGCCATCTTCGTGGCGCCGATCGTACTCTTTTGTCTTGGGCTGGTGATCTATTACGCGGTGATACGTTATGTGGTCGATAAGGATATCTTCGTATCCCTGCTCGCCACCTTCGGCATCAGCATTTTGTTGCAGCAGCTGATGAACCAGATTTTCGGCGCCGATATTCGCCGCGCGCCCCACGGGCTCGGCACCTGGTCATATTACGACGGCATTGTGACCATCGAACAGATCAAGCTGGTGTCGGCGGTGGTGGCCATAACCGTTGCGATAACCCTGGTGATGTTTCTCAAACGATCGCGCCTCGGTCAGGCGATTCGCGCCACGGCGCAGAATGCCCGGGCGGCGCGTATCATGGGGATTGATACCGGGCTGGTCTATGCCGCCACCTATGCGCTCAACGCCGCGGTCTGCGGCGCCGGCGGCGCGTTGGTGGCCATGGTTTGGTCGATCGAGCCCTATCTCGGACTCATCTTCACCATTCGGTCGTTCATGATCGTGGTTACCGCCGGCCTTGGCAATTTGGCCGGCGTTGTCGTTGCCGGGACGGGCCTCGGCGCGCTCGAAAATATGGCGGGCTTCATCCTCGGCACCGAATTCCAGATCGCTTTTGTATTCGGCTTGCTCATTGTTATCCTGGTTGGGCGCAGCACCTTGCTCGGCCGTAAACGCCTATATCTCAAATGATACGCAATTTCCTGCTCTACAGCGGCGTCGTCCTGATCGGTATTTTCTTGCCGTTGGTGTTCCCCACTTATCAGACCCAGATCGCCTATATGTGGCTCATGGTCGTCTTCGCCCTGACCTGGGACGTCGTCGGCGGACGCATGGGCTACAACTCCTTCGGCAACATCGTGTTTTTCGGGATCGGCATGTACGCCGCCGCCATGGTGCAGAAGGAGCTCTATTTCGACATCGGCGAATTCGAGGTAATCGCTGACGCAGCGACCACACGGCTGACGTCGGCGCAATATCTTGGCGGCCTGGCGCTCGGCATGGGTTTGGGCATGGTGCTCTGCGTGACGGCGGCGCTGGCCCTGGGCTCCGTATTGCTCAGTATGCGCGGCCATTATTTCGCGATTTGCACGCTTGGTCTTGGTGTTGCTGTCGGCGAGGCCGCCGGCGGCATCGAATATATCGGCGCTGGTTCAGGCATGACGGCGCCGCTGTTTCCCGACGCCCTGGGTGACAAGGGATTATTCTTTTCGTATTTCTACTTCTCCTTGGCGGCGGTCACTTTCCTGTGCTTGCACTGGCTCTATTCGACCCGCTTTGGTCTCGCCATCAACGCCATCCGCGACGACGAGGACAAGGCGGAGGCCATGGGCTTGCCGACCACCCGCTACAAGACCATAGCCTGGTGTATCTCGGCCTTCTTCCTATCTTTTGCAGGCGCCGCTTTTGGCCATCTCAATCTGTTCATCGACCCCCTGGATGTGGCCTTCCCCGGCGCTACATTCGGTGTTTGGATGGTGCTTATGGCGATCCTCGGTGGCAAAGGGACCATGTGGGGGCCGGTTGTTGGCGCGGTGGTTTTTCATATCACCCAGGAGTTCTTCTGGATCACCCTGTTCGGCTGGCAGCGAGTCGCCATGGGCGTGTTGATCGTTGTCATCGTCGTCGCTTTCCCCTTGGGGATTCTGGGTTGGGTGCGTGAACGCTGGCCCGAGAGTTTCGGCGAAACGATCACGGCGGCGGCAACGGATGATGAGGGGTCCGAGGCATGAGCGCGATCATCGAAGTCACATCGGTCTCCAAATCATTTGGTGGCACTGTCGCCAACCACAACGTGAGCCTTGTGGTACCCGAGGGCAGTATCACCGGTTTGATCGGGCCCAATGGTTCGGGCAAGACGACGCTGTTTAATTCCATTGTCGGCTACCACCCCATCGATTCGGGCTCGATCAAGTTCGAGGGACGCGAAATATCAAAACTCAGGGTTTCCCAGATCGCGCGTGTCGGCTTGATCCGGACCTTCCAGCAGACCCGCATCTACGGCAAGATGAACTGTATCGACAATATGCTCATCTCGGCGACGCAGCGTAATGCCTCGTTTGGCGACATGTTCTCAAAATACCCAGACGAAATGCGCGAGAAAGTCGACCATCTGCTTGAATTTGTAGGTCTTTATCAGAAGCGATATCTGATCTCTGGCAATTTATCTTTCGGCCAACAGAAACTTCTCGAATTCGCCATGGCGCTGATGAACGAGCCCAAGGTGCTGCTCCTCGATGAGCCTACAGCGGGCATCAACCCGACCCTGATCAACGGCCTCATCGACCGCCTCAAGCGGGCCAACGAAGAATTCGGCATCACCCTGTTCGTCATCGAGCACAATATGCGCGTTATCATGAACCTGGCTGAAAGCATCTATTGTCTGGCTCATGGCGAGATGTTGACCCATGGCTCGCCGGCTGAAATTCAGGATGACCAGCGCGTCATCGACGCCTATCTGGGAGCTAACTGATGAGCGGCCAAGACGGCATCAGCGGCTATGGCGCCGGCGGCGCGGATACGATCATCTCGGTCGATGACGTGGCACGCGATGCAAAACGCCTGGCCGAGGAAGGGCCGAGCCGGGAGGTCATCGCCGGGCTCGTCCAGGGCGAGCCGGTTCTCGTTATCGACGGGCTGTTCGCGGGCTATGGCAAAATGGAGATACTCCATGGTATCGACCTGCAAGTGGGAAAGGGCCAGTCGCTCTGCCTGATCGGGCCCAACGGTGCCGGAAAATCGACCGTGCTTCATTCGATCTACGGCTTCACCAACCTTATGGGGGGATCGATCACTATGAACGAGACCGATATCACCGCTCTAAGCTCCAATGAAAGGCTCAAATTTGGTGTTGCCTATATTCTGCAGGACAACTCGGTATTTCCCGATATGACAGTTGAGGAAAATCTTTGGATGGGCGGCTTTCTGATGAAAGACCCTGCCGACGCCCACGCCGCCGCCGAGCGGGTTTTCGAGAGGAACCCGCGTCTCGCCGAACGCCGACACATGCGCGCCGGGGTGCTGTCCGGAGGTGAGCGGCGGCTGCTCGAATTCTCCCGCGCCCTGGTTATGGACCCGGACGTGCTGTTGGTCGATGAGCCATCCATCGGCCTTGAGCCGCGTTTTATCGACATGGTCTTCGAGATCCTCGACGATCTGCAACGCAACCAAGGCAAGACCATTATCATGGTCGAGCAGAATGCTAAGAAGGGTCTCGAATTTGCCGATTTGGGCTATGTCATGGTTGACGGCGCCATCGCTCTCGCCGGTCCCGGTGACGAGTTGCTGGAGAACCCCGAAATCGGGCGGCTTTTCCTCGGCGGCTGATAGTTTTCTGCTGGAGCGTTGACATCTCTAAAAATTAACCTTCAATGGCCTCCAAATGGCTCCTGAAAATTTCGAATTTCAAGTTCGACGTGCATAATCCTGTGGATAAATATCGAAGCAATTGAGATTCCAATACAATTCGATCCACAAGAAAATGCAGTATAAATACTTTTATTTGTTGCGTCATTGTTTGAATAAGTTAATACTTAACTTGTACGCGAAAGCGTTGGAGCAGCGAATTCCAGAGCTGCCGCCGGTAAAGACTTTAGAGATTTCACGATCTTTGGGGGATTTATAGGTTACACAAAGGAATTCAAGTTTCGGGGTGGCGGTTGTTTTCTTTGGTAGGCGTTCTCTTCGGAGGGCATTTTCTTTAGGAAACGTCGTCATCGGGAGTGATCAAGGCCTCCGCAAGGAAGTTGAGATCGCTGGGTGAGATGCAAGTCATCACCCTCGAGTTGAAGCGTTTTGCACGGTGGCGGTTCGTCCTTCGGGATTTCCGTTCTCCCTGCGGAGAGGATCGAGCCCTCGGGCGAAATCTGGCGTCAGTTGACGGTTGCCTTCGGGCTTCTTAAACGAGCGCAAAGTTTCGGCAAGAGATGTTGACGAGCAATCCGCCGAGGCTACCTGTTTCGAGGTAGGAGATTTTCCGCAAGGAGAGCCTCTGAAACGAAACAACCTCCTCGCCGCGAACATCGGACCCTTGGGCTCGTTGTTAGCAGCAAAGCGGTCGGTGTCTACCCGTTGAGCATACAGGAGTTTTCGAACTCCAGAGGCGTCAGGAGTGTCCCGCCCGGACACGTAGCGACGGTCGAAAGACCACGCTCCTGACGCCTCACTGGTATCTAACCGAGACCATCCCCTAAAGCAACAATATATTGTGTGCCGCGCCGGATAAGTGACTATCTGTGCCTATCTCACCATTGGGAGGTGGGAACGACGACGAGCTGAGCGATGATCACATGAGGTGGTTGCTCAAGGGCGAACACCACGCAAGCGGCCACATCCTCGGCGGTCAGCAGGGTCTCGAAGCTGTCGTAGAAACTATCGGCATGGGCGTCGTCGCCACGCCAGCGCGAACGTCCGAATTCGGTCCGCGCGGTACCCGGCAAAATCTCGGTAACCCGGATTCCGCTGCCCGCAAAATCGAGGCGCAAGCTGTTGGTGAGGCCGTGCACCGCATGCTTGCTGGCGCTGTAAACACTGCCCTCCGGGTAGGCGCCGATGCCTGAGATTGATCCCAGGTTGATGATATGGCCCCGGCCACGCGCCGCCATGCCGGGGATCACCGCGTGGCTGACGCGAATCAAGCCGGTGACATTGGTCTCGATAATTGCTGCCCAGTCTTCGACCGTTCCGTCTTCGAAACGTTTGCGGCCGCCAACATCGTGGCCAGCATTATTGATCAGGATATCGACATTGCGCAGATCTTCTGGCAGATTTTCGCACAGCTTCGCGGTCGCGTCGGCGTCGGTGACGTCGAGGGTGAGAGGATGGCAGTTTGGCCCGAGGCGTTCTGCCAGGGATTCGAGACGCTCGCCGCGCCGCGCCGTACAGATTACTTGGCAGCCCTTGGCGATGAGCGCCTCTGCGATGGCCACGCCGAACCCGGCGCTCGCCCCGGTCACCAGGGCCACGGCGCCAGGCTTGAGGATGGCATCATCAGTCATCGGGGAAAATCTCGGCGGCCCCGAAAGTCAGCTCGATCCTAACGCCATCGGGGTCGTGGATGAATATCTGTTTTAGCCCTATCCGGGGCACGGTGAATTTCTCATGGGCGATCCCCGCCGTTGCCAGACGTTCGGCCATGGCGGCGAGCCCTTCGGCGTGCAAGGCGATGTGATCGAACGCGCCGGTGGAGGCACTGCCGCCGTCGCGTCCTGCGACCAGGTGGACGATCGGCCGATCTCCTGAATAGAGCCAAGCGCCGGGTGAGTCGAAAGGCGGCCGATCACCCTCCCGAAGCCCTATCACATCGACATAGAAGCGAAGCGATGCATTCAGGTCGGCCACGTTCAAGGTGATATGGTCTAGGCCGTTGATCGCCATGTCTCAGGCTTTCCTCTTGGCGGTCGCTTCGGCGAGTACACAGAGAATTTCATACATCATGGTCGCGCCGACCAGGGCTGTGTTGCCGCTGGGGTCGAAGGGCGGCGAGACTTCGACCACATCGCCGCCGCGTATATCGAGCCCGCGCATACCACGGATCAGGGCCTGGCCCTCGATGGTCGTAAGCCCGCCGATTTCGGGAGTGCCGGTGCCCGGCGCGTAGACCGGATCAAGCCCATCGACATCGAAAGATATGTAGGTTGGGCCGTCGCCGACCACCCTGCGCGCCTCGGCAATTACCGCATCGACGCCGAGGCTGGTGAATTCCTCCATGAAGATCACCCGCATACCCTGGTCGAGGGAGAAGTCCCAGCCTTCATCCGAATTCTGAGCGCCGCGGATGCCGATCTGCACGCAACGCTTGGGATCGAGCAGGCCGTCTTCGACAGCGCGGCGGAAGGGGGTGCCGTGGCCCAGCTTGCAGCCCAGGAATTCATCCCAGGTGTCCGTATGGGCATCCACATGGATCATGCCGAGGGGGCGCTCAGCGGCGATCGCCTGGAAAATCGGATAGGTGATCAAATGGTCGCCCCCGGCGGTCAGGGGTACGGCTCCCGATGCGTGGACCGCACGATAATACTCAGCGATATCCTCCATCGTCTTCTGGATATCGAACAGGTTGGGCAAATCAACGTCGCCTATGTCGCCGATGCGGCAGAGCTCAAAGGGGTTGATTTTAGACACATGATGGATGGTTCGCATCAAGCTCGACATATTGCGAATTTCACGGGGCCCATGACGGGCGCCGGCGCGATTTGAGACCGCGCCGTCGTAAGGCAAGCCGATCATGGCGATATCAAGCTCAGCCGGGTCTGCGACCAGAGCTGCGCGCATGAAGGTGGGAATACCCGTGTAGCGTGGTTTGAGCATTGGGTTGTCTGTCATGGCGTAACTTTCTCTTTAGTGTCATCGTCGAGATTGACCATGCGCAGGACATCCGCTGCTGTCTTTCCCGAATTACGCAAGGAGCGCAGGGTTACTGCCCGGTTACGTTTGGCCAGTCTGATGCCGTTGAGATCGGTAATCATTGGGTGATGATAATAGAGCGGTGTCGTCAAATCGAGCAAAGCTTGAAGCAGGCGATGAACATGAGTGGCGTGAAACAGATCCCATCCCCGGGTAACCAGGCTCACGCCCTGCAGATGGTCGTCCAGGGTAACCGCCAGATGATAGCTCGTAGGAATGTCCTTGCGCGCCAGCACCACGTCACCAGCCGACAAAGGATCGGCGTCGATGGAGCCGGCCTTGCGGTCGGTCCAGCTCAAGGGGCCAGCGATTTCGACGGCCTTGGCCATGTTGATGCGCAGGGCGTGGGCCTTGCCGGCGCGAATGTTGCGGTTCTGCTCGGCTCGGCCGAGGCCCCGGCAGGTGCCGGGATAATGCGGGCCGTCCGGACCATGGGGCGCGGCGTCGGCGCTCTTGATCTCGGCGCGCACCTCCGATCGTGTACAGAAGCAAGGATAGAGCACACCGAGTGATCCCAGGGTCTTCAGGGCGTCGGCATAGTCGCTCATGCTTTCCGATTGACGCCGCACGGGACGCTGCCAATTGATGCCCAGCCAGGCGAGGTCGTGAAAGATAGCTTGTTCGAAGGCGGGACGGCAACGCGAGGTGTCGATATCCTCGATGCGAAGCAGGAACCGGCTGCCCGGCCCTTGCGCGTTGCGCCAGGCGATCAGCGAGGAATAGGCGTGGCCGAGATGCATATAGCCGCTCGGCGATGGCGCGAACCGAACCGTCTGCCGTGAATCCATAGGGGCCAATACGCCGTCAGGCGTGGGGGGAATAGTATCGACGGGGAGGGACATCTAATGTAGGTACAGCCTTATATTCGCGCGCGGTTATAGCAAATATAAGGTCTCCATGGGAAATTCAGAATGAATAAGTTGCCGACCATCTCCGGCCCCGAGATAGCGCCAGAACAAGGTGGTGCCGCCCACCAGCTGGTCGTCTTCCTGCACGGCTGGGGCGCCGATGGAAATGATCTGATCGGGCTTGCGGAGCCCTGGTCAGCGGTGCTTCCCCATGCGCATTTCATGTCGCCCCACGCGCCCGATGTCTGCGATGCAAACCCGGCGGGGCGCCAGTGGTTCAGCTTTATAGACCGCGACGCCGATGAGATTACTGCCGCCGCGGTCGAGGCGTCGCTGGTCATCAACCAGTTCATTGATGATAGCCTGGATCGCTTGGGATTGACCGACGGTCAGGTCGCCCTGGTCGGCTTCAGTCAGGGTGCCATGATGGCGCTCTATGTAGCTCTGCGACGCGCTCAATCTTGCGCCGGCGTGGTCGGTTATTCGGGGGCGCTGATCGGTGCCGAGACCCTAGCCGATGAAATTCTCTCCAGGCCGCCGATGCTTCTCGCCCACGGTGATGCCGATACAGTGGTGCCTTTCGCCTCACTCGGTGCCGCGAGCCAGATGCTCGGCAGCCATGGTGTTTCGGTACGCTTGCACGCCGGGCAGGGACTCGGCCACGGTATCGACGGCCCCGGCCTGGAAATGGGGGGAGAATTCCTCGCCGAAGTCTTCGCCGAGGGGTGATGCTCTAGATATTGCGCCCATAAACAGGGCTCACAAACCCACGGCAGCCTTGGATTTTCGAATGTCGATTGATGGGGTAAGAGCGGACAAAACGGTGGAACGCTTCTGACTTCCGACTCTAGCTATAAGCAAGCTTTGCTGCGTCGCTGAGCGGCACTTAGGCCACCTCGATCCAGGCGATCATGCCGGCGGCCTGATGTTCGAGCATATGGCAGTGAAAGAGCCATTTACCCGGATTATCGGCGACAAAAGCGATACTCACACGCTTCCCCCGCTCGACCAGTTCCGTATCTCGCCAAGGCGTGCCTGTAACCGTCTTCCCGCCGCGCTCGACGACCCGAAAGTGATGGCCGTGCAAATGCATCGCATGGGGCCACGCGGTGTCGTTGATCATATCGATCACGACCGTCCGCCCAAGGGGAATTCGGGCCAGGGGATCGGCCGTCCTGCCAACGATACCGTTGAAGGCCCAGACCTTGCCCGTGGCGACGAGGTCGCCAATGTCGAGCATCGCGCCTTGGTAACGTGCCTCACGCATGCCGCCCATAGCGCCGCCCTCCATGAGCAACGGAATGACTTGAGCATCGTGCAGCGACAGTTTTTGTGGAAGCGGGTTTGCTGGCAGCGGATCAGGTGCTGGGGGCGGAACTTGCCGAAGCGGTGCTGTTGCTGAGACCATCAGGATAGCCGCTTGGATGCGCTCGCGGGTTGAGACTTCGTAGATTGGGATGCTGCCGCCGGGAGGCTCGAGTACATCGACGATCAGGTCGGCCCGTTGGGCCGGGGCCAGGCGCAGGCCGTCGCTGGCTAGTTCTGTGGGAACTATTGGCTGCCCATCCAAGGCGACCACCCAGGCGGAGAGCTGGTCTCGGTCGAAGTCGAATGCGAGGGTACGGGCATTGGCTACGTTAACGCAGCGCAGCCGGAGGCGCTCACCCGAGCGGACTGGGATCGCCGGCTCGGTCAGACCATTGACGGTCAGCCAATTGCCGAGTCGGCCTTGATGAGACCAGTCCATCATAGAGCCAAAGCTTGCTTCGTCAATTTGCCCCTGATCATTGAGGCGCCAATCGTCGGCGACGAATTCGATTTCACGCTCCACCATTACCGGTGCATCTTCTTCGACGATGAGAAGGCCATAGAGGCCGCGCGCCATCTGTTCCCATGATCGGTGGTGCGGGTGATACCAGAAGCTGCCGGAATCTGGCGCGGAGAAAACATAGTCGAATGTGCCGCCCGGCGGCGCCGGGTCCTGGGTTAGGCCACTGACGCCGTCCATGGCGTTGTCGATGCGGATGCCATGCCAGTGGATTGACGTCGGCTGTTCGAGGCCATTATGCAGTCTTACTCGAATGGTTTCCCCCCGCCGTACTCTCAATGTCGGCCCCGGAGTCTTGCCGTTATAGGCCCAAACTGACGTTTCGCCGCCATCTTCGAGCAACGGAGCCTTGTCGGGGGCCGCCGTCAAATCGATCCAGTGATCGTTGCCGGCCAGGGCTTCACGCCAGGGCCAAGCGGTAGTGGCGGTGGCGACCGACGCGGTGCCTGTGGCAAGTAAACGCCTTCGCGTGATCATAAAATTCATTCCACCTAAAGGTCATTGCCCGCCGCTAATGAATTAATATCAACATCCCGCATCGACAAGGCGCAACCGTTCAGTTTCCACATGCGAACGAGTTTTATATGAGGGGAGTAATGTCACTGCCCGATCTGCCGCATCGGGTCAACCACAGACCGCAGGCAATACGTCCGAACCTGATGATGAATCCGACGGTAATGGTGAGACCGTAGATGTTAAGCAGCCTGGCTTAAGGCTACCAAGTCATGGCCTATTCTTTCGCTAATTTGGTTTCCACCAGGGTTGCGTAATAGGCAGCACCCAGGGGCAGAATTTCGTCGTTGAAGTCGTAGCCCGGGTTATGAACCATGCAAACTTCTTCGCCCGCGCCATTGCCGATGTTGATGTAGGCGCCGGGGCGCTTGGCCAGCATGTAGGAAAAGTCTTCCGACGCCATGATGCGCTCGCGGTTGCGGTTGATCTTGTCCTCGCCGACCAAGGAGGCGGCGCAATCGGCGGCGAAGATAGTTTGTTCTTCGTCGTTGACTGTCGGCAGGAATTCGACCCGGAAATCCAGCTCGGCTGTGGCTCCCATGCTGGTGGCAATGCCTTTGGCCAGCTTGTGCATATTGTCTTCCATGGTGGTCATAACGGCGGTCGAGAAGGCTCTGGCGGTGCCCATGATCCGGGCGGTTTCTGGAATAACGTTATAGGCATCTCCGGAATGGATCTGGGTGAATGACAGCACCGCGGTCTCCTGGGGCGGAACATTGCGCGACACAATAGTTTGGCAGGCGGTAATAATCTGGGCTGCGATGACCACTGGATCCACGCCGGTTTCGGGCTTTGCGCCATGGGCGCCGACGCCGGTTATACGGATGTCAAACAGGGCGCCGCCGGCCATCATAGCGCCGGGCCGGATGGCGAAAGATCCGGCTTCCAGGCCGGGGCTGTTATGCATGCCGAAAACCCAATCACAAGGGAACTTCTCAAACAGACCGTCCTCGATCATCGCCCTGGCGCCGCCGATGCCCTCTTCGGCGGGCTGAAAGATGAAATGGACACAGCCCTCAAAATTTTGGCTCTCGGCAAGATAGCGCGCCGCCCCGAGCAGCATGGTTGTATGGCCGTCATGGCCACAGGCGTGCATTTTACCGTCGTGAACCGAGCGGTGTGCGAAGCTGTTGCCTTCCAAGATGGGCAGCGCGTCCATATCGGCGCGAAGGCCGATCGACCGTGGATCGTTGCCGACACGAAGCGTGCCGACAACCCCGGTCTTGCCTAAACCGCGATGAATATCGATGCCCCAGCCGGTCAGCTTCTCGGCGACGATATCGCTGGTGCGATCCTCTTCGAAGCCGAGTTCGGGATGGGCGTGAATATCCTGACGAATAGCCGTCAACGCATCATGAAATTTTCGTATGTCATCGATCGGGGGCATGAAGTCGGCTCCTTAAGAAATCACGTCTTGGGCGCGCAATCGTTCGATCTCGTTATCCGCCAGGCCCAGGACTTCGGACAGTACGGCGTCTGTATGTTCGCCGAGCAGGGGCGGCGGAGTTTTATGCTCAATCTTGGTCTCGGAATAGCGGATTGGGTTGCGCACCGAGGGCAGTTTGCCCGCCAGAGGGTGTTCAAGCTCGATGCGCAGGCCGCGCGCCTTGGCCTGAGGGTCGGCGAATAACTGATCCAGACTGTTGATCGGCCCCCAGGGAACTACCGCTTCATCGAGAGCGGCTTGCAGGGGTTCGCTGCTCATTTTGCCAATGGTCTCGCTGATAGCGGCAACCAGATTTACGCGGTTTTTAACCCGGGCGCCATTGTCGGCGTAGGCTACGTCGGTGGCTAGGTCGGGGCGGCCGATGACGTCGCAGAAGCGTCTATATTGACTGTCGTTACCCACGGCGATGATGATATGGCCGTCGGCTGTTGCGAATACCTGATAGGGCACGATGTTGGGATGCGCGTTGCCCAGGCGCCCAGGCGAGACGCCGGTGGTGAGATAATTCATCGATTGATTGGCCAGCACCGCCACCTGGCAGTCGAGCAGCGCCATATCGATATATTGGCCACCGCCGCCCCGCTCACGATGGGCCAGGGCGGCAAGTACCGCGGTGGTTGCGTACATGCCGGTGAACAGATCCGATATGGCGACGCCGACTTTTACCGGACCACCGCCGGGGATTTCGTCGGGCTGGCCGGTGATCGACATCAGGCCGCTTATGCCCTGGATCATGAAGTCGTAGCCGGCGCGGTCCGCATAGGGTCCGGTCTGGCCGAATCCGGTGATCGAGCAATAGATCAGATGCTCGTGAGTATGCTTGAGATCATCGTAGGCGAGGCCGTATTTCGCCAGACCGCCGACCTTGTAATTCTCAATCAGAATATCGCATTCAGCGGCGAGATCGCGGGCTATGCGCTGGCCGTCGGGTTGCGACAAGTCGAGGGTGATCGACCGCTTGCCCCGATTGGTCGACAGGTAATAAGCCGCTTCGCTGGTAGCTTGGCCGTCTCCGTCGGTCAAATAAGGCGGGCCCCATCCCCGGGTGTCGTCACCATGGCCGGGCCGTTCGACCTTGATCACGTCGGCGCCGAGATCGGCAAGAGTTTGTCCCGCCCAGGGTCCAGCGAGAACCCGGCTGAGATCGAGCACGCGTATATGAGATAACGGCCCCGTCATAATGCTAGGTTCCCCATGACGCTAGACTCCAAACGGATTGATCGCAGGCACTAACAGCTTTGATCAGTCGGAGAGTCAAGGTTCCGCCCGGGATCAGTCACCTACCCGCCGAGCCACAAGGACGCGAGCAGTGGGAACGTCGAGGGATATCTGGTGAATTTGGCCAGGAATATACCCGGAAATTCACAACACCGCCCTACGCGTCCCGTTTCGTCTTCAGCTTGGCCGCTTTTTTATCGGCCAGATACCGCGCTCTTACGAGGCGATTTAATCGATAGTCCGTATCGCGGACTATGATTTTAGTCGTTGGCGACTAGGTTTTCTGCTGAAGATTTACCATTTTGGCCAGCGACGACCTCGAAGTCGACCTTCTGGCCTTCACGCAGTGTTGACATACCGGCGCGCTCAACGGCTGAGATGTGAACGAAAATATCTTTGCCGCCTTCTTCAGGCTCAATAAAACCGTATCCTTTGGTCGAATTGAACCACTTAACAGTACCTGTAGACATGGAACTTCCTTTGATTTAGCGAACGAAGAGGGTGTGTGCCTCAAAAGAGAGTCAATTGAAAGCCTTTTATTTCAAAAAATAAACTTAATTTTGTGCTACTCACATATGCGAATCTGCTCAGAGCCACCGAAATAATCCGTGTTAACTCTTGATTGGCGGCTCTCACCCTGTATTTTTTACCGGGGTCAAGGTTATGGGAGTTTGGTGTGAACGCGTCCCTCGATAGCTGCCCGGCACTGGTGTTGAATGCCGATTATCGTCCATTGAGCTATTTTCCACTGTCCTTGTGGCCATGGCAGGATGTGGTCAAGGCGGTGTTTCTCGACCGCGTAAACGTATTATCTGAATATGACCGTCAAGTGCATTCGCCAAGCTGGGCGTTCAATTTGCCATCCGTGATTGCGCTCAAACAATATATCAACATCTCCAAACGCCCTGCCTTTACCCGGTTCAACGTGTTCCTGCGAGACCGTTTCTCATGTCAGTATTGCGGCGAGGAATTTGCGACGAATGACCTTACCTTTGATCATGTGCTGCCCCGTTCACGGGGTGGGCGTACGACCTGGGATAATGTGGTCACGGCCTGCATGGTTTGTAATTTGAGGAAGAGCGATCGCCTGGCCAAGGAATGTGGCATGCATCCGCGCATCAAGCCGGCCATGCCGTCCGTTCGTTATCTGCAACACAACGGTCGCAGTTTTCCGCCCAATTATCTCCATGATAGCTGGAATGACTTTCTCTATTGGGACAGCGAACTCGATCCCTGGTAGGATTCCCAACCGGTTATTCTTACGGAGCGTTGCGTCATGATCGCCATTATCGGCGGCGGGGTTTGCGGCCTCGGCATTGGCTGGCGACTCGCCCAGGCAGGCCGTCCGGTTACCGTGGTGGAGCGCGGACAAGCCGGCATGGGCGCTAGTTGGGCGGCCGCTGGCATGCTCGCCCCTCAGGTCGAGGCCGAGCCCAGTGAAGAGCCGCTCCTCGCCCTGACCCTGGAAAGCCGGGATTTATGGAGCGATTTCGCCGCCGAGGTCGAAGCCGCTTCTGAAATCAAACTGGATTATCGCAGCCAAGGGACCCTGGTGGTCGCCCTGGACCGAGACGATGTTGAACGCCTGCGTCACCGCTATGACTACCAGACAAGCCTGGGGCTTGAGCTCGAATGGATCACCGGCGCCGAGGCACGGCGGCGCGAGCCCCATCTCGCCCGTGGGGTCAGTGCGGCGGTGTTCAGCGCGCTCGATCATCAGGTGGACAATCGCAAACTGACGGCTGCCTTGCGAGAAGCCTTTGTCCGGGCGGGTGGGGAGTTGCTGGAAAATACATCGGCTCGCGAAGTCATCCATGAGGGCGGGCGGGTGACTGGCCTGCGTCTCGAAGACGAAAACCTGGAAGCTGACACTGTGATCGTCGCCGCTGGCCCCTGGTCGCGCGACATTCCCGGCCGGCCGGAAGCGCTCAGGCCGCCGGTCCGGCCTCTCAAAGGCCAGATGCTGGCTGTCCAGATGCCACGCGGCGCCCCACTGCTCGATCATGTGGTCTGGGGGTCCGATATTTATCTGGTGCCGCGCAGCGACGGCCGCCTGTTGATCGGTGCCACGGTCGAGGAGATGGGTTTCGATCCAAGCCTGACCGCCGGTGGCATGATGGACCTGCTGCGCGAGGCCTGGGAGGTTTTGCCAGGGATTTATGATCTGCCGATAATCGAGAGCTGGGTCGGCTTTCGCCCGGCTAGCCGTGACGATGCGCCGATCCTGGGGCCGACGGCCCTGGCCGGGCTGATCATGGCGACGGGCCATCACCGCAACGGCATTCTGCTTGCGCCGATTACCGCGCAAACCATCGCGGATTGCGTACTGACTGGGGAGACGCCAGCATCGATATTGCCTTTTACTCTCGATCGCTTCATGGCGCGAGAAGCAGGTGCTGCATGATTACGGTCAACGGCGAGGCGTGTGAATTTTGCGGCCAGAGCGTCAGCGAAATCATTGCCGAGTATGGCCTGGACCCCTTGCTGCCGGGTATTGCCGTCGCCGTCAATGGCGCTGTGGTGCCGCGCGCCGATTGGCCGAGCCTGTGTCCCAAAGACAACACCTGGGTCGAGATCGTTCAGGCCAAGACCGGCGGGTGACTGGACCTTTGGCGTATTTCTCCTTACATGTTGGGATGTGAGAGAGGTGAGATGTCTGAAAAACTCGTTATCGCCAATAAAAGTTTCGACTCCCGGCTGATCATCGGCACGGCGCGCTATCCTAATCAGGATGTCATGCTCAAGGCGGTCGAGGCGAGTGGCGCCGAAATCGCCAATGTGTCGATTCGCCGGGTCAGCGTTCACGGCGGCGGCGAGAGCGTCTATGAGCTGCTTCGGGGACGATGCGAAATCCTGCCCAACACCGCCGGCTGCTATACCGCGCGCGACGCCGTGCTGACCGCGCAACTGGCCCGCGAGGCGCTGGAGACTGACTGGATCAAGCTCGAAGTCATCGGCGACGACGAGACCCTGTTCCCCGATGTCGAGCATCTTCTCAAGGCGGCCGAGGAGCTGGTCAACGACGGCTTCACCGTGCTGCCCTATTGCAACGACGACCCGATTACCTGCCGCAAGCTGGAAGATCTGGGCTGCGCCGCGGTCATGCCGCTCGGCGCACCCATCGGCTCGGGCATGGGCATCCGCAATCCTTACAACCTGCGTATTATTCGCGAGCAATGCCGGGTGCCGGTCATCGTCGACGCCGGTGTCGGCACCGCATCCGATGCGGCCATCGCCATGGAACTGGGCTGTGACGGCGTGATGATCAACAGCGCCGTGGCCCTTGCCCGTGATCCAGTCAAGATGGCCCACGCCATGCGCCTCGCCGTCGAAGGCGGGCGCGCGGCGTTTGAGGCCGGGCGCATGCCGAGACGCCTCTACGCCAGCGCCTCGAGCCCCGAGGACGGCGTTATCGAGGCCTGATGTGAAACGGCTTCCCGAGCCGCCGCTTCTTGTAATTACCGACCGGACCATGGCCAAGCAACCCTTGGCCCAAATGGCGGAGGTCGTCTTCAAAGGCGGCTGCCGTTGGCTGATGCTGCGCGAGAAAGACCTCGACGCCGCCGCCCGCGAGGCCCTCGCGGCTGAGATTATAGAGGTGGCGAAGCCCTACGGCGCCCATGTGACGATCAACCGCGATCCCGTCGAGGGCACGCATGGGGTGCATCTGCCGCAAGGCTGTAATGTGGCCGGCAAGTCAGGCCTGATCGGCGTCTCGGCCCATTCCCTCGACGAGGCCCGCCTCGCCGCCGCCGCGGGTGCGGACTATGTCACCCTGAGCCCGGTATTCCTGACCACCAGCAAGCCCGGTTACGGCCCCGCCCTCGGCCTCGACGGATTGAGCGATGTCGCCACACGCCTCGCCATCCCGGTCATCGCCCTGGGCGGCATCGATGCGGAGAACGCCGCCGCCTGCCTTGAGGCCGGCGCGGGCGGCGTGGCGGTGATGGGCGGTGTTATGAGGGCCGATGATCCGGAGGCCGCAGTCGCAGACTTGGTGAAAAGCCTCAGATCCGCTCGGACAGCCAGATCGCCAGGCGTGTCCCGGCCTTGACCGCTGCGGTGAAGGGCACGTAGCCGGGCATTTCTTTGGCGGCGTGTTCGAGGCCGATGTCGCGATGGCTGATTTCGTCGGCACGGAATTCCTCGATGGTCGATTTGAGGTCTGCCTCATCTTCACCCAGACGCTCGGCCTGATCGGCGTAATGATCGGAAATGACTTCCTCAACGGCCACGGTGCAGGCCATGGCCGCCTTCTCACCGAGTAGGGCGCTCGCTGCCCCCAGGGCAAATCCGGCACCGTGCCACAAGGGTGTGAGCAGAGTCGGGCGCACGTGGCGCTCGACAATCAACTTATCGAAACTCGCCAGATGCTGCTTTTCCTGCTCGGCCATCTCGGCGATGGCCGGAGCACTGGGGCTGCGTCCGAGGACGGCGAGCTGGCCTTCATAGATGCGCGCCGCCCCATACTCGCCGGCATGATCGACCCGGATCATACGGGCGACCAGCTCGTCGGCGGTCAGGTCGCCGGGCTGTCGGTCATCGGCGGTACGTTTAGGGGCGGTACTTCTAGGAGCTGTTTGCTTGGCTATCATTTTTAGTCCCGAAGATCAGGGTGATCGCCGCCAAGAGGGCTGCATAGAGCATATTGTATCCCGCCATGGAGATGCCGAACAGGGACCATTGCACTTGATCGCAGGGCGGGGCCGCGGGCTGATCCAGCAGCATGGCGCTAAGTTCTTCGACCGTGGCGGGTGTTTCACCGCCGCCGGTGCAGGCCGCCAGCCCCTCGAACCAGCCCTGCTCGACCCCAACGTGGTATAGGGCAACGCTGGCGTCCAGAGCAAATATAACCCCGATCAGGGCGAACAGAATAACCGGATTGCGGCCGCGCCCGACAGCCAGGACCGCCGCGGCTCCGAGGAAGATATTCACCGCATAGGGCAGGCGCTGCAAAAGGCACAAGGGGCAGGGCACCAGCCCGCCGACATGCTGCGAGAGCAGCGCCGCGGCCAGGGCGGCAACGCTGGCGGCGACAACCAATCTTGCGGTAAAAACCGGAGTCAAATTCATTGGCCGAAATACCCGGCAAAGATGAATCCGCCGAGTAGCACGGCGAAAATGAGAATGGTGAGCTTGCCCAGATGCTTCTCTATGAAGGTGCGGATTGGCGGGCCGAAATACCACAGCAACCCGGCCAGCAGGAAGAAGCGCGCACCCCTGGACAGCAGCGATGCGACCATAAAGACCCAAGGGTCGAGCGCTGTCGCGCCGCTGGCGATGGTGATGACTTTGTAGGGAAAGGGCGTCAGGCCGGCGCCGGCAACAATCCAGGCGCCCCATTCGTTGAACTGGTTCTGGAAGGTGACGAACTGGTCCATGTAGCCGTAGAAATTCAACAAGGGGCGGCCCAGGCTTTCGAACAAATAATAACCGATGCCGTAGCCGGCGGCGCCGCCGACC
>JAYGED010000210.1:0-2156 GCA_046582565.1 Alphaproteobacteria bacterium
CATCCTCCGTGAGGCGATCGAGGAGAACAGCGGAGAGAAGTTCACCTTCACCGAGCTGATGCCGGCCTACCGCGATTTCGTCCCCGATCTGCAAGCAGCCGACGTCGATGCGGAAACACGCGCCCTCGCCGAGTTCTGTCTCGTCATCCTCAACTCGAACGAATTCGTCCATGTGTTCTAGCCAAGCCGTATCTATGCAGTTCAACCACGAATGGACACTAATGAACACCAATCAAGAAGGACTATGGCGAAAGCGAAAGCGTCTTGGAATGCGGTCTCGCAGACCGCTTTTAAGGTCTTGGCTATCGCGAGAGAGTCCGCAGTTTCCTAGCGCAAACCACACGCAACAAAGCTGCATGCGAGGCAGCACTCCAGGACTCTGCCGCGAAACATTTTGCCAAGACTTATCGAAAAACGACCGATGAAATTTTCCAAATCATCATCCATCCCTCATACTTTGCGGGCAAGCCGCCGCGACTTTCTCTACGGGCTGGGCGCGGGTCTCGGAAGCGTAGCCTTTACCTCCTTGTGTGCTGATGAGGCTTCAGCGCCCTTGGCACTGAAGCCGCCGCACCTTCCCGGGACGGCGAAGCGCTGCATCTTCCTCATGATGGAGGGCGGGCCATCGCACATCGACACCTTCGATCCAAAGCCGAGACTTGAAAAACTGCACCTCAAGGAATTCACCGTCTCAGGAGAGAAACGATCGACCTTGGAAAGCGGCCTGCGCTACTACGTGCAAAGCCCATTCAGTTTTGCCCGGCACGGACAAAGCGGCGCTTGGATGAGCGAACCTTGGAAACATCTCCGGGGTGTGGCGGACGAACTGTGCTTCTTCCGCGGTTGCCAGGTCGATAGCGTCAATCACCCGACGGCCATGTATCAGATGAACTGCGGCAACCGCTTCGGCGGGGATCCGGCGCTGGGTTCCTGGGTCACCTATGGATTGGGATCTGAGAATCAGGATTTGCCCGGCTTCATCGTCCTGCCAGAACTCTCCTACCCACAGGGAGGTTCCGCTAACTGGAACAACGGCTACCTGCCCGCCCATTACCAGGGCACGACGCTTCGGCCCAAAGGTTCGCCCATCCTCGATCTGCAACCGCCCGAAGGCGTCACCCGCGATACCCAGCGCGCAAACCTGGATCTGCTCGAAGAATTCAATCGCCGTCATCAGCGGGAGTATCCCGATTATAAGGAACTCGCTGTGCGCATGGAGAGTTACGAACTGGCCTTCCGTATGCAGATGGAAATCCCCAATGCCATCGACATCGACTCCGAGCCAGAGAAGTTGAAGGAGGAATACGGCATCGGCCAGACAGACACGGATGCCTTCGGACGTAAATGCCTGCTGGCGCGCAAGCTGGCCGAAAAAGGCGTCCGCTTCCTGCAGCTCTACGCTGGCAGCTGGGACAGTCACGACTATATAAAACTCGCCCACGGAAATCTCATCCGCCAGGTGGACAAACCCATCGCCACCCTCATCCGCGACTTGAAGCGACGCGGCATGCTCGACGACACCCTCATCGTCTGGTGCGGTGAATTTGGTCGCACCCCGGACAATGGCATCCGTGACGGCGTCGTCTATGGCCGCGACCACAATCCGAAAGCCATGCCCATGTGGCTCGCCGGTGGCGGCGTCAAGGCCGGCCACACCATCGGCGCCACGGACGAGACCGGGAAGGAAGCCGTGGAGAACGTCCATCACGTCCGCGATCTGCACGTCACGCTGCTGAAGCTCCTCGGCCTGGATGACAACAAGCTGACCTACTACCACGCCGGCCGCTACAAGCAACTCAGCCAATTCGGCGGTCAAGCCATTCCCGAACTCATCGCGTAATCCTCAAACGCGAGCAGGGACAAGCTGCCGCTTGTCCAAGCCGCGGCGCAGCGCGGCCCTACCAGTCGTGGCAATGATTTTTAGTAACCGTTCCAATTCGGAAATGAATGAAACAGGTAGACCAAAGTGAGCAAGGGCGTTAAGGCTCAGAAAGCCACAACATGAAAAACCAGCTACCAAAAGGGATAAGGGCATTCACACTCACCGAACTCTTGGTGGTTATCGTGATAACGGCCGTTTTGGCCAGCCTGTTTCTTGCCGCTCGGGCCAGGGCGAAAGCAAAGTCAACCCGGATCAAGTGTGTGGGCAACCTCAA
>JAYGED010000213.1:0-5194 GCA_046582565.1 Alphaproteobacteria bacterium
CCTCGAGCCGAGGGGGAGAAGCCCCGCGGAACCTCCAGGGGCATGGCCTCTGGCCTGTTGTGCATGCCCGGGACGCGCCCAAGCAACCGCCCACCCTCGGGCCGCGGCCCGAAGCCCCTGCGCGTCCCTTTCCCCCCCGCCCCGCCTCGGGCGGGGTAAGGCGTCGCCGCCTTCCAGGGCGCCGTAGCCTGCCGCCTGGCGTTTTTCGTTTAGGGTCAGGAAGTCGGTCTTTACCAGCTTTTCCCATTGCCGTTCGCGCTGCAGGCTGAGCGCCGGGATGTCGTCCAGGTCGTGGTCCAGTTCCAGGCCTTCGCCGAAACGCGGGGTCAACCAGTTGTTCAGCTCGGCTTTGAGGTCGGCGGCGAGCGGCAGGACGGTTTGCTCCCACAGGGCGAGGCGGGCCTCGCGCATGTTGGCGTAGGTGTTGTCGCCGGGGATGCCGAGAAGCTGGGGCGGCACCCCGAAGGCGAGGGCGATATCGCGCGACGAGGTGTGCTTGGCCTCGATGAAATCCATATCCTTCGGGCTCAGGCTCATCTCCTGCCAGCTCAGCCCGCCTTCCAGCAGCAGCGGGCGGCCGGCGTTTCGCGGCCCGGAATAGAGCCCGTCGATCTGCGCTTTCAGGCGCTCGAACTGGTCGTCATCCAGGTTTCCGCTCGCGCTGTCGTCATCACTTCGAACCATAAGCGCGCCCGAAGGCCGGGCGCCGTTCTGCAGCAGGGCCTGGTTCCAGGCGCCGGCCTGATTATGCTGGTCGATGGCGAAGGCGGCGGCCTCGAGCGGGCTCAGGCCATACCAGTCGTCCAGCGGATGAAACGTCTTGAAATGCAGGATAGCCGAGCGCCCGTCGACCGCATCGACCGGGAAATCGCGCGACCGGCCGCCGACCGTGAAGCGATAGGCCGACGGCGAACCGGCGGACCCCGCGATCACGCTCATGCGGTCGGGCCTGAGGGCGTAGAGCTCTACGGGTGGCCCACCACCGCCATCACCGTCGCCGCTCACCGCTTCCAGATAGGCGTTGCCGGCGATCATCCGAAACCCGTAGAGCGCCGACCAGAGCGCCGGGCCCGCGCTCCAGGGATTGGGCCGGGACAACAGGGTGAGCAGGGGATGCTCGGCCACCGCCACGCGCTTCGCTCCGGATTTCCGGAACAATTTCCAAGGCAGGCTGGCCGCCGCATTCGCCACCGTGTTGATGGCCGAGAAGACTATGACGTTTTTGGCGTACCCCTCGTCGGCGAAGGTATCGTAGCGCCGCGGCAACCAGACCGCGCGGCCGGGCCCCTCGATGGCGAACAGGCTGCGCGCGGCGGAGGCCTTGCCGCGTCGCCCAAGCAGGGACGTGAACCACTCCATTTGAAGACTCCTCATAATTTCTTGGCTCCTCAACATCTATAGTTCTCTCAGGCGGGGCGCGCCGCGACGCCTGGCCGTGGCCCAGCGCAGAAACTGGCTGGTCATATCGACCTGATCGTCATGGACGCCGTTGGGGAATATGGCCATCTCGGTCTCGTAATCATCGAGCCAGGCCGCCGATTTCGGAAGATACACGCGGCCCGCCTCGATCGCCGGGCTCGCCGTGCTCATGCGGGTCAGCTTATCGGCATGGTGCCGAAGCGCGATCACCGGAAGATTGGTCTCGGCGCGCAAATCCTGGATCAGCGACTGGCCGGACGCCTTGTCCTCGATGAGGATGGCGTCGGGTGTCCATTTTTCGGCCAGGCTCTTGGCGGTGCGCTTGAGGGCCGGGTATTCGAGGCGGCGGCGGGACACATGCAGCAGATAAAAGCCGGTCTCGGTCTCCGCCCAGGTGCCGCAGACGGAAGGATCATTCAAAGCGCCGCCCTTGAACGCCGTGTCCCAGGACTGGATGATGCGAAGCGGCTGCGCCGGGGCCGCGCCATAGCGCTTGAACCAGGCGGGATCGACGATGCCGCCGGTGAGCGGCGCCGGGCGCTGCTGAGATTGCGCGGCATAGGCATAGGCGCCCAGCTCGCGCTTGGCGCGGGCAATCTCGCGCGGGCCTTCGCGCTCCGGATGGAGCAGATCGCCGGGGGTGCGGGTAAGCGTAACCCCGCCGAAATCGATTATCGTGCGCCGCTCGGCCTCGGCCGGCATGCAGAGATGCTCCCAGCCGCCCTTGGCCAGCAGGTGCCCGGTCAGATCGCGCTCATGCAGGCGCTGCATGACCACCACCATGACGCCCTTTTTCTTGTCGTCGAGGCGGCTTGAAAAGGTCTGATCGAACCACGTGAGCGCGCCCTCGCGTTGAACCGTGGACAGGGCCTGGCGGGGATTATGAGGATCGTCGACGATCAGGATGTCGGCGCCCTCCCCGGTGGCGGCGCCGCCCACGGAGGTGGCGATGCGATGGCCCCGCGCGGTGGTCTGTAATTTATGTTTCTCGTTCTGATCGGGTGCCGGGACAAAGCCCGGGAAAATTGAGCGATACCTGGGGCTTGTGGTCACGGTGCGAAAATCAAGGGCGTGGCGGATGCTGAGTTCGCGATTGTAGCTCGCCGTCATAATGCGCTTCGTCGGCGCATGGCCCATGAGCCACGCCGGCCAGGCCACGGAGACGCAGATCGATTTCAGGCTGCGCGGCGGCAGGTTGATGATCAATCGTGTGATTTCGCCCCGTGAGCAGGCGGCGAGATATTTGCAAATCAGCTGCACATGCCAGTTGTCGAGATAAGGCGCCGTAGGATTGACCGTGTGGAACACCTTGGCGGTGAAGCTCGCCGGGTCTTGGCGCAGGACGGCTTCAAGCAGGCGCGCTTCATGGTTGTTTTCTTCCGCGCGGCGCTGCCCCCGAGACAGCGTTCCTTCCAGAGAGGATCCATTGACCGGCTTGGCGGCGTCTGCGTCTTTTAGAACCAGGGCCGGCGGCGCGATAAATTTCCGCTCCGGGCAGCTAGTGGTTGCTTTGGCCATGGCCGTTTTGATTACGCTAGCTCTGGCCATGGCGGTTTTTGAAACGTTCAAGGATTTCATGATCCTGCTCGCTCAGCCGCGCAGCCGTGGGCACTTCCGGCCCGGCCATGCGGCTTTCCATGTTGGTGATTTTTTCGGTGATCTGGCAAAGCTTCAACAGCAGGTTGGCCGGGTTTTCCTGGCTGCCCGTCGTTTTGCCACCCTGAATATAGCTTCCATCGTCGATCAGTGCTTCCAGGCGCTCGCGCAGCTTGCCGGCAAGGACGCGGAGCTGGGCCAATTCGAGAACCGGCAGGTCCGATACATCCTTGCGCGACCAGCCGTGGCGCCGGACATGGCGATGGACGGTGCTGACGCCGATACCGAACCGTTTGGCAATGGCAATCACCGAGCGGCCCTGGAGGTAATCGGTCTTGACGGCCGGCCATTCGATGTCGCGGTTGGGCTTGCTGTTTAGGTTTGATTTTTTTAATTCTTATGCTTGCTGTGGACAGGGATCGCGAAGCCGCAGCCAAGCCGTAGCGAAGCGCGGTTCCTGTCTGGCCGGTTATGGCGTTGAAATAAACAGGGGACAAATCCCCCCAGCCTCTATTCTGATCGATAAAGGCTATATCGACAGTTCAATGCCGGTCACTTGGACACTAATCCGAATGTGGGATATTTCCTATCATAAAACGTGCGGAGTGATCAATTAAATTCCAGTTTCGTCGGGAACGCTGATTCACTGCGCATCAGTTCTGCCTGCTATGGAGCCGCAAAACTACTATCAGGGGTTTCATTTCTCTTTGAAATTAAATTTGACCCGCCTTCCCCCAAATCGAAAAATCTTCACTCAGCCCTGCACCTTGAATCAGAGTGTTGCGATTGTTTCTAAGTAATTATACATATTACATTATAGGTATTATAATTTTCATTGTAATTTAAAAGTCGAATGGATTCCATTACTATCAACTATATGTTGTAATTTACAAAATTTGCTCTTTAAGTATGGGTTTTTTTGCATATTCATTAATGAAACTGTGATAAACCCGCCATAGTAATCGGGTACTGAGTGGATTGGCTGGAATAAACTCACGACCGGTCAAGTTAATGCGTTTTTCAATTTATTCAATTTAATGAGGTGCTTATGGTTCGTCGTACCGTAGCCAAATACGGCCCAAATCCAGTCGATGTGCATGTCGGAGGCCGCGTTCGCTTAAGGCGGACCTTGCTCGGCATGAGCCAGGAAAAACTTGGCGATGCTTTGGGCTTAACTTTCCAGCAGGTTCAGAAATACGAGCGCGGGGTCAACCGCATCGGCTCAAGCAGGCTTTTTCATCTTAGTCAAATTCTTGACGTGCCCATTTCGTTTTTCTTCGACGATATGCCTGAACTTACCGATGATGCGTTGCCCGGGTTTGCTGAGAAAAAACAAGCGGAATTCGTGCCCGACCCGCTGGTTAAGCGCGAAACCCTGGAATTGGTGCGCGCCTATTACAAGATCACCGATCCGAAAGCCCGCAAGCGGCTTTTCGAATTGACCAAGGCAATCTCTAAAATGGGGTGATTCCCCCTGGGGTGATTGCCCCTTAGGCCGGTGTCTTGAGGGACGCCCGCCCAACAATCGTAACACTGACCCGGCAGATGCTGTCGTTGATATCCTGGAGAGTGATCAATTTTTTCTGTGCGCATTCATTGAGGGTGCGCCAGAAAATTGAGTCCTTGCCGTCCCGCGGCACAGCGATGTCGCCTGACATGGAGAGCAATTCGATTAGCAGTCTTTGTTGTGGCAGCATTCCCAGGTGTCGTCCTGTCTTGATGAGGTCGTTGGGTTGTTGTTTTTTTGGTGGCGTGAGGGGCCGCCGGAGGCCGGGGGGGAAATATAGGTGTTTTGGTGCCCCCAGGGAGACTCGAACTCCCACGTCCTTGCGGACAACAGATTTTGAGTCTGCCGCGTCTACCAATTCCGCCACAGGGGCCTCAAGGGCGGCATGATAGCCAGGCTTCTCCATCGGTCAAGCACTGCGAGCAGATGGTGACGCGATTGCGCCGCCGGGTTATACCCCAGAGCATGTTAAGACAACTTTACAATCAAACCTTGGCCCTGGCAGAGCACCGCCATGCGCTGCTCCTGCTCGGCCTCGTTGCCTTCATCGAAAGCTCGGTGTTTCCCATCCCGCTCGACGTTCTGCTGATCCCCATGGTTCTGGCGGCGCGGCGCCGCGCCTGGCTGATCGCAGCGGTTTGTACCCTGGCCTCCGTGGTCGGCGGCGCCGCC
>JAYGED010000070.1:0-17364 GCA_046582565.1 Alphaproteobacteria bacterium
TTCAGCAGCTGACCGGGCTGATGCGCCTGCGACAAAGTGCTGAATCAGAGCTTGCTGAATACTTGCCGAAAGCCTGCTTTTGCGTCTCTTGCTAACCATCTGACATTCATATGGAAAATTCCTTATCTATGTCAGCCCCTTGATTTAAATCAGATTGCCGGCAAAACCCCATGAGTAGATTTCTGGCGTGTCAGGTTTAAACCACTGCGACAATTTTATCACAGAATTACCGGAAATTCTGCCTTTACCAATTTCCTCATTGTAGCGTCACGGTATAGACTATGGTAGATGGGTAGTTCGTCGGATGGGCCGCGACAATGATGGCGATGTTGGGTCCTGAGTTGCATGCGACCGGTGTTATGTAAAATTTGTAATTGCTGGTGCATTCAGGTGGAGTTACGTCATAGGCGAAGGGACGCTCAAGGCAATGAATTGGCCCACGTCGCGGGAAATGTCGACTGGAGTCCAGGCTTAACCGTTCAAGACGGATATTGTTTTTCATGACCAATATTTTCCACCTCAAAACTCGATATTTCAGCGCCCGCGCGCTCGGTCCCCTGCTTGCTGTCCTGATGACCGCGGCTTGCGCAACGCCGTCGATGAACGGCGCCGCGGATGAAGTTGTAAACGATCCGCTTGAGCCGATGAATCGGGCTATCTTCTCCTTCAATCAGTTCGCCGAAGGGCTTCTCTTCAAGCCCCTGGCGATGCTCTATCGCGACGTGCTGCCGCCGGGGCTTCAGGACGCCGTGGGCGGTATTTTGGAGACCCTGCACACCCCGGTCATCCTGGCCAATGATCTATTGCAGGGGGAGCCTGAGAGGGCAGCCGAAACCCTGGGCCGGTTCTTCATCAACGGCACTTTGGGTCTCGGCGGTATATTCGATGTCGCAGCTGAATTTGACATGCCCGGTCATAGCGAGGATTTCGGCCAGACCCTTGCCGTATGGGGTTTGGGTGAAGGCATGTATTTGGTTCTGCCGCTGCTGGGCCCGTCGAGCGTGCGCGACAGCATCGGCCTTGGAGTCGACGCCTTCCTCGATCCGCTCACCTATTACACCAGCTTCGGAGAACGGGTCGGCCGCTCCGCGGCCCGCGGCATCGACGAACTCTCGGGCGTTGTCGATTCCCTCGACGAGATCGAGCGCACCTCGCTGGACTTCTATGCCACCCTGCGCAGCCTGTACCGCCAGCAGCGCGACGATCAATTTCGCAATGGCGCAGCACCTCCCGTGGTGCCCATACCGAGTATATCATTCGAAGACTTCGACTCCCTGGACGAAGATCAATTATTCCAGGTTAATTGAATGCCAGCTCTGGGATTTAGCCGGCCTTCCTTGGATTGCAGCCGGATAATCAGGTTCGTTCCTGCCCTCTTTCTTTTGTTTAGTGCCGCCTCTTGGGACGGTGTTTTACCGTCGGCCCAGGCGGCATCGACGGACGCTTCCAGAAAATTTGTGCAGCAGCTCGGGGATCGAACAATCGAGGTGCTGTCCAACGAAAGCTACTCAGATGCGGATCGTATGGACCATTACCGTGCGTTGCTGCAGGAAGGCTTCGCGGTTGATACCATCGGGCGGTTTGCGCTCGGGCGCTATTGGCGCGCGGCGACGGCGGCACTTCGTGAGGAATATCTTTTTCTGTTTCAAGAATTCGTGTTGGACATCTATTCCAAGAGGCTGGACGGCTTCTCCGGTAAGAGCTTCACCATCATCAAGTCGAAGGCTATCGATGAGACCGACACCATTGTCAGCACCGAACTCAGCGGTGAGGGCAACCCGCCGATCCGGGTCGATTATCGGGTCCGCGAGCATGACGGCAAGCTTCTGGTTGTCGATATCCTGGTCGAGGGGATCAGCCTGATCGTGACCCAACGTTCGGAATTCGCCTCGATTATCCATCGCGACGGTCTCGAAGGCCTGCTCGAAAAGCTGCGCCAGTATACAAAAGCCAACTAAGTACCGACCAACATCCCTGGCAATGGGAAGAACGTGATGCTGGCGCCCGATGCAAAATCGGAACAGACCCTCGGCAAGGTACTAGCCGATCGGGCCGCTCGCCTCGGCGACAAACCCTTCATCGTCACCGATCATGCAAGCCATTCCTACGCCGAGATCGATGCCTGGTCGAACCGCCTGGCCAACGGCCTTGCGGCGCTCGGCATCGCGCCCGGCGAAACCGTACTGGTGATGCTGACCAACACCGTCGAATTCGTCGCCCTGTGGTGCGGACTCGGCAAGCTGGGCGCCATCGAAGTACCGGTCAACACCGCCTATCGGGGCGATATCTTCGCCCATGTGATCAACAACTCCGGCGCCACCACAATGGTCGTCGAAGCGCGGTTTCTCGAGCGCCTGGCCGAAGTCGCACCCCGGCTCGAAACCCTGGAGCGTTTGATCGTCACGGGCGAGAGCAAAATTGAAAGCCTCGGCAAGCGTTTCGAGATCGCCGGCTGGGATGTCATGGAGGTCGACAACGAGACGCCCATCGCCGACGGGCCGCGCCATCTCGACCTCAAGGCGGTGATGTACACCGCGGGCACCACCGGGTTGTCGAAGGGCGTCATGATCACCCACAGCCACGCCTACAACTACGCCGCCTGCGGTCCCGACCTGCTTGAGTTGGGCGCGGATGACATTTACTACGCGCCGCTGCCGCTGTTCCACATCGCCGGCCAGTGGGCGGTGGTCTATGCCGCCATGATCGCCGGCGCCAGCGCCGTGCTGACCGACCGGTTCAGCATCGAGGCTTTTTGGGATGACGTGCGCCGGCACGGCGCGACCGCGACCTTCCTGCTGGGCGCCATGGCCAATTTCCTCTACCGCCAGGAGCCGCGCGGCGCTGACGCCGACAATCCGCTGAAGAAAGCGCTTATCGTTCCGCTGTTTCCTGAAATCGAGGATTTCAAGCGGCGCTTCGACTGCCAAGTCACCACCACCTACGGCTCGACCGAGGTCGGCGTGCCGGTGACAGCCAGCTTCGACCTGCCCAATGCGCGCGTCTGCGGCCGCGTCAAGGACGAGCTGTTCGAGGTCCGCCTTGTCGATGAGGACGACGAAGAGGTGCCGGTGGGAACGGTCGGCGAGCTGGTGGTCCGGCCCCGGGAGCCCTGGCTGGTCATGGCCGGCTACTGGCGCGATCCGGAGCAGACCGAGGTGGCCTGGCGCAATCTCTGGCTCCATTCAGGCGATACAATGTACCGTGATGAGGACGGCTGGCTATACTTCTCCGACCGATTGGCGGACTGCATCCGGCGGCGCGGCGAAAATATCTCCTCCCTGGAGGTCGAGAATCAGCTCTATGCCCACGATGCGGTGTTCGAATGCGCCGTCTTCGGCGTGCCGTCGGAGCATACCGAGGAGGACGTCATGGCGACCCTGGTTCTCAAACCGGGCGCCGGTCTTGAACCCGCCGACTTAATCGCCTTCCTCAAGCCGCGCATGCCATCCTTCATGGTGCCGCGCTATGTCAACATCATCGACGCCCTGTCCAAGACACCGACCGGCAAGATCCAGAAAACGGATCTGCGCGCCCAGGGCGTCACGCCAACCACCTGGGACCGCGAAGCCGGCAAGACACGCCGCTCATCCTGATCCCTCAATCAAAAAGGACTACACACATGGGGCAAATCCGCACCAAGATCGATGGCCATATCGCCTGGCTACTGTTCGACCGGCCCGACAAGCTCAACGCCATGACCATCGATTCCTGGCGCGAGATGGGCGAGGCGCTGACCGCACTCGGCAAGGAGTCCGAGGTTCGCGTCCTGATCCTCGCCGGCGAAGGCCGCGCCTTTCTGGCCGGCCACGACGTCAATGAGATGCGCGAGCACAGCCGCGCCTTCGCCGCCGGCACCTACAAGCCGGCCGATCTGCACGAAGGCCAGAAGATGCTGCAGGAGACCACCCGGCTGATCCGCAAGCTGCGCTTCCCGGTGATCGCCGCGGTGCACGGTTTCGCAGTGGGCGCCGGCTGCGAGGTCACGGTCGCCTGCGATCTGGTGGTCGCCGCCGAGGGCGCCAAGTTCGGCTTTCCCGAGGTCAACGTCGGCGTCACCATCACCAACGGCGGCACCTTCCTACTGCCCCGCAAGATCGGCCTGGCCCGCGCCCGTGAGATGGCCTACACCGGCGAGTTCATCGACGCCGAAGAGGCGCTGGCCATGGGGCTGGTCAACCGCGTGGTGCCTGAGGACCGGCTGCGCGACGAGGCCGAGGCCCTGGCCCGGCGCATCGCCAGCCGGGCGCCCATGGCGGTGCAGCTTCATAAGACGATGATCGATCGCGGCCTCGAGGCGACGCTCGAGACCATGCTCGCCTTCGAGACCGAGGCCCTGGTGATGACCGCCGTGACCGACGACCATATCGAGGGCGTCAACGCCTTCTTTGAAAAGCGCGAGCCGGATTTCAAGGGCGTTTAGGGAAGACTCTAGGGCCGCGACTCTAGGGTCGTGACAGTGGCTTGTAATGGATTCGGTGGGGCTGGTCGGCTTCCGCACCCAGGCGGGCGCGGCGATCCGCCTCATAGTCCGAATAGCCGCCCTCGAACCAGACCTGTTTGCTGTCGTCCTCGAAGGCGATGATATGGGTAGCGATGCGGTCGAGAAACCAGCGGTCATGGCTGATGACGATGGCGCAGCCGCCGAAATCGAGCAGGGCGTCCTCTAGGGCGCGCAGGGTATCCACGTCGAGATCGTTGGTCGGCTCATCGAGCAGCAGCAAATTCGCACCGGATTTTAGAATCTTGGCAAGATGCACGCGGTTGCGCTCACCGCCGGACAACTGGCCGGTCTTCTTCTGTTGATCGGCGCCCTTGAAGTTGAAGGATGCACAATAGGCGCGCGCCGCGACTTTCCGCTTGCCCAGGTCGATCTCGTCGAGGCCGCCTGAAATCTCCTCCCACACCGCCTTGGTCGGGTCGAGGGAATCGCGCGACTGATCCACATAGCCGAGCTTGACCGTATCGCCGATCACCAGGGAGCCCGAGTCGGCGGTCTCGCGCCCGGCAATCATGTTGAACAGGGTGGTCTTGCCGGCGCCGTTAGGCCCGATCACCCCGACGATGCCGCCGGGCGGCAGGCGGAACGAAAAATCGTCGATCAACAGCGTCTCGCCGTAGGCCTTGCGCAAGCCTTCGGCGACGATCACCTGATCGCCGAGCCGGGGCCCGGCCGGGATGACGATCTGCGCGCTGTCGAAGGCGCGGTCTTTGCTGTCGTCGAGCAAGCGCTCATAGGCCGAGACCCGGGCCTTGTTCTTGGAGCGCCGCGCACTGGGTGATGCGCGAATCCATTCCAGCTCATGCTCGAGGGTGCGCTGGCGCGCCTTATCCTGTCTCTCCTCCAGGGCGAGGCGCTGGCTCTTCTGCTCGAGCCAGGACGAGTAGTTGCCCTCCCAGGGGATGCCCTGGCCGCGATCGAGCTCAAGAATCCATCCCGCCACATTGTCGAGGAAATAGCGATCGTGGGTGACCGCCATGACGGTGCCCGGATAGTCATGCAGAAAACGCTCCAGCCAGGCCACGGATTCCGCATCGAGGTGGTTGGTCGGCTCATCGAGCAACAATAGGTCGGGTGACTCAAGCAGCAGCCGGCACAAGGCAACCCGGCGGCGCTCACCGCCCGACAGGGTGGTCACATCACTATCGCCCGGCGGGCAGCGCAGGGCGTCCATGGCGACTTCGACGGTGCGCCCCAGATTCCAGGCATCGGCGGCGTCGATCTTCTCCTGAAGCTTACCCTGTTCGGCGAGCAGGGCGTCCATCTCGCCCTCGTCCATCTCTTCGGCGAAGCGCTGCGAAATAGCATCGAAGCGGTCGAGCAGCGCCTTGGTCTCGCCAACCCCCTGCATGACGTTTTCGAGCACGCTGAGCTCGGCATCGAGTTCTGGCTCCTGGGCGAGATAGCCTACCCTTACGCCCTCGGCGGCCCAGGCTTCGCCGCTGACATCGGTCTCGATGCCGGCCATCACCTTGAGCAGGGTCGATTTGCCGGCGCCGTTGAGGCCGAGCACGCCGATCTTGGCGCCCGGCAGGAAGGCCAGGGTGATATTTTTCAGGACCTGGCGGCCGCCGGGATACAGCTTGTTGAGCTGCCGCATGACATAGATGTATTGATACGCGGCCATGGCCGGCTCCACCTGAAATAAAAGGAGCGTCCTTGTAACGCAACTGCCGCTCTACCACTAGATCAATAGGGCGGGTGGATTTAAGATCATTTTTTTGAGAGCCATTCTGCATGACACCCGAACAGCTGGTGACGCAATTCTGGAAAGCCTTCGACGAGGCGCGGTTTGAGGATGTCCGCCCCCTGCTGGCCGAGGGCTTCTTCGCCGAGTGGCCGCAAACCGGCGAGGTGATACGCGGCGCCGACAACCTAATCCAGCTCAATTCAAATTATCCCGGCCGCTGGCGTTGCCACTTGCGGGAAATCCTGAGCCAGGGTGATCGCCTGGCCTTCCTCTCGCCCCAGCTCGTTCGTCGGATCCTCGATGGTGAACAGCCAGTTGGCGTCACGGTGAAGACGCTCACCCGTGAGCATGACCTGCCACTCTTATGGCAAGAGCAGGAAACCCTCGTCGCATCTTTCCGATAGAGAGTTGTCCTAGAAATCGCATCCAGAGACTATGGGCCGTTCCGGCCCTGGCTGCTCCAAACAATCGTCTCCAGGACAACCTCGGCCCGCCAAAGCCCGCGGAACCGCGGGGTTTCTCGCCTAAGGCTCTGGCATTTCGGGAAATCGCAGACGGAATGGTGGGCCCGGCAGGATTCGAACCTGCGACAACACCGTTATGAGCGGTGGGTTCTGACCGCTGAACTACGGGCCCGCCGGGACCATACCTCAAGGCGTCAGCGCGGGAAAGCCAACCGTGCGCCCTGGTGGAGCAAAACCCGCGTCCCGACGTCATAGCGCATCAGATCCTCGCCGAGGATCACCGGGCCGGCGAAATCGGCGGCGACCTCGGCCAGCAGCGCGTCGCGATCGCAGGCCGGCGGCACGAAATGACTCAGCATGAGGGCCCCGACCGCGGCCTCGGCGGCGATCTTGCCGACCTCCGACGACAGGGTATGGTAGGCCGCCACATTGGCCCGGCCCTCCGTCGTGCGAAGGCCCTCGATGATCGGCAGGTCGCGATGAATGAAAACTTCGTGGAGCAGTAGATCGGCATCCCGCGCGGCCTCGATAAGCGCCTTGCAACGCCGGGTGTCGCCGGACATCACCAGGCGCGCGCCGGCCGCCTCGAAGACGAAGCCGAAGGCGTGGCGCACCGGGCGGTGGTCAACCCGGAAAGCGGATACGCTCAGCCCGTCGAGGGTGATTACCACCTCGGGCGCGTCGCCGGGGTCGATCTCCTCGACCTCGATATCGAGCGCCGCTGTCGAAGGACGCCGCTCGTGAGCAATGCGCTGGTCGAGCTCAGGACGCCACAGGGCCATCAACCCGTCAACGAAGGCCTTGGTTCCCGGCGGGCCGATCACCCGCTGGGGCCGGTCGCGGCCCTGGTGCCAGCTCGACACCACAAGCTGGAAGAAATCGACCAGGTGGTCGCTGTGCAGGTGGGTCAGCAGCAGGGCGTCGATATCGCGGCCCGAAAGCCCGGCGGCGAGCAGCCGCTGGGTCACCCCCGATCCGCAATCGACCAACAGCGTCCGGCCACCATGGCTGATCACCTGGGCGGGGCCGTAACGTTCGCAATGGACAACCGGACAGCCGGTGCCGAGTAGAATGAGCTGCACGCTGCTTAATCCGCGTGCGCGACCCTAGAAATCCAGGAAGCTGCGCAGCTTGCGTGAGCGGCTAGGATGCTTGAGCTTGCGCAGGGCCTTGGCCTCGATCTGGCGGATACGCTCGCGGGTGACCGAGAATTGCTGGCCGACTTCTTCCAGGGTGTGGTCGGTGTTCATGCCGATGCCGAAGCGCATGCGCAGCACCCGCTCCTCGCGCGGCGTGAGGCTGGCGAGCACCCGGGTGGTGGTCTCGCGCAGATTGGAATGAATCGCCGCATCGACCGGCAGCACGGCGTTCTTGTCCTCGATGAAGTCGCCCAGATGGCTGTCTTCCTCGTCGCCGATGGGGGTCTCCAGGCTGATCGGCTCCTTGGCGATTTTCATCACCTTGCGGACCTTCTCAAGCGGCATGCCGAGGCGCACGGCAATCTCCTCGGAGGTCGGCTCGCGGCCGATCTCGTGGAGCATCTGGCGCGAGGTGCGGACCAGCTTGTTGATGGTCTCGATCATATGCACGGGGATGCGGATGGTGCGCGCCTGATCGGCGATCGAGCGGGTGATCGCCTGGCGGATCCACCAGGTGGCGTAGGTCGAGAATTTGTAGCCCCGGCGATATTCGAACTTATCGACCGCCTTCATCAGGCCGATATTGCCTTCCTGGATGAGGTCGAGGAATTGCAGGCCGCGGTTGGTGTATTTCTTGGCGATGGAAATGACCAGGCGCAGGTTGGCCTCGACCATTTCCTTCTTCGCCCGCGCCGCTTCACGCTCGCCCTGCTGCACGGTCTTGACGATGCGCTTGAACTCGGTGATCTCCAAGCCGAGGTTCTTGGCGATGTCGGCGATTTTCGAACGGATGCGCTTGATCTCGTCGCGCTCGTTGGTGGTGAACTTTTTCCAGGCGGGATCCTTGAGCGCCGAGACGCGCCGCAGCCACCGGGGATCGAGTTCACAGCCGTTATAGCTGTTGAGAAACTCCAGGCGCGATACCTTGCAGCGCTCGGCGAGGCGCAAAAGCCCGCCCTCGAGACGGATCAGTTCGCGGTTGGCCTCATAGAGCTCGGCGACCAGCGCCTCGATACGGTTATTGTTGAGATGAATGCTGTCCATCAGCTTGTAGAGATGGCGCTTGGAGCGGACGTAGCGCTGTTCGTCGTCGGCACTCGCTGTTTTACCCTTCAAGGCGACAGCCAGGCGATCTTCCTGCAGGGCGCGGATATTGCCGTAAGCGCGGTCGATCTTCTTGAAGGATTTGAGAGCGCCGGGCAGCAAGGCCTGTTCCATGGCGGCGAGAGACAAGGTGTTTTCCTCATCCTCATCGTCGTCGTCGGTCCTCGCCTCTTGATTGGAATTATCTGCGCCCTGTTCGGCGGCGGGTTTCGCCGACGCTTCATCGGCGGGTTTTGCCGGCGCTTCATCGGCGGGCTTGGCGACAGTCGGAATGGCTTCGAGGACGGCGCCAGGGCTGCCCTGAGCGGTCTTTACGGGCACGCTGGCCGGATTATTCACCATGTTCGTATTGGTGGACTTCGGGCCGCCGAAGGTGGCGTCGAGATCGATGACGTCACGCAACAGGACGCTGCCCTCGACCAGCGCCTGGCGCCACTGGACGATGGCGCCGAGGGTCAACGGGCTTTCGCAGATACCGCCGATCATCTTCTCGCGGCCGGCCTCGATGCGCTTGGCAATGGCGATTTCGCCCTCTCGCGAGAGCAGCTCAACGCTGCCCATTTCACGGAGATACATGCGCACCGGATCGTCGGTGCTGCCGACTTCCTCGGTGGTCGTCGTGGCGGCTTTCTCGGCCGGTTTTCCCTCGCTGCTTGAGACCTCTTCGCTTTCCTCGTTTTCGACCACATTGATGCCAAGCTCGGACAGCATCGACATGGTGTCTTCAATCTGCTCGGAGGAAACCGTGCCTTGGGGCAGGGCGGTGTTGATATCGTCATAGGTGACGTATCCGCGCTCCTTGCCCTTGGCGATCATCTTCTTGACCGCCGCGATGACCTGATCGACTAGCGGGCCGTCGGAAACTTCGCCCCCATCCCTATCGTCTTCCGCGGTATTCGCTTTCGTGGAAGCCATATTTTTAATTCTCCTCAACCACGGCACCAGATCCGTTGGCGTATATCACAACCCATTCCGAATTAGCCCATAATATATTAAGGCAACGTCATCTCAAATTCCGCGTCCTCGCCGGCAATCTTCTGAACCTGTTGCAGAAGGGCGTCAAACCGAGCCAATGTCTCATCGTTCATGTTCTCGCCCATTGCCGTCTCGGCTGCTTTCAGTTCGGCCTCAAGTGAGGCCACCCGCGTGTGGCGCGAATAAACATGACGCCATCCCCGTTCCAATTCCGAAAGCGCGCCCCCAGGTCTTCCCATACGATCATCAAGCCGCCGTCGCGACCATTCCAGCGGCGACGACATATTATCGATAATCTTTGCAAACCCTTGGTCTGACAGGTGGCGCTTAAGGGTCTCACTGTCAAGATCCGAAATTTCGACCGCCGCATCTAGAATAGCCTTGCGTAGCTTGTCAAGCCCATCCCTGGCGATTTCCACCGCTGCAAAATCCTCGCGCAGGTTTGCCAGCAATTCGGGATGGGCGAGGACCATGGTCACCAGCAGCCGCTCGCGGCGCTCGGCGGAGCCGTCGCCACCACTGCCTAGGGCGTCGGTCAAGGGTGGCTCAGGCGGCCTATAGGAGGCGCCCCAACGCGGCTTGCCCTGCACGAACTGCCGCGCTGGCTTGTTCGCCGGCGCGCCACCGCTGAATGCCGCCCAGAAGCGCGATTTCACTTCCCGCCTGTAATGATCGCGCACCCGCTGATCGGTAATCTTTCCGACCAGGTCATAAAGCTTCTTCTCGACTCCGGCCCGGCGCTCAGGCGTATCGACGGGGCGTCCGACAGCCTCCATAGCCCACAGCACGTCGGCGAGCGGCTTGGCGCTCTCCAGCAGCACGCTCAAGGCGCCACGGCCCTTGGCCTCGATCAGGCTGTCGGGGTCTTCGCCCGCGGGCAGATAAGCAAAGCGCAAGGAGCGGCCGGATTCGAGCAGGGGCAACACGCGCTCAGCAGCGCGCATGGCGGCGCGTTGCCCTGCGTCGTCGCCGTCGAAACAAACGATCGGTTCGGGGGCAAGCCGCCACAGCTCCCTGATCTGGTCTTCGGTAAGCGCCGTGCCCAGGGGCGCCACGGCATGTTGGAAGCCGGCGCGATGGAGCGCGATGACGTCCATATAGCCCTCGGCGACGATAACCTCTCCGGCATCATGGGCGGGCTTGCGCGCCAGGGCCAGGCCGTACAGCAGGCGGCCTTTGTGAAACAACGGGGTTTCCGGCGAATTGAGATATTTCGGCATGCCGTCGCCCAGGGCGCGGCCGCCGAAGGCGACGACTCGCCCGCCGCGGTCGCTGATCGGAAAAATGATGCGGCCCCGGAAGCGATCATAAGGTTTGCCGCCGTCGTCGGGGATGCCGGTCAAACCGGCCTCCGCCATCATCCCATCGGAAATTCCTTGCGCGGCCAATGCTTCTTTCAGAGCGCCCCGGGACTCCGGCGCCCAGCCGAGGCGGAATTTCGTGATGATTTCCGCCTCCAGGCCGCGCCCGGCAAGATAATCCCGCCCCGCCTTGCCGCCCACATCGGCGAGGCGCGCCTCAAACCAGATACAGGCCGCCTCCATCACCTCATAGAGCGATGTCCGCTTTTTCGCCTGCTCCCGATCCTCGGGCGACTGCTTGGGCAGGGCGAGACCGGCGACGCCAGCCAGGCGCTCGACCGCCTCGGGAAAGCTGATGCCGTCCATGCGCATCTCGAAGCCGATGACATCACCATGGGCGCCGCAGCCAAAACAATGGAAAAAGCCCTTCTCGTCATTGACCGTGAAGGATGGAGTCTTCTCTTTATGAAAGGGACAGAGGCCGGCGAATTCTCGACCCTTGCGGGTTAACGGCACGCGCCGGGCGATGCTGTCCGACAACAAGACCCGCAGCCGTATCTCGTCGAGAAACTCAGGAAGAAAACTCATCCCGCAATATATCCCCCGGACCATACCCCAGCAAGCCAAACCCCAGAAAGATGCAACACCCGCCTGCGTAACTTCTACTTCTGCCAACATCCACTTCGACCGGTACGGCTATTTCCGGTAAACTCTGTTTTGGAAACAGGGGGGGAGGGGTGCTCTTATGGAAGCTCAAGGTGCGATGCGCAGACTTGCCGTAATTCTTGTCGCCGACATGGTTGGTTATAGCCACCTTGTTGAAGCGGACGAGGAAGGGACAATCGCACGCATGATAGAACATCGATCAGTCCTGATTGACCCTAAGATTGAGCAGCATCATGGGAGGATTGTGAAATCCACCGGCGACGGCCTGTTGGTGGAATTCGCGAGTCCGGTCGAGGCTGTGCGGTGCGCCGTCGAGATTCAGCGCTGTTTAATCGAGAGCGAGGCCGCGATTCCCGAGGGTCGCCGCATCCAATATCGAATGGGCATCAACCTCGGCGATATCGTGGTCGAGGGCGACGACATCCTTGGTGACGGGGTGAACGTCGCCGCCCGATTGGAAAGTATCGCCGAACCGGACGGCGTATGGATATCAGGTTCGGTCTACGAACAAATCCACGGAAAGATCGATCTGGCTTTCGACGATCTCGGCCATCGCAAGGTTAAGAATATCGACCATTCGATCCATGTTTATCGGGCGCACCTAAAAGATTTCTCACCGGGTATACAAAGCCAGCCCTTGTTCGACTTCGACAGCAATATGATCGATAGAAGCTCGCTGATTACCGGTCGCTGCCTCTGCGGCGATATCCGGTACGAAATCAGCGCACCGGCAATCGGCGCCGCTTTTTGTCACTGCAGGATGTGTCAGCGATCAATCGGCGCCGCCGTCAACGCATGGGTGGCGTTTCCCAACAATGCCGTTCGATTCACTAGCGGTGAACCAAAATATTACAGTTCCTCGCCGATTGCCATGCGCGGGTTTTGCGCGACTTGCGGAACGAGCTTGACCTATAAGCTAATGAAGCCGGAAGAATTGCCCTTTCTGGTCTTTACAATCGCAAGCCTGGACAAGCCGGAGGACCATACGCCGACGTGGCACGGGGGCACAGAAAGCCAGATGCCCTGGCTCGATATTCATGACGACCTTCCCAGGACAAAGTGCGAGGAAGCATCCGACCTCCGTAGCGCTTGGGAATCAGTCGGCGTGATCGACCCTGAGAATTGGAAATAGTTAAAGTTAGCGGAGCTTCCATAAAGCAGCCGCAACCATCACCGCCTCAGACGAGCCTTTCCTTGACCAGCAGGCCCACCTTGGAAAAATCCATGCGCCCGGCGTAGCGCTCCTTCAAGGCGGCCATGGTCGGGCCCATGTCCTTCAGGCCCTTGGCGCCCACATCGGCAATCACTTCGGTGATCGCCGCCGCCGTCTCATCGTCGGTGAGCTGGCTCGGCAGGAAGGTCTCGATAATGGCAATTTCCTCGGCTTCGCGCCCGGCCAGATCGATCCGCCCGCCCTGCTCGTAAAGCCGGATGGATTCGCGGCGCTGTTTGACCATCTTGGTGAGCAGCTGGAGGATATCGTCGTCGCTGACGCCGTCCGTTTGGCCGTTACCGCGGGCGGCGATGTCGCGGTCCTTGAGGGCGGCCAGGATCAGACGCAGGGTGGACAGCTTATGCTGGTCCCTGGCCAGGGTGGCCAGCTTGAGCTCTTCGCGTAAGCGCTCTCTCAGCATGCAACACTCATGGAATAGTTCATCGACATGTAATTTTAGACATGTAGGGTTCGCCGGATGCTCTATGGGAAACGATGATAATAGCGTGATTCGGGTTTCGAATCAAACGTAAAAACATTTACAAGTTGCTGATTTAAAACGAATTTTTCTTAAAGACAAGGCTTGACGGCGGTCCATGATTTGCTTATGGTCCGCGCCAATCCAACCCCTGGCAATGCCCTATGATCAAGCCTTCGACGCCGTCCGCCCCCCTGGCTGCGGCGCTATTGGTTCTCGCCGACGGCACAGTATTCAGGGGGCACGGCATCGGCGCCAAGGGGCAATGCGTCGGCGAAGTCTGCTTCAATACATCGATGACCGGCTATCAGGAAATCCTTACGGACCCCTCCTACGCCGGCCAGATCATCACCTTCACCTTTCCCCATATCGGCAACGTCGGCACCAACCCGCAAGACCTGGAAGCGACCCAGTCGGCGGCGCGCGGGCTGGTGCTCAGGGCCGATATCACCGAGCCCGCCAACTTCCGCTCCTCGCGCCATCTCAATGACTGGCTGGTGGATTACGGCCTGATCGGCATCAGTGGCATCGACACCCGCCGCCTGACCCGCCACCTGCGCGACAACGGCGCCCAGGCCGGCGTGGTGATCCATGGCGAGGGTGATGTGGCCGAGCTCCACGCCACGGCACGGGCCTGGCCGGGGCTGGTCGGCATGGACCTGGCGAAAGAGGTGAGCTGCCTGCAGAGCTATGAATGGGATCAGACCCGCTGGTCCCTGGAACAAGGCTTCGGCAGGCAAAAAGAAGCGCGGTTCCACGTGGTGGCGGTCGATTACGGCGCCAAGCAGAATATCCTGCGCTGTCTGGCGAGCGCCGGTTGTCGGGTGACCGTGGTTCCGGCGGCGACCGGCTTTGAGGACATCCTTCGCCTCAAGCCCGACGGCGTGTTCCTGTCCAACGGGCCGGGCGATCCCCAGGCGACCGGCGAATACGCCATCCCGACGATCCAGGGCATCATGGCCAGCGGCCTGCCCCTGTTCGGCATTTGCCTGGGCCATCAGATGCTCGCCCTGGCGCTCGGCGCGCGCACCACCAAGATGCATTTCGGCCATCGCGGCGCCAATCACCCGGTTCTGGACCTGGTCACCGGCAAGGTCGAGATCACCAGCCAGAACCACGGCTTCGTGGTCGACGCAGACAGCCTGCCGGCCGGCGTCACGGCGACCCACGTCTCGCTGTTCGACAAATCCCTCGAAGGCCTGGCGGTCGAAGGCAAGCCCATCTTCTCCGTGCAACACCACCCGGAAGCCTCCCCCGGCCCGCAAGACAGCCACTACCTGTTCGAGCGCTTCGTTGGGATGATGGAGGACCATGCCTAATGCCTAAGCGCACCGATATCTCCTCCATCCTGATCATCGGGGCCGGGCCTATTGTTATTGGTCAGGCTTGTGAGTTTGATTATTCCGGCGCCCAGGCCTGCAAGGCACTCAGGAGCGAAGGCTATCGCGTGGTGCTGGTCAATTCGAACCCGGCGACCATCATGACCGACCCGGACCTGGCCGACGCCACCTATATCGAGCCGGTGACGCCAGAGATGGTGGCCAAGGTGATCGAGCGTGAGCGCCCCGACGCCCTGTTGCCGACCATGGGCGGGCAGACCGGGTTGAACACCGCCCTCAGCCTGGCGCGAGACGGCGTGCTGGAGAAATACGGCGTCGAGATGATCGGCGCCGACCGCAAGGCCATCGACATGGCCGAGGATCGCGAGCAGTTCCGCCAGGCCATGGCGCGCATCGGCCTGGAATGCGCCAAGGCCGGGCTCGCCCATAACATGGAAGAGGCACGCGAGGCGCTGGAACTCGTCGGCCTGCCGGCGATCATCCGCCCGAGCTTCACCCTGGGCGGCACCGGCGGCGGCATCGCCAACAACGCGGAAGAATTCGAGACCATCGCCGCCGGCGGCCTGGAAGCCTCGCCGACCGGCGAAGTACTGATCGAGGAATCGGTCCTCGGCTGGAAGGAATTCGAGATGGAGGTGGTGCGCGATCACGCCGACAACTGCATCATCATCTGCTCGATCGAGAACCTCGATCCCATGGGCATTCACACCGGCGACTCGATCACCGTGGCGCCGGCCCTGACCCTGACCGACAAGGAATATCAGCTGATGCGCAACGCCTCGATCGCGGTGCTGCGCGAGATCGGCGTCGATACCGGCGGCTCGAACGTCCAGTTCGCCATAAACCCCGCCGACGGCCGCATGCTGGTGATCGAGATGAACCCCCGGGTCTCGCGCTCCTCGGCCCTGGCCTCCAAAGCCACCGGATTCCCCATCGCTAAAGTCGCCGCCAAGCTCGCCGTCGGCTATACGCTCGATGAGATCGACAACGACATCACCGGCGTCACCCCGGCCTCGTTCGAGCCGACCATCGATTATGTGGTGACCAAGATACCGCGCTTCACCTTCGAGAAATTCCCCGGCACGGAAGCCCTGCTCACCACCTCCATGAAATCCGTCGGCGAGGCCATGTCCATGGGGCGCTGCTTCGCCGAATCCCTGCAAAAGGCCCTCTGTTCCCTGGAGACCGGCCTGACCGGGCTCAATTCGCCAGAAATCCCCGGCTATGAGCAGGGCGGCGATACGGCGCCGATCCTCGCCCAGCTCGCGCGGCAAACGCCGGACCGGCTGCTGGTCGTCGCCGAAGCCTTCCGCGCCGGCATCGCGCTCGGCGATATCAACGCCGCCTGCCACATCGATCCCTGGTTCCTGGCCCAGATCGAAGACCTGATCGCGGCGGAGGCGCTTTTGCTGGATGGCGGCCTGCCCGACGACGCGCCCGGCTTGATGCGCTTCAAGAAACTCGGCTTCTCCGACGCGCGGCTGGGGGAGTTGACCGGGCTGGAGGAAGTCGACGTGGCCGCATTGCGCCGCCGGCTCGGCGTGCTGCCGGTCTACAAGCGCGTCGATACCTGCGCCGCCGAGTTTGAGGCGCGCACCCCTTATATGTATTCAACTTACGAAGGCGACGGCACCGAGCCCGCCGAATGCGAGGCCCAGCCCAGCGATGCGCGCAAGGTCATCATTCTCGGCGGCGGCCCGAATCGCATCGGCCAGGGCATCGAGTTCGACTACTGCTGTGTCCACGCCGCCTATGGCCTCGCCGACGCCGGCATCGAGACCATCATGGTCAATTGCAACCCGGAGACCGTGTCGACCGATTACGACACCTCGGACCGGCTCTATTTCGAGCCGCTGACCGCCGAGCATGTCATCGAGATCGCCCGCATCGAGGCCTCTAGGGGCGAGCTGATCGGCGTCATCGTCCAGTTCGGCGGCCAGACCCCGCTCAAACTCGCCCGCGCCCTGGAGACGGCGGGCATCCCGATCATCGGCACCAGCCCCGACGCCATCGATCTCGCCGAGGACCGCGAGCGCTTCCAGAAACTGCTGGAGATGCTCAACTTACGCCAGCCGGAGAACGGCACCTGCAATTCGGTCGAGGAAGCCGAGGTGATCGCTGCGCGTATCGGCTATCCGCTGGTGGTGCGGCCCTCTTATGTGTTGGGGGGGCGCGCCATGGAGATCGTTCATGACCGCGAGGCGCTGCGTAAATATGTAAAGATTGCCCTGGCCCTGGCCGGTGACAACCCGGTGCTGATCGACGCCTATCTCGACGACGCCATCGAACTTGACGTGGATGCGTTGGCCGACGGCGAGGACGTCTTTGTCGCCGGTATCCTGGAGCATATCGAGGAAGCCGGCGTGCATTCCGGCGACTCGGCCTGTTCATTGCCTCCTTATTCGTTATCGTCTGAAATCATTGATGAAATCAAAGTCCAGACCTATGCTCTGGCTATGGCTCTGGGTGTTGTTGGGCTGATGAATATCCAGTTCG
>JAYGED010000110.1:0-3804 GCA_046582565.1 Alphaproteobacteria bacterium
TTCGATCTCGGCGAGGAGACGACGCGGGTTCGCTCACAGTTGGAAATAAGCGGCGTTGGAGGCCAACCTTTGGTGCTCGACGGTGACGATCTGAAATTGCTTTCCCTGGCGCTCGACGGACAAGAGCTTGACGATAATGATTATAGTCTGGATGAAACCAGCCTCACCATCCCGTCGCCGCCCGCCGCCTTTACCTTGGACATCGAGACCGAAATCAGGCCTGCCGACAACAGCAAGCTTGAGGGGCTTTATATATCCAACGGCATGTACTGCACCCAATGCGAGGCCGAGGGCTTTCGTCGCATCACCTATTTCCTCGATCGGCCCGACGTGATGGCGGTCTACACCACGGTTATCCGCGCCGACGCCAAAAAATTTCCGGTGATGCTGTCGAACGGGAATTTGATTTCGGATGAGGAGATTGATGGCGGGCTGCGTATGGTCGCCTGGCACGATCCGTTCCCCAAGCCGAGCTATCTGTTTGCTCTGGTGGCCGGCGACCTGGCCTGCTTTTCGGACAGCTTCACCACCGCCTCGGGCCGGAATGTGGACTTGCGTATCTACGTCGAGCACGGCAAAGCCGAACGCTGCGCCTACGCCATGGATTCCCTCAAACGCTCCATGCGCTGGGACGAGGAACGCTTCGGCCTGGAATATGACCTGGATCTGTTCAACATCGTTGCGGTCAGCGATTTCAATATGGGGGCCATGGAGAACAAGAGCCTCAATGTCTTTAACGACAAATATGTGCTGGCCGACCCTGAGACCGCCACCGACGCCGACTACGCCCATATCGAGGCGATTATCGCCCATGAATATTTCCATAACTGGACCGGCGACAGGGTGACCTGCCGCGATTGGTTCCAGCTCAGCCTCAAGGAAGGGCTGACGGTGTTCCGCGATCAGGAATTCTCAGCCGACGAGCGCTCGCGCGCGGTCAAGCGCATCGCCGACGTGCGCATCCTGCGGGCCCACCAATTCCCCGAGGATCAAGGCCCGCTGGCTCATTCGGTGCAGCCCAGCTCCTATATGGAGATCAATAATTTCTACACCGCGACGATCTACGAGAAGGGCGCCGAGGTGATACGCATGATTCATACCCTGCTCGGCGAGGCGGGCTTCCAAAAGGGCATGAAGCTCTATTTCGAGCGTCATGACGGTCAGGCGGTGACCTGCGATGATTTCGTCGCCGCCATGAGCGACGCCACCGATACCGATCTCGCCCAGTTCAAGCTGTGGTACAGTCAGGCCGGTACGCCGGAGCTGACAATCGATGGCGACTATGACGCCGATACTCGCGTCTATACCCTCACCGTGGCGCAGCATTGCCCGGACACGCCGGGCCAGGCGCATAAGCAGCCGATGCATATTCCGCTCCAGATCGGGCTGCTCGACGATGCCGGCGCCGATATGGCGGAGCAATTGCTGAATGTGGTTAAGGCAAGCCAGACATTCCGCTTCGAGGACCTGGACGAGCCCCGGGCGCTATCCGTCAATCGAAATTTCTCGGCGCCGGTGCTGGTCACTCTGAAGGGCAGCGAAGACAATCGCGGCTTTCTCATGGCCCATGATCCCGATCCCTTCAACCGATGGGAAGCGGCGCAGCAATATGCCACCGATCTGATACTCAATGGCGGCGATAATGGCGATTTCATCGACGCTCTCGGCCGGGTTTTGCAGGACCAGAATATCGAAAAAGCCTTCGCCGCCCAGGTTCTCGCCCTGCCCGGCGAGGATTATCTGGCCGGGCGCGCGGCGCTCTACGATCCGGTGGCTATTCACCAGGCGCGGGAGTCATTGCGCAAGGCTATCGCTGCTCGGCACCAGGATGCGTTGCTTGAGGTCTATAGCACGAACCGCAGTAACCAGCCCTTCAGCCCGGATGCGGAACAGGCCGGGCAACGGGCGCTGAAGAATGCCGCCTTGTCCTATCTCGCAGCCATCGAGAACCCGGCTATGGAGGCGGTTGTCTATAGCCATTATAACGCCGCCGACAACATGACCGACCGGGTCGCGGCCCTGCGCGAGCTGGTCAATAAGGAGGGTTCCCATCGAACCACATGCCTGAAAGACTTCTACGACCGCTTTGCAAACGACAGTCTGGTGATCGATAAATGGCTGAGCCTGCAAGCAATCTCATCTCTGCCCGACGCTCTTGAGCGGGTGACTGAGCTGCTCGATCATGCGGATTTCTCCCTCAAGAAGCCCAACAAGGTCTATGCCCTGATCGGCGGCTTCGCCAGCGGCAATCCCCAGCATTTTCACGACGCCGGCGGCGCGGGCTATGCCTTCCTTGCCGATCGTGTACTCGAACTGGACGGCTTCAACCCACAAGTCGGCGCGCGCATCCTGTCGCCCCTTGGGCGCTGGCAACGGCTCGACGAGGCCCGCCAGGGGCTGATGAAAAGCCAACTGGAACGCATCCTCGCCAAGCCAGGACTTTCAAGTGATATCTTGGAAATAGCTTCTAAGTCTTTGGGTAAGTGATAGAAATTATTTCCAATTCTAACTCTCCCGTGGGCCGTTCCCAGATCACCAGATCGCCGACGCGGGCATCCAGCATGGCTTTGGCAAGGGGCGAAACCCAACTCACCTTGCCCATATCCGGATCGGCCTCATCCTCGCCGACGATGCGATAGGTCTTGGTTTCGCCGTCCTCGTCTTCGGCAGCCACCGCCGCGCCGAAAGCCACTTCCCCGGGTGGCTGCCGGGATAGGTCGACCAGGATCGCCTGGTTGATGCGGGCCTCGAAATAGCGGATTTCCCGGCCAATCTGCGACAGGGGCAGTTTATTGAGAAGATTGTCTTCATCGAGTTCGCGTCGCTTGTCCTGAAATCCCGCCAGCGACGCCTTCAGTTGAGCGAGCCCCTCCGGCGTCACATAGTTGGCATGACGGCTGATCGGCAGCTCGGGCTGATCATCCGCAACGGCGTCGCCATCGGGCTCTTTGACAAAGGCCTGGCTCATGGTGGGCTCATTACAGCATACGCTCGAAGCTACAGCTGACCAGCAGCTCGGCGACCGCGGCGTTGTTGGGCAGGGCGAGGGCGGTCGCCGCCAATTCGGCGAGGTCGGCCGGATCGATCATCTCTTCACGCGGGAAATCGGTCCATTTGCGGGTCATGTCCGTGGCGACAAAACCCGGGCAAAGCGCGGTGACCCGCACCCCATCATCCCAGCCGATCAGGCGGGTGGCGTGACTTAACGCCATGACGGCGAACTTGCTCATGGCGTAGCCCGCGCCGTCGTTCGCCACCCGCTTGCCCGACAGCGAGGCGACATTGATGATGCGTCCGGAGCCGGTTGCCCTGAGATGGGGCAGGGCCAGGCGGGTCATGCGCAGCGGTCCCTTGACGTTGATTTCCCACATGCGGTCATAGGCGCTCTCATCGACGTCTTCGATGCTGGCCTTGAGGGCGACGCCGGCGTTATTGACCAGCCCGTCGATGCGCCCGAACCGCGCCATGGTCGCCTCGACCCAGGCTTCGTTTGAAGCCGCATCGGTGGCGTCGTAATGGTGGCTCATGGCGTCGAGATCGATCGATGCCGGATCGCGCGCTCCGAGGCTCAGGCTGTAGCCCCTATCGAGCAGGCAGCGGGCAATGGCATGGCCGATGCCGCGATTGGCGCCGCTGATCATGATGACGCGGCCTTCTGGTGCTAGCATAATTTTTCCCCTCGATTACATTTGCGGCATATAGCCGGGTAGGGCCTGGCGGGCGCGCGCCGGTTCCTCGGGCGCGATGCCGGCGTCTTCGACGAACTCAATCAACAGCGCCTCGTCCGTCAGCAGATAGTCGAGC
>JAYGED010000151.1:0-2609 GCA_046582565.1 Alphaproteobacteria bacterium
CGCACGGTTTCGTCTGCCGCAATGGGAATCGAATGCGCAAGCCCTTCCAGGTGATGGCCTTCGGCGATGGGCAGCGGCTGCTCGACGAATTCGATACACAGCGGCGCCAGGGCGTCGAGATAGCGCGGCAGCATTTCCGGCGTCCAGGCTTCGTTTGCGTCGACTGTAAGCCGCATCTTGGGCACTGCGGCGCGCACCGCCTTGACCCGCTCGATATCGCCTTCGCCGCCGAGCTTGAGCTTAAGGATTTCCCGGTCGGCGGCGCGGGCGGCGTCCCGCGCCATGACCTCGGGCGTGCCCAGGCTGATGGTCAATACGGTCAGGCAGGGCTCGGGCTCCTCGACGCCTGCGAGCTTCCAGGCCGGGCTGCCGGCGCGCTTCGCCGCCAGGTCCCACAGGGCGCAATCGATGGCGTTGCGCGCACTGCCCGACGGCATCAGGCTTTGCAGTTCCTCGCGATCGACGCCGGCCTCGACAGCCGCCCGCGCCGCCTCGATGGCGGCGACCACATCCGGATAGCCGGGCTCAAAGGTGTCCGTACGCTCGCATTCGCCGCGCCCGATAACGCCGTCCTCGGCGATTTCCACGACGACGATTTCGGCGGTCGTGCAGGCGCCCTTCGAGATGATGAACTCACCGTCGACGGGCCAGGATTCGGGAGTGATGGTAAAGTTGCGCATAGCGGGACTCACAGATTATCAACGATGGCGGCGACCCCGGTGGCGACCGGGTCGACGCAGGGCACACCGAGCTTCTCCGCCGTCTCGGCCAGCAACCGCTCGACCCCCGCCGGATCGGTCTTCGAGGTGTTCAGCGCGACGCCCACGAGGCGCGCTGCGGGGTTGGAGAGGCGCGCCAGGGACAGGTTGGCCTCGGCGCAATCGGACAGGCTGGGCAGTTCGACGTCGGGAAAATCATCGTTATGGGTGCGCGAGGCGTCGTGGCACAGCACCAGGGCCTCGGGCTGGCTGCCGTGCAGCAGGCCGAGGCTGACCCCTGAAAAGGAGACATGAAACAGCGAACCCTGGCCTTCGATCAGGTCCCAATGATCCCCGTCGTTCCCCGGGGTCAGCCATTGGGTGGCGCCGGAGATGAAATCCGAAACCACCGCATCGACCGAAACCCCGCGCTCGGCGATGAAGATGCCGGTCTGGCCGGTGGCGCGGAAATCGGCCTTCATGCCGCGCGCCTTCATCTCGCGCTCCAGGGCGAGGGCGGCATACATCTTGCCGACGCAGCAATCGGTGCCGACGGTGAGCAGGCGGTGGCCTGAGCGTTTGTCGGGGGTGGCGATATTGAAATCTTGCGTTGGATGGCGCACATCGATCAGCTGGCAGCCGTGGCGCTTTGCCGCTTCGGCGAGGGCGGGGATTTCAGCGAGCCGGCTATGGAGACCGGCGGCGATGTCGAGCCCGGCCTCCATGGCGGCGACCACGATTGCGCTCCAGGCGTCGGGAAAGGCGCCGCCGCCCGGTGCGACGCCGAGCACCAGGGTCTTGGCGCCGCGCGCAATTGCCGCCTCCAGGGTCAGCTCATCGAGGCCGCAGTCGGCGCCGCAGCCGGGCAGGCTGATCTGCCCGGCGCACCACTCGGGCCGCCAATGAGCAATCCCCGCCGCCGTCTTGGCCCACAGGTTGGATGGCGCTTCGCCGAGGAACAATAGATAGGGCCGTTCAATTACAGCATCGGACATGGATTTTCCCTTCATTCTTTGCCGAACAGAACCTATACCAAGTTGCGGTGATAGGCACCGTTGATTACAAGGAAAAGCGATGACTGCTGAACAGCCAAAGACAATCCGCCTGGCGGACTACCGCGCAAGCGATTACCGCATCGATACGGTATGCTTGGTGTTCGATCTCGGCGAGGAGACGACGCGGGTTCGCTCACAGTTGGAAATAAGCGGCGTTGGAGGCCAACCTTTGGTGCTCGACGGTGACGAGCTGAAATTGCTTTCCCTGGCGCTTGACGGTCAAGAGCTTGGCGATAATGATTATAGTCTGGATGAAACCAGCCTCACCATCCCGTCGCCGCCCGCCGCCTTTACCTTGGACATCGAGATCGAAATCAGGCCTGCCGACAACAGCAAGCTTGAGGGGCTTTATATATCCAACGGCATGTTCTGCACCCAATGCGAGGCCGAGGGCTTTCGCCGCATCACCTTCTTCCTCGACCGGCCCGACGTCATGGCGGTCTACACCACCGTCATTCGCGGCGACGCCACGCGGCTTCCGGTGATGCTGTCGAACGGCAACAAGACGGACGACAAGGATCTCGGCGACGGCCGGTGCAGGGTCGCCTGGCACGACCCGTTCCCCAAGCCGAGCTATCTGTTCGCCCTGGTGGCCGGCGATCTGGCCTGTCATCAGGACAGCTTCACCACCGCCTCGGGCCGCGACGTGGAGCGGCGGATCTATGTCGAGCACGGCAAGCAGGACGCCTGCGCCTACGCCATGGATTCCCTCAAGCGGTCCATGCGCTGGGACGAGCAGCGCTTCGGCCTGGAATACGACCTGGATTTGTTCAACATCGTCGCGGTCAGCGACTTCAACATGGGGGCCATGGAGAACAAGAGCCTGAATCTGTTCAACGACAAATATGTGCTGGCC
>JAYGED010000053.1:0-6960 GCA_046582565.1 Alphaproteobacteria bacterium
TTCGAGAAAGCTGTGGGTTTTGCGTGCCAAAATGTCCTTGGAGAACGGCTTCTCGATCAGTTCGAAATCCGATCCGATCCGGCCTCGGTCGATGATGGCGTTGTCGGCATAGCCGGAAGTGAACAGGACCTTGAGATCGGGCCGCTGTTGTAAGGCCTCATCCATTAGGTCCACACCGCTCATGCCCCCCGGTAAAACCACATCAGTAAAGAGAATTGCAATCTCCGGCGTCTCATTCAGGATGGCCAGCGCGGATATTGCGTCCTCGGCCTGTAGGGGTCTGTACCCGAGACGGTCGAGAACATGGGCGTTTATTTCGCGGAGGTTGGCGTCATCTTCGACGATCAGGATCGTCTCGCCATTGCCGTGGGGCTCGTGCTCGGCCGACGTGGGTTTTGCTATGCTGCGTCCGCTTATTGCGCGTGGCAACAGGATGGTGATCCACGCCTTAGGCGGGCGCTCAACCTGGCGATAGACCGCCACGCGTTGATCGCCGAGGTCCTGCAGGGCGCTGGACAGCCCTTGGAAGGGTTCGTTAGCCCGGTTCACTTTGGGGCGGGCGTCGACGGCCTGGATACGGATACGGAAGAGGCGCGTCGTTTGATGACGGAGGCAGGGTACCCAGACGGTCTGACTTTGGCGGTGGACTGCCCGACCCGTCTACCCGACGAGGCCGAACTTTTGACCGAAACACTCGCTCAGCAATTGGCTGGTGTTGGCATCGCGCTGGAGGTGCACCGGGTCGAAGACCGTACCGCCTATGCCCACCAGGTTCGCTTGAAGCAGATCCACGATCTCTGCGTCTTCGATTCGAGCCCCATGAGCACCTTTCGGGTGTTGAAGGAAAAGATCGATTCCCGCTCTGCCGGATTTTGGTGGCAGGGTTATCGCAACCCCGAAGTCGAGGCACTTTTGGACGATGCCGTTGCTACGGTCGAACTCGAGACACGGGCAAATCTTTACCGGCGCTGTTACGGCCTGCTGCAGCAGGACCCGCCATGGCTCACACTCTATAACCACCGTCAGCTAATCGGTTTGAAAGGCAGTCATGAGGGCTGGTCCATGCGCTTCGACGGACTGCTCGATCCAAGGCGCTTGCCATAGGCTATAATTCACTCGCAATCGCCGGCTTTCCCGATCAACACCACATCGTCGCCCACGATGTCCAGGGCCGCCGCCGGGCCGAGGTTTGACCAGCGATTGGACAACCACTGAAACGTCGCTTCTGAGAAGAAGCAGACATGGGTCGGGTCGTTGATGTAGTGCCAGGTTCTGAAGGCGGTCCGGTCGCGGACCCTCTTGGTCATGATGCCGAGCCAGCCGCCGGGTGCGAGGGCGGCCCACAGGCTATCCAGCTCCTTACCCGGCGCCGCCATGTGCTCGGCAACCTCGCTCAAGGTGATGAAATCGTAGGGTCCCGACAGGGCGGACCGGTCCGGGGCGTAAAAGGGATCGTAGAGCGCCACTTGATGGCCGGCTTCCTCGAACATCACAGACAATGTCGGTCCCGGGCCGCAACCGAAATCGAGCCCCTTGGAATTCGCCGCCAGCCGTCGGCTCAGCGGTGAGAACAGGCGACTAAGAAAGTGCCGGTAGCGCGGGTCGTCCGGCCGATTATCGTGGCGGTCGTAGCAGGCTTTTTCATCCGCCGGCGAAAGGTGCTGAGCAGACATCACGAAGACCAGATCGCAGCCCCGGCATTGCAGGTAGTCGCGCACGTCATCGCGATGATAGGGGGCAATGCCCGAGCCGCCGCACAGCGGACAGGCGTGTCGGTTAAGCTCGGCCACATCCTTGTACTAACGCACTACAGCGCAGGGGGAAAGAACTCGCGCCCCAGGGAAACATCGAGGTCTGGGGAACTTTTCACAGGGGCCCAGGTAGCTTGGCGAATGCCTGCTGTTGGGAATGAAGCAGACATCGTGCCCACCGCCTCCAATGTCCGCTATGGGTCTCACCCGTTGAAATTTTGCTCTGAAAATATTACCCCCGAGCGCGCTCAAGCCTAGCTGGAAGACGCAAGCTTTAGCTTTCTCGCTCTGTCAAACGACTTGATCTCCAGCTCACGCTTTGAAGCCTGACTTCTTGTCGAGTGGGTTTCCGAATAAATCAGCTTAAACGGGGCGCGGCCTCGGGTGTATTTCGCGCCGGTGCCGTTTTCGTGCTCATTGATACGGTGATCAAGGTTGTTCGTGATGCCGGTGTAGAGCGTTTGATCGGCGCATTCCAAAATATAGACAACCCAGTCCGCTGATTTTGTCACTGTTCTTCCTTCCTCCGAAGCGTCAATCATCCTCAACGATGTCCCAGATTTTCGCATGAGTTGATGAACCAGAAGGAGCCAGCACGGATGTTTTCTCCGTGATGTTCTGTTCGGCGATGGAGCGTTCGATGCTCAGCAACGTCCCCCGCGGGTGGTCGCACATGGTGACCATATCGTCTATTTCCTGTTGGGCTGCCTGCTGAGCCGCCTCCTGGTTGGGGGCGTTATAGACATCGGCCAAATACACTGAGAGGGTCTGGATCACCTGTTCATATTCGGAGTTGGACATCTCCACCACTTGAACGAATGTCGAATGTCCGAAGCTGTCTATTCCCAGCCAGGCAGTGCGGAAGATCAGTTGCTGTTTGCTGGTCCAGTTGGTGGGGTCGCTGTCGACGAAGGCGAATGTCCCGGTAACAGCCCATTCGCCTACCTCTGCGGGGCGCTCAAACACATGAGTATCGGAAACATCGAGCTGAATGGTTTTGGCGAGTTTCATGGGACCGGTATTATCATGACCCTCGAAGTAGGGCCTTTAGAAAAAGTCCGACAAAACACGCGAAGGGGTACTGTCAAATTAACCAGGTGCGATCAAGCCACAAGAAACGAAGGCCACGTGGTGAGTAAATGAACCTGCGAAAATTCCCTGGTGCTTGGTATAAATTCCCTGATATGCGAAATTTTTTCCCTGTTCCGAGGTTTCGGGAATTTGGCCAGAGACGGGTTCGCTCCAGACTGCGTCCAGCACCGCTTACCTTTGGCATTTCCGGCCTTTGGCATTTCCCGGTCATTCAGTTGGAGCACTTCCGTTTGTGACAAAGCCCGGGTCAGGCTTTGATACGCAGCATTTCCGGGTCGTATAAGGGACGCAAAGAACAGGTGCAGGGGTAGAGTTCTCCGGCAATATCGATTTCCCATGTACCTGTAGCGAGGTAGTCCACCGTGACCGGTTCCGCCCCGCCCTCGATCATGGCGAGACCGACCGCGCCGCCCAGTGTATGGCCGTAGCTTCCTGCCCTAACGTCGCCGACCATGTCTCCGTTGCGCAGAATGATCTCGGCGTGCCACAGCATGGGTTCAGGGTCACCCACAAGCACTTGCACCAATCGGCGCTGATAAGGCGCCTTTGCCTTCTGGGCAATCGCCGCCTGCTGTCCGATAAAACCACCGGGCTTGTCGAGAGCCACCGCAAAGCCCAAGCCTGTTTCAAAGGCATTGTCGGTGTTGTCGATGTCGTGACCGTAATCGCGATAGGCTTTTTCAAGACGCAGACTGCCCAGGGCGCTCAGCCCCGCATGGACCAGTCCATGGTTCTCGCCTTCGCTGACCAGGCGATCGTACATATGGACGGCTTGCTCGCACGGCACATAGAGCTCGAAGCCCAGCTCACCCACATAGGTGATCCGCACGCACAAGGCGCGGCCAAAGCCGATATCGATAGGACAGGCCGCGCGGAACGGGAAGGCTTGATGGCTGAGATCAACGGATGTCAGGGCCTGTAATAGCGCGCGGCTGTTGGGACCCTGGATGTTGATTTGTGTCAGGCCCGATGTCACGTCGGTGACAAAAGCATGGGCGTCATCGGGAATATTGCGGCGTAGCCAGGCCTCGGCATGGCCGTGCATGGTGTCGGTCACCACCACCATGAACTTGTCATCTTCAAGCTTGGTCACGGTGAGATCGGCTTCAAGCTTGCCGTCGTCATTGAGCCACTGGGTATAGGTGATCCGTCCGGTTTCGCCATTGACTCTATTGGCCGAGATATAATCGAGTGCTTTGCCCGCATCGCGGCCCTGAACCAGGAACTTCGCCATGAAGCTCATATCGGTCAGGGTCACCGCCTCGCGGCAGGCTTTGTGTTCCGCCTGCCAGTTCGGCCACCAGTTCATACGGCCAAAGGACAGCTTGTCGACCTTGGCCTCTTGCGGCGAGGATGCATACCAGCTCACCCCTTCCCAGCCGCTCACATCGGTAAAGTAAGCGCCGGCCGCGGCCAGACGATCATGCAGAGCCGAGCGCTTTATTCCGCGTGCGCTTTCGGGGGCTTTGGTCGGGTAGTGGCACTTGTAAACCGTCCCCAGCATTTCCGTGACCCGGTCGCGGCGGTATTGTGGATTTGCCTGATAGGCCTGGGTGCGATTGGCATTGAAGCCCGTGACATCGACATCCGGCTTACCGTTTAAAATCCAGTGCGCCATGATGCGGCCCAGGCCTCCGCCGGACAAAATGCCGATGGAGTTCAACCCGGCGCAGATGAAATAGTTTTTAAGCTGTGCCGCCTCACCCACGATGGGAGCGAGATCGGGCGTGAAGCTTTCCGGGCCGCAGAAGAACTTTTTGACGCCGATTTTCAGACTGATCGGCACCCGGCTCATGGATTTTTCAAGAAACGGCCCTATGCGGTCCCAATCGGGCTGAATTTCGCCGAAGGAGAAGTCCTTGGGAATTCCGTCCACGTTCCAGGCAGCACTTTCCGGCTCGAACAAACCGATCATCAGGCCGCCGGCTTCCTCGCGGTAGTAGCCGTAGTGGGAGGGGTCTTCCAACACCGGCCACTCAGAGCTGATGCCATCGATGGACTCGGTGATCAAGTAGTAGTGCTCGGCGGCCTGGTTGGGGATGACCACACCGTGCCCGGCCCCGAACTGGCGTGCCCACATGCCGGCACAATTGACCACGAATTCGCAAGCGATATCGCCTTGATCGGTTGTCACGCCGGTGACCTGAGCGTTCTTGCGGGTGATACCCGTAGCAGAAACCCCGGTAATAATTTGCACCCCCCGCAGAGTCGCGCCTTTGGCCAGAGCCATGGTCACGTCCACCGGGTTTACCCGTCCGTCATCCTTCACATAGAAACCAGCCAGCACGTCATCCACACGGGCGATGGGGAACATATCCTGGACCTCTTTGGGCGAGATTTCCTGTGCGTCCACACCACAGTAACGGTTGAATGCGGCAATCCGCCGGTATTCCTCCAGACGATCCTGGTTGGTCGCGACCTCGATAAAACCACATTGGTTAAGCCCGGTGGCCTGGCCGGTTTCGGCCTCCAGCCGGGCATAAAGATCGCGACTGTATTTGCGAATTTCCGTAGATGTTTCCGACGTGCTGCCGAAAGTCACGATCAAGCCCGCCGCATGCCAGGTGGTTCCGGAGGTAATGCTGTCACGCTCCAGTAACACCACGTCGCTGCAGCCCATATGGACCAGATGATAGGCCACCGAGGTGCCGATTATTCCACCGCCGACGATGACGACGCGGGCGGATGATGGCAATTGACTAGTTTTGCTTTGCTTTGTACCGCTCACGGGGTTCTCTCATTACCGGTGGGAGGATCGTCTGAGCAAAATTGCTTGAACGACCCCTAAAAACTAATCTCGCGAATTAAAACGGCGAGCATGCTCGTCCAGGCGCGGCTCAGCAGGCTTAGGCGCTCGGCCTCAACCTTGACTTCGCCCCGGGTCAATTGAGTGACGCGCAGGTTTTGATCCTCGACTCCGATCAAGACGCGATAATATGCGGTCTCTGGAACGAGCCGGCCATCGGCGGTCTGGCGTACCATTCTTGCCGTCGGCGCTAAGAAACAAATCAATATCGCCGTCGAGATCCGCATCGACACCCACTAGGGCAACAGCAGTAGTAAATGAGCCATTCTTATCGTCACCGATTCGGATTCGGAAGCCGATCTCGTCGTCGTCCTCTGTGGTAGTTCCCTTGTCATCAAATGCTGTGTAGAAGAGCGGGTTATTGGCGTCACCAACTAGATCCAACTGTTTCACATTGGCCTGAGTATCGTCCGAGTAATCAAAAGCCGCGCCAACCATCACGACGCTCCAGTCAGCGGTCGTCCCGGTAATATTGATAGGCGTAGCCTCAAAAGCAAATCGCGGCTCCAACGACCAGATCGTCATTCCGTGGTCACTCATATACCAACACCTTCCCCGTTATTATTCTTTACTGAGCCGTCCATTTTCCGGGTCGACGCAATGCCAGTCCTTCACACACGCGCGCGTTACAATCACGTGCATTATTTAGCATTATAATTCATCACCACCGCACATCATATTGCTGTCATGAGTCCTCAAATCGGCGGAGGGTGGTATTTGTCACAAACTCGGTGTTTTCGTACCCGAGATTTAAACCTGCAATAATTCCCTGATACGTCAAACAAATTCCCTGTTCTGCCTTTTTAATTCCCTGTTCCGAGGTTTAGGGAAATTGCCCGCAACTGTCTGACACCATGCGGCAATTCGAATTGTGCCAGCGCGCATTCCCTGTAAATTTGCGAATTTTCCCTGTAAATCGGGGGTTATCAGGGAAATTGGACGGAGACGGGTTCGCTCCAGACTGCGTCCACCACCACTCACGTTTTGCATTTTCCAGTCATTCCGTTGGGGGGCGGGGGTCTACCGAGTTCCCAGCATTTGACGCTGATCCTGCCGGGACGCGGGCAGCTTCAGCCGTTTGATACGCGACAGAGCAAGGCCAGCTTAACCGGATCAGCGCCACTGGCGCGCTCCAGTTTGTTACAAAGCTAAAATGTGATCAAAATAGTGAGCTAGTGGATTGAATCTAACACTTGGAACCCACGGTTTCTGGCTGCGATGATGTCGTCGGGGTTGGCGCTCCACATGAATGGCTTTGCCTCGGTATTGTTGTGTTCGGCGATGAAGCGGTTAATGGCGACTTGCAGATCG
>JAYGED010000231.1:0-14151 GCA_046582565.1 Alphaproteobacteria bacterium
CACGCAGCTACGAGGAACAGCGCCGCGAAAAGGCTAACTAATTTGGTCCGCATCTAGAAGCTCCCTCCTGCCGGGATAGGGTTATGATTCATATGACGTATACGCGATTTGGGTGACGTATACGCGATTTGGGCGGTATTATTAAGCATTAATAATCACAAGTAGTTTAAAAACCGCACCAGGACGCATGACGCGCGCATAAATTCGTCACAGTCATCGAGGCCGACTTGAGCCCAGCGACTATACTGCGCCCATGCAACCCTACGCAAGTCATGGAATTAAGGGCGACCACGCCGGGTCGGAACCGTCGAGAGGTGTCACCAAAAGTCTTTCGTTATAGCCGGTTAGATCGATCGAATAGAGTTCCGTCTTGTCATCCGTGCCGTCGCTTCCGGGGATCTGTCTAAAATAGGACAACACGCGTCCATTGGGCGACCAGGTCGGCGCTTCGACAAAGAAACCACCCGCCAAAAGCCGTTCCCGACCACCATCCACATCCATCACGCCGATATAGAATTGGCTCTTGTGAATTTTGGTGAACGCGATCAAATCGCCGCGCGGCGACCAAACCGGAGTCGCATAGCGCCCGTTGCCAAAGCTTATTCGTTCTACATTGCGGCCGCTGGCGTCCATGACGTAGAGCTGTTGCGATCCGCCGCGGTCCGAATTGAAGACTACTTTTTCCGCATCGGGCGAATAGGACGGCGAAGTGTCGATCGCTGAATGTTTGGTGAGCTGCGTAATTTGGCGATTTCGCAAATCCATTGTGTAGATGTCTGAATTGCCGTCGGTCGCCAGGCTCATGATGATGGTGTTGCCGTCGGGCGAAAAACGCGGCGCAAAGGTCATGCTGGGAAAATCACCAACCACTTCCTGCTGCCCGGTGTCGATATTGAGAATATAAACCCGAGGCTGATCGTGGAAAAAAGACAGATAGGTAATTTCCTGGGCCGAGGGCGAGAACCGGGGAGTCAGCACAAGGTCCACGCCGTTGGTCAGGAAGCGATGATTGGCGCCGTCCTGATCCATGATGGCCAGCTGTTTCTTGCGCAAGTTCGCCGGTCCGCTCTCGGCGACATAGACGATGCGGGTATCGAAATAGCCTTCCTCGCCGGTAATGCGTTTGTAGATGTCGTCGGAAATCTTATGCGCGACACGGCGCCAGCTCTCCTCCAGGGTGCGGTAGATGAACCCGGTCAACTGGCTTTCGGCGAACACGTCCCACAGGCGGAACGTCACCTTGACCCGGCCGTCAGGCTCGATCTCGATGGTTCCGTTGACCAGCGCCTCGGCGTTGATCTGCCGCCACTCGCCGAAGCGCGGCCGCTGTTTCATGGTTTCCGGCTTCTGGATGAAGGCCTTGGGATCGATCGGCAGGAACAGGCCCGACCGCTCGAGATTGGCCGACACAACCTGGGCGATTTCACGCCCCAACTGCTCTGCTCCACCCTCGCCGACGAGGCGGGTTATGGCGATGGGCATAGGTTCGATGTTGCCGCGAGTGATGTCGATCTTGAGCTCAGCGCGCGCCGCGCCGACATCGACAAGCGTCAAGAACAGAACCAGGCCTGCGAAAATCAGGGTCCTAAAATACCCTTTAAATTTTGTATCGATCAAGATCGTCTCCCCTTGCGTCTGGCGGATCATACTGGAGGTTTAAAGGTAAAAGTAATTTCCCGCCACTGTTCGTACTTCTCAGGCGGTAGGTCGCGCAAGGGGCTGGCCTGCAAAACCGCCCGCCGGGCGCTTTCCGCCATGGTCCGATAAAAGGCGTCGGTCAATCGACTCTGATCGACGATCACGGCGCGAATAACCCCACCATCCGACCTCAGAGAGATACGAATTTCGACGGTGAGATCAGCCGCATCAGCCGCTCCCGCCGGCACATTCCAGTTATCTTCAACCTGGCGGCGGATGGCGTCGCTGACGCTCAGCGACAGCGGCTCGTCAGAGACTCTCGACATGGTCGATGTCTGCGGCGGCGGCGCGACAGGCTCTGCATTGGCCTGTTTCTGTTCGAGCTTGATGGCTTTCTGGGCGCTCTCCATAACCGATTTCAGAAGCGACGCCAGAGGATCGGGGGGCGTCGGTTTTACTTCCAGTATGGGATCGGGCTCGGGCTTTGATTTGACCTTGGCGAGATGTACGGGCTTGGGCGGCGGCGGCGGCGGCACGAGTGAAGGTTCGGGTATGGACGGCGGCGGTGGCGGCTGTGCTGCCGCTTCGGCGACGCGCGGCGCCGGCTCGGGTTTCGACGGGGTCGGCTCCGGCGGCTTCGGCGGCGCTTCATGCGCAACGTCCGGGGCGGGCGGTATGGGGACGGCCTCTTTATCCGGCTCGGGCTCAGGCTCGGGCTCCGGTTCCGCCTCGGCCTCGACTTCCGGCGCCTGGGGCGGCGGCAGCACGGTCTCTTCACGCACCGTATAGATGGTCACCGGTATCGGCCGTTCAAGCACCTCCTCGCTGCTAAACAGGGAAGGCACGCCGAAATAGGCCAGCAGCAAGATCGCCAGATGAAGGAGCGATGAGAAGGTGATGCCACGCCGCACGGCTTACCTCGCGACATCGTCGGGAAGTGTCGTGATCAAAGCCAGATTGGTGAAACCGGCTTCGGCCAGGACGCCCATCACCGCCATCACCATGCCATAGTCGATGTCCTTGTCGCCGCGCACAAAGATGCGGGCCTCCGGGTTTTGTTCGGTGACCGCCACCAGGCGGGGGCCAAGCTCATCGAGGGCAATCTCGGTGTCCTGCAAATAAATCACGCCGGCCTGGTCGATGGAGACCGCCAGGGGCTCATCAGCGCCGGTGATTTCGGGCGCCGTGCTCTTCGGCAGTTCGACCGGAACACCCACGGTGAGCAGAGGGGCCGTAATCATGAACACGACCAGCAGGACCAGCATCACATCGACGAAGGGGGTGACGTTGATCTGGCTCATCATCGCCCGGTTGCGGCGCGCGCGCCGGGGTGTGAAGGTCACCGCCATCAGAGATCATCCTCTTCAAGCTGGCGTGAAAGGATCGCCGAAAATTCGGCGGAAAACGCATCGAGCCGGCCTTCGTAGCGGCTGAGATCGCCCGACAGTTTGTTGTAGGCGATGACCGCGGGTATCGCCGCCACCAGGCCGAGCGCCGTGGCGAACAGCGCCTCGGCGATGCCGGGGGCGACCACGGCAAGCGATGTGTTCTTGCTCGCGGCAATCGACTGGAAGCTGTTCATAATTCCCCAGACCGTGCCGAACAGGCCGATGAAGGGCGCCGTCGAGCCCACGGTCGCGAGAAAGTCCATATAGCGTTCCAAACGCTCGACCTCGCGGTTCAGGGCGACCTGCATGGCTTGGCCGATGCGCTGATGCAGCCCCACCGTCAGGCCCTGGCCGCCATTGCCGTGGCTGCTGGCGGTCGAGCGTCGCCATTCGGCCATCGCGGCGACAAATATCGTCGCCATGGGGTGATCGGGCCGTTGCCCGACGCGATCATAGAGATCCTCGAGAGAACCGCCCGACCAAAAAGCTTCCTCGAAGCGATCGGCCAAACCGCGCAGGCGGCGAAACCGGATGGTCTTGTCGAAAATGATCGTCCAACACCAGAAGGACGCCACCACAAGGATCAGGATGACCCCCTTGACGATAATGTCGGCGTTAATCAGCAACGACCATACAGACAGGTCGTCGCCGGCAACCGAGCCGCTTAAGGCGACGCCTTCAACTACGCTTTGTTCCATCAAATTGCCTCACACTTCACAAGAAAAAATCAACCGGATTTCAGAAAGGGCTCAATCGCCGCCCGGAAATCGCCGGCCAGGCGGGTTGGCCGCCCCGACGACGACAGCACGGCGAGACGCACCTCAAGCCGAACCAGTTGCTCCCCGTCGCGCAACACGGTTTGCTCAAGATCGAAACTCGCTCCGCCGAGAGCGATCAGCCTGCTTACCACTTCAAGCTCGTCGTCAAGTCGCGCCGGGCTCAAATAATCCACCGCACATCTCCGCACTGCGAAAGCGGTGCCATTGTCGTGGCTGAATGTGGCGAAACCGAGGAGACGGATCATTTCCGTCCGGGCCCGCTCGGCGTATTTGAGATAATTGGCGTAATAGACAATGCCGAGAGCGTCGGTGTCTTCGTAGTAGACCCGCAGGTCATAGCGATGCTCGCCATCCACCATGGATCCGGTCGGGCTAGTCACCGGCCGGCCCCTCATCCTTCGACTCCTCGAGCATATCGAACTGATCGGCAAGGCGCTGGGGCGCAATCAGGCCCAGATGTTTATAGCTCGCCGGGGTCAGAGCCCGGCCGCGCTGCGTGCGCATGAGAAAACCCTGCTGGATCAGGTAGGGCTCGATGACTTCTTCGAGGGTGTCGCGTTGCTCGGACAGGGCGGCGGCGACCGTATCGACGCCGACCGGGCCGCCGCCGTAATGTTCCGCCAGGACGGTCAGGTAGCGCCGGTCCAGTGCGTCGAGCCCGCGGCTATCGACTTCCAACCGGGTGAGCGCCGTATCGGCCACGGCCGCGTCGATCACATCGACACCGGCCACCGCGGCGAAATCGCGGACCCGGCGCAACAAGCGCAAGGCCACCCTGGGGGTGCCGCGCCCGCGCCCGGCTATTTCGCTCGATCCGTCGGGGCTTAGGTTCATATTGAGCAACCCCGCGCCGCGCCGGACGATCAAATCGAGTTCATCGGGCTCATAGAAATTGAGCCTGAGGGGAATCCCGAAGCGCTCGCGGAACGGCGTCGTCATCAGGCCCGAGCGGGTGGTCGCGCCGATCAGGGTGAAGCGCGGCAGGTCGAGCCGCACGGCGCGCGCCGCCGGCCCCTCGCCGATCATCAAATCGAGCTGAAAATCCTCCATCGCCGGATAGAGAACTTCCTCGACCACCGGATTGAGGCGGTGGATTTCGTCGATGAACAGCACATCGCGCGGCTGCAGATTGGTCAGCAACGCAGCGAGATCACCAGCCCGCGCCACCACAGGCCCCGAGGTCGCGCGAAAGCCGACGCCCAACTCCCGGGCAACGATCTGCGCCAGAGTCGTCTTGCCAAGGCCGGGCGGGCCGTGAAACAGCACATGATCGAGCGCCTCGCCACGGGCGCCCGCGGCATCGATGAACACCCGCAGGTTCTCGCGGGTCTGGCTCTGGCCGACGAAATCATCGAGGGTTTCCGGTCTGAGCCCGACCTCGACGCCATCGCTCTCGGCGAAGGCGGTATCGACGACCGAGTCAGCCATCTGGTCATCGCTCATTTTGCAAGCTCCCCAAGGCTCGCGCGGATCAGGTCTTCCAGGCTCGCGCCATCGCCCAGGCTACGCGCCGCCGAGGCCACCGCGCCGGCCGCTTCAGCCCGGCGATAACCGAGATTGGCCAGGGCGGAAATGGCATCGCCCGCAACCCCGCCGAGCGGGCCGCCGCCGGCAATGTCGCCGGCCAGGGCCGCCGCCTTGCCGAGGTCGAGCTTGCCGGCTAAATCCTTCAGTTCAGTAAGGATACGGGTGGCCAGCTTGCTGCCGACGCCGTTGGCCTGGATGAGCGCCGCTTTATCCTGGGCGGCGATGACCAACAGCAGATCTTGCGGCTCGATCACCGCGAGGATCGCCAGGGCGACTCGCGCGCCGACACCCTGGACGGTCTGCAACAGGCCGAACCAGTCGCGCTCCAAAGCGTCGATGAAGCCGAACAGATGGATATGGTCTTCGCGCACATGGGTGTCGATGAACAGCTCGATGGCCGTACCCGCCGCCGGCAGGCCGCGCAAGGTGCGGCCCGAACAGAAGGCGTGATAGCCGACCCCCTGGACATCGATGACCACGCCGTCGTCGAGGATTTCGTCGAGCCGCCCCCAGAGCTTGGCTATCATCTTGACGCCGCCATGGCTTCAGTCCAAAGGCTCTGGGTCTGGACATGATGGGCATGGCATATTGCCACGGCGAGGGCGTCGGCGGCATCGCTGCTCGCGGTCAGACAGCCGGGCAGCAGGCGATGCACCATGGCGGCGATCTGGCGCTTGTCCGCATGGCCACTGCCGACCACGGATTTCTTGATCAGGTTGGCGGCATATTCGCTGACCTCGAGACCGGCCTGAGCCGGCGCCAGCATGGCGACGCCGCGCGCCTGGCCGAGCTTCAAGGTGGATCTGGGGTTCTTATTGACGAAGGTCTCTTCGACCGCGGCGGACAACGGGTGGTATTCTTCGATCACCGCGCAGAGGCCCTGATGAATCTGGTTCAGGCGCATGGCCAGGGGCGCCGCCCGGTCGCTTGCCACAACCCCATGGGCGACATGCATCAGGCGATTGCCGTCGACATCGATGACCCCCCACCCGGTCGCTCGCAATCCGGGATCGATGCCGAGCATGCGCATCACAGACGGGTGCTTAACAGACCGGGAATTCTTCAAGCGCTGAGCTTTTCCATCAGTTCGTCGGATATATCGAAGTTCGCCGAAATCGTCCGTACATCGTCGCAGTCTTCCAGGGCTTCCAGCAGGTTCAGTATCATCTGCGCATCGTCTTCCTCGAGCGGGATCATGCTTTGCGGTTTCCATTCGAGACCGGCGCTGCGGCTCAGGCCGATGCTGGCCTCCAGGGAGTCGCGCACATCGCCCAGATGATCGGCGGAGCAGGTGATTTCATGGCCGTCCTCGCTCGATTCGCAATCGTCGGCTCCGGCTTCGATAGCGGCGTCGAACACCGCGTCGGCGCTCGCCGCTTCCGGCGGATAGGCGATGGCGCCGACCCGGTCGAACATGAAAGTGACACAGCCAGTGTCGCCCAGGGTGCCGCCGCATTTATTGAAGATGGTGCGCAGTTCGGAAACCGTCCGGTTGCGATTGTCGGACAGCGCCTCGACGATCACCGCGATACCGCCGGGACCGAACCCTTCGTAGCGGATTTCCTGCCAATCATCGCCATCGGCGCCACCGCTGCCGCGTTTGATGGCGCGGGTAATGGTGTCTTTGCCCATGTTTGCCGCTTTCGCCGCCTGAATGGCAATGCGCAAGCCAGCGTTCATGGCCGGGTCGGGCATGCCGGCGCGCGCCGCTACGGTTATTTCGCGGATAATTTTGGTAAACACCTTGGCCCGCTTGGCGTCCTGCGCGCCCTTGCGGTACATGATATTCTTGAATTTGGAATGACCTGCCATCGCGTCTGGCAACAGTATGTTGTGAAAATTAGCCTTTAGAATACCACATCAGGTATCATACACCATCAAATAGCACTCCCGCGGAAGCGATTATAACAGCGGGTCGGTTGGTGGGGAAATGGCTTCCAAATCGCTGGTAACTGTATTGTTCGCATCCAGATCACGGGCGATCATTTCGTCCAGTCGGGCAATGCGCTGATAGAGCTTACGTCTGCGCAGCAGCAAATCGCGCAGGCCCGCGGGCACGACCATCATATGCTCACCGCCACGCTCGTTGCAGATCTCCTGCCCGCCCAGGCGATTGGCCGGCTCCACCGCCTGTTCGGGGGGTAATTCCCCGGCATGGACGGCGCGCTGAAACAAAAGCCAAGCCAAAATTTGTGACAATCGGGCAGTCAGCCGCAAGCTTTCCACGCTGCACAACAAGGACTGGGCCTGCGGCCCCTCGGTCATCTCACCACTGTATTTGGCGTAATTCATCGCCTCGACCACGAGATCCTGAGCCTCGTCGTAAGTCTTCGAGAAAAAGGTTGTTGCCGGAAACCCGCCGCCGGGCGGAGAAGTCGAACCACTCACTGTCATGGCCCTGTTGTACACCTTCCGTCTCGAATTCAGAACAGATGCTCTAGAATCTCAAAAATATGTTGTTGAGTAATTAAGAAATTTTTTGCGGCCCGGGCAAAAAAAGAGCCGCCTCGTAGGGCAGCTCAAAATCAACAGGGAGGTATCTAAAACGTAGGGAGGATGGATTTGTTTGATAAATCACTCAAATCCTGAGGACGATAATGACGGGCACATGTTAAAATATGGTTAACGCGCCATGAAACCACATTATATGGGATTGATGGCGCTCCACGACATTGCCAGAGCGATCATCTTGAGGCATCGTTCCATGGTCTAAGTCTGGAAACGGGACGTGTCACCATGGCGGCAAGATCAATTGAAGCCCTGCCCTGCGACGATGCCACGAACGGCTGGGCGAACAGCCTGCCGGCGCGTCAGCCGACATCCCCCCTGGAAGGCGCAATCAAAGCCGACTGGGTTGTGGTCGGCGCCGGTTTCGCCGGTCTCGCCGCGACCCGCCGTCTGGCCGAGAACCGGCCCGATGATACAATCATCCTGCTCGACGCACAGTCGATGGGTGACGGCGCCTCGGCGCGAAATTCGGGCTTTGTCATCGATCTGCCCCATAACGTGGGCAAGGAGCTTTCCGATCTTGAGGCCGAGTACCGCATCATGCGCCTCAGCCGGGCGGCGCTCGCCTTCAACGAGGAGAACGTCGCGAAACATTCCATCGCCTGCAACTGGAGCCGGCGCGGCCAGTATCTGGCGGCGGTGGCGCCCAGCGGGGTTCAGCACCTCGAAGACTTCACCAAGGAACTCGACGCCCTGGACGAGCCCTATCGGTATCTCGATAAGCAACAGACCGCCGCCGCCCTGGGTACAAGCTATTACGCCGCCGCCGTCCATACGCCCGGCACCGCGCTCATGCAGCCGGCGGCCCTGGTGCGCGGCCTGGCCGACAACATGCCCGAGAATGTCACCCTGCATGAGCAATCGCCGGTCACCGCCATCGATTACGGCGACCGCATCCGGCTGGAGACCCCCCAGGGCAGCATTGACGCAGGCTCGATCATCCTCGCGGTCAATGGCTTCGCGCCCCAGTTCGGCCATTACAAGCAACGGATTTTCGCGGTCCGCGCCTATGCCAGCCTGACCCGGCCCCTGACGCGTGACGAGCAGGCGGCCCTCGGCGGCGAGCATGATTGGGGCGTCTTGCCGACCAACGCCTTCGCCGGCCCGACCCTGCGCTATACCCAGGACAACCGCCTGCTGTTCCGCCAGAACATGTGCTTCACCAGCCGCCTGTACACTGATCCGACCGGGCACGAAGCTGTTCGCCGGGGTCATATTCCGCTGTTCCGGGCGCGGTTTCCCATGCTGCCCGAGGTCACCTTCGAATATACCTGGGCCGGCTATCTCTGCCTGTCGAAAAACTTCGGCCACGGCTTCGGCCAACAGGCGCCCAACGTCTTCACCGCGATCTGCCAGAACGCCATGGGCGCCACCAAGGGCACGGCCTCGGGCATGCTGATCGCCGACCTCGCCTGCGGTGTCGATAACCCGCTGATCGCCGACATGGAAGCCCTCGGTCAGCCCGAGCGCCTGCCGCCCCGCCCCTTCCTCGACATCGGCGCCTGGGCCTCGATCAACTGGTGGGTCTGGCAGGGCAGAGGCGAACGCTAGGCATGTTCGCTAACTCTTAAACACCGAGTCGGCGGCGTCGTGGGCGCTTTCCTTTTCGTCGATGGCCTCGCGGGCGCGGGCGATTTCGGCTTCCAGCTCGGTGATGTATTCGGCCAGCATATCGAGTGACAGGACCGCCAGATTCCGGGGCTGAAATTTTGCCTCCACATGCTGCAACTTCAGATTATCGTCATCCATGCTCGATTGCTCCTTTAATATCCAAGCCGGGGTCGCACCCGGTTACGGAAGGGCCGCCCTTCCAGCCGTCGGGCGGCATTGTCGAAGAACAGGTTCAGGGTGAGCGGCGCGTAGGACTCCACATCGTCCGACGAAACATGCGGGGTGGCGATCAAATTGGGGACGTTCCAATAGGGCGAATTGGGCGGCAAGGGCTCCGGGTTGAAGACATCGAGGATGGCGCCCGCCAGGCTGCCGTCCCGCAGCTTGGCGGCGAGGGCTTCATAATCGACCACGGCGGCGCGGCTCAAGTTGATCAGCCCGGCGGTCGGTTTCATCAAATCAAGGCGGCGGCGGTCTATGAGATTTCGGGTCTCCGGGGTGAGCGGTGTGGTGATCAGGACGAAGTCGGCGCGCACCAGCACCGCATCCAGAGACTCCGGGCCAAACATCTCATGGACGCTCCGGGTCTTGCGGCCGCCCCGGCGTACGCCGATAACATGGAGGCCGAAGCGCTTGGCTGCACGCGCCACGGCGCCGCCCATTTCGCCGACTCCGATCACCGCCAGGGTCTTGCCGGTCACCGGGGTGGCGAATTGCGGATCGAAACGCCGGTTGCGCTGGGCTTCGTAGTAGGCCGGCATACGATTGTTCAGCATGAGAATCGCCATAACGCCGTAATCCGCTACCTTGGCGGCATGCACACCGCGGTTGTTGACCAGGGTGACGCCGCGCGGCAGCCAATCGAGCGGTTGCAGATGCTCGACACCAGCGCCGATGATATGGATCCATTTGAGCTTCGGCGCCACACGGGAGAGGTTCTCCTTCGGCAAATTCCAGGTCAACAGCCCTTCGGCCTGCGCCATGGAGGCGGTGAAATTATCAGTATCCCAATCGACCGTCACATCGAGCCGCTCGGCGATATCGGGCCGCCGTGTGAGCGCCGCCGCGACACGCTCGGGCGACATGCTGAATACTTCCTCGCCGGCCCTGTTGTTCTTGATATGAAGATGCATCTTATCCATCGTCTCCTACCTCTTTCCTCTTTCTAAAAGCAAAGGCGACCAACCCCATGCCGACCACCGCATAGGCGGCCGACAGCAGGGCAATCACCTCCATGCTAACCCCGGCATCGATCATACGCCCCATGACCAGCGGCGCCAGGGCCGTGGCGAATACCATGAGCGCTGAAGTAAAAGCGCGGATCGCGCCGAGATGGGCAACGCCGTAAAGTTCCGCCCAGACCGCGCCGATCACGGTGAAGTTGGCCCCGGAGCTAAAGCCGGCGAGCAGCATATAGACAAACATGGTGGCGGGCTGATCAAACGACGCGAGCACGACCAGGCCGGCCACCATTGGCGTCAAATGAAAATGCATCATCCGCGTCGCACTGCTGCGGTCGATGAAAGCGCCGATGCCGAGAGCCGACACCATTGTGGACCCGGCATAGACCACGAAGCCGGTGGCGAACATGGCCAGGCTCCAGCCTTTACTGTCGACCAGATGAACCTGATGAAACATCAGGCCGGTCATAATGAACGCCGGCGCCAGCACGGCGGGCAAGAGCAGATAGAAGCGCCTATCGCGAAGCATGTCGCGGTGGGTCCATTGCCGGGCCGCCCCATTGGACGCCCCTGTGGACGCCCCACTCACGGTGCCGCCGCCCAGGGCCGCCATATATTTCAGATGATTTTGGTGGCGCTCCCCCTGGCCCTTGAGGCTCCACAGGATCAGCGGCACCAGGATCACGGCGAGGCCCAAGCCGACGGCGATCCAGGTCTCGCGCCAGCCGATGGCGGCGATCAGGATGACCGCCATATAGGGGAACATGGCCTCGCCGATGGCATGTCCGGTCGACGCCAGGCCGATCGCCAGGCCCCGCCGTTCATGAAAGTAACGCGCCATGCTGGTGACCGCCGTATGGCTCATCAGCCCCTGGCCGAAAAGCCGCAGGGTGAAGATCGCCAGGCCCAACATGACCACTGAGGATACCTGCGACATCATCAGACAGGCGGCGATCAGCCCAACGCAGACCAGGACGCTATAGAACCTCAGGTCGATGTGATCGATCTTGCGGCCGAGCCAGATCAGTGTGGTTCCGCTGGCCAGGGTGGCATAGGCGTAAATTTCGCCGAAATCGCCATGGGAGAGATCGAATACGCCGCGTATTTCGGCGCTGAACATGGCGATGTAATAGGTCTGACCGAAGCTCGAGAAGAGCGACATCAGTATGCCAAACGATAGAAAGCGGCGATTCGCCGCGATGAAATCCCAAGAACCCATCGCCGGTCTGTAGCAGATGCGTTGCCTGCGGGAAACCGCTGGGGCAGAGTGGTGCCTGAATTTTTTATGCGAAGGACCGTCGCCATGACTTTGCCAGAAACTATGCCCAAGACCATGACCGCCATCGAGATCACCGAGCCTGGTGGTCCCGAAGTGCTGCAACCGATAGAGCGCCCGGTGCCCTCGGCGGCGCACGGCGAAGTTCTGCTTCGCGTCGAAGCCGCCGGGGTCAACCGGCCCGATGTGCTGCAGCGCCTCGGCGGGTATCCGCCACCGCCCGGCGCCTCCGACATTCCCGGCCTGGAGGTCGCCGGCACGGTGGTGGCCTTGGGCGCCGGCGACACCGGCTGGCAGATCGGCGATGGGGTCTGCGCCCTGGTCTCCGGCGGCGGCTACGCCGAATACTGCACAGCCCCCGCGGCCCAGTGCCTGCGCCTGCCAACCGGCTTCGACATGATCCGCGCCGGCGCCCTGCCCGAGACCTATTTCACCGTGTGGGAGAATGTCTTTAGGCGGGCCAAACTGGTCGGCGGCGAACGCTTCCTGGTCCATGGCGGCTCCAGCGGCATCGGCACCACCGCCATTCAGATCGCTGCGGCGCGCGGCGCACGGGTTTTCACCACCGCCGGATCGGTAGACAAATGCGCCGCCTGCGAAGGCCTCGGCGCCGAGCGGGCGATCAACTACCGCGACGAGGATTTCCTGGCCGTCATCCTCGAGCTTACCGACGGCGAAGGAGTCGATGTCATCCTCGATATGGTCGGCGGCGACTATATGGCCAAGAACGTCAAAGCCTTGAGGACCGAGGGACGCCTCGTACAAATCGCCTTTCTGAACGGCAGCAAGATCGAATTCAACTTCCTGCCGGTGATGCTAAAGCGGCTCTCCATCATGGGCTCGACGCTCCGACCGCGCAGCATCGACGAAAAAAGCGTCATCGCCGAGGACCTCAAACGCGAAGTCTGGCCCCTGCTCGATACCGGCCGCATCGCCCCGCTGATCGATTCGACCTATCCCCTGGCCCAGGCCAGCGAGGCCCACGCCCGCATGGAGTCGAGCGCCCATACCGGCAAGATCATGCTGACCATCTAGCAATGCCCGACAAGACGGCCGTATTCCTCCGGGGCGCGCGCGATTGTATTGGAGCTCCGGCTTTGGCCCTGGCCGCGGCGCTCACCGGCTACGGCGTGATGGCGCGGGACAACGGCCTGGATTTGACCGTTACCGTGGTCTCCGTGCTGTCCCTGTGGGGGCTTCCCGCCATGATGACCTATGCGGAACTGGTCGGCGCATCCAGCGGGCCGGTGCTCATGGCGGTGACCATCGCGCTGATCAATATCCGCACCCTGCCCATGGTCGTCGCCGCTCTGCCTTTGGTCAGAAACGGGCGGCAATTGAAATGGACTCATTTCATCTACGCCCAGTTTATTTCACCGACCAACTGGGCGCAGATCGCGGCAAAACAGGGCGAGTTGAGCGCCCCGGAACGGCCGCCCTATTTCCTCGGATTCAGCCTGGTTATGTGGCTCTGTGTTTCGCTGGGAACCGTGATCGGCTACGAATACGGCGTCGCCCTGCCCGCCTTCATGGGGCTGACATTGTTGTTCCTGACACCCTTCTTCGTGTTCTTGATGATGTCGACCGGCCACCGCAGCGGCGGGCGATGGGCCGTGGTGATCGGCGTGGTTCTGGTTCCCCTGGCCATGTTTATATCGGCAGAATGGGGTCTGTTGATCGGCGGCATAAGCGCCGGGACGATCGGCTTCTTCCTGGGACGCAAAGCGCCGAGCGTCGAGACATGACCGTTGGTCCCTGGAGCCTGTTGGCCATCGCCTTCGCCGCCACCTATAGCTGGCGCGTCCTGGGGGTTTTGGTGGCCCGCCGAATCGATACCGACATGGCCATATTCGAGTGGTTCGGCTGCGTCACCTACGCCCTGGTCGGCGGCCTGATGTTCAAGGCTATCTTCTTCGCAACGTCGGAGCTGGCGACCGTCCCGCTGATCGACCGGGGCCTCGCCTTCGCCGCCGGCATGGCCATATTTACGCTGAGCAAACGAAGTGTCGGCGCGGGCTTCGTCGGTGGGGTGGCGGTGTTCGCGGGCCTGGCCCTGTGGCGGCTTGGCGGGGTGTAAGAACGACGAGGGCTGTTGAACTCGCCATAACAACGTCGCTAGTGGATGGAGTCTAACGCTTGGTACCCTCTTTTGACGGCAGCAATAATCTTGTCTGGATCAGCGGTCCAGGTAAAGGGTTTGGGGTTTTTGTTGGTTTCGGCGACGAAGCGATTGATGGCTTCCT
>JAYGED010000240.1:0-24058 GCA_046582565.1 Alphaproteobacteria bacterium
GACACGTACCGACGATGAGTCGATCATCTGCACATCACCGTCGTAAGCCTCTGTGATCGCGTCCATAAGCCGGTCCCACACGCCCGCCTTGCGCCACCGGTTGAAGCGATTGTAGCAGGTCGTGCGCGGGCCATAGCGCTCCGGGAGATCACGCCACGGCGCACCCGAGCGAAGAACCCAGAAAATACCGTTCAACACCCGCCGGTCGTCAACCCGCGGTACACCACGGGGTTTGTTCGGCAAAAGCGGCTGGATGACAGACCACTCAAAGTCGCTAAGATCGTAACGCATGATCAAACTCCCACTGTTTGGAAACTTGAATCACAACACCCCATGATCGCGCAACTCTTTTATGGGTTCACGGCCTAGTTGGTGCCGAGAACGAGCGCCATACGGGTCGAGGTTTCGATGTCCATCTCCAGCTGGGTGAAGTCAGCGTTGACCTCACCGCTGAACGGTATTTTGATAGGGATCATGGGCACATACTTATAGGTGCCGGTAACAGTAACAAAAAATCGATTTTCGCCAAGTACTTCAAAGGTTACGGCAACGACGATGCGTGTCACATCGAGCCCCGGCGCATTGTCCTCTACGACTTGGGTAATATCGTTAGTGCTGGCGTTGAGATTGACCATGGTATAGCGCGCCGCTTCTTCGACGGCGAATTCCATGGTGTTCTTTGTCCAGAAGACCCGGCCGAACTCGAAAATGCCGTAGACCAGGAAGAGAAAGATCGGCAAGCCCAGGGCAAACTCGATCGCTACGGAGCCCCGGCGAGCCCGTATGAAGCGCATCAAAACACCGCCACGAGCTCGTCTGCTGAGATTTGAGTTTCGCATGGTCACGGCACCCGCAAGCTGGTGACGCCCTTAAGCACAACGGGGTCGGGAATTCCGGGATAGGGAAATATGGGCGTGAAGGTGTTTGACACGGTGACCCGCACGGACAGAGCAGGGAATTCACCGCCGGTACAGGACCCACCGCAACCGGTTGTGCCGGAAACCGCCGTTTCACTGCCGTCTGAACAGCTGCAAAATGTCTCCGTAGTGATAGTGGCCCCGGTAGCCAGATCCGTTGAAGAGGCCCGAACAGCGACAGCAATAGACACTGGGTCCTGGGAATTGCCGGGGCTTTGAACGGCATATTGGGCGCCGGCGCGCGATGCGCTTTGTATCTGCATCTTCTCATAGATGTACGAGCCAAGATCGACGGAGCCGAGCAGAATTGCCGCCAGCACGGGCGCCAGCAGGGCGAGTTCTATGGCGACCGAGCCACGCGCGCAATCGCGAAACGCCGCCGCCAATCGCGGAATGACCCGGAAACGGCCCGCCTTCCCCGGCTTCGATCCGCTGATATTCATCCCTTCTGTCCTCATTTCCATATGCTCACTCACCAAGCGACGCAACGAGTTTCCCGATGATGGGGGTGTCTTCGGCGGAGGGACAATTGGTTTGCAGTCCGGTATCGCCAGTGATGGTCACCTGCTTGGCGATCAGACGGGTGCAGCCACTGCCGGCCTCGCTGCCGCCTTGGAATGTGGTCTCCTGCGACGGCGTATAGATATAGCCTTCGAGGTCCAATTCCGCACCGCCAGAGAAGACATTTCTGTGCGTCGGACCCGAGTCGACGTTGCGATCCTGGTAGAACAGCACACCGGCATAGCCCGGAGCATCATCCGGAGCCTCGACTGGTGCGGTTAGCTGTATATCGGCGCTGCCGTTGACCTCGAAATTGCCGATCTTGCTGTCGGCGCCGGAGCTGGTGAGAATGATGGTCACGCCGTCGCCTGTGACCGAGGCATTGGCAGCTATATCGAAGTCGCCCTGGTCGATTATATAGACCCCTGGGGCCAAATCGATGGTTTGGCCCGCCGCAACACTGAAGCCGCCGCATATGACCATGATGCCCCCATAATCCGAGGCGTCCAGGTCGCTGGAAGCCTTATAGCCGCCGCTATTGCCGCTGCCGAATGTACCTCTGTCACAACCGACATCGATATCCTCGTCGAAATCCGGATCAAGGGGATCAGTGGGAGGGTTAAGGTAGCCTGTTCCGTCGAATGCCGGTACGGCGAGGTTTTCAAGAGGGTCATCCAAGGGACCCGCCGCGCACGGGCGGTGATTCACTATTGAGCGTGCCGCCGCAGCCGCCTGAATCACCGACGGTACCGACGGTCGAAATGGAGGTTGTGGTAAGGGTCGCATTGCCGCCGACGCACAGAGCGTTGCCGGTCGTGGGATCGGAATTCACCGCAACACCGCAATTGAGTGTCGCCGTGCCGTTGCCGCTGACCTGGACCGCATTGGCTGTAGTCGGATCAAGGCCGAGAATGCAGAAATCACCCGAGATCGCCGTGTTGGCCACTGAGCGCGCCGTGGTGTTGAACTGTTGATTCGACGCGCCGATCAGATTGAAGAACGCCGTGGTGAAGAACAGCGGCATCTGGCGGGTGATGATAATTTCGACGGAACCCTCGTTGCCCGTGTTGGGCCCGGAGGTCGGCGGATTGTTGATGGTGATGAAGTCCGTCGCCGGGTCGTAATTATTGCGCGTGGCGTCGGCTGTCACCACTGCGACTATGATCGCCGCGTTCGATCCGTTGGCGACTTCGCCCCCGCCCGCCAGGGCAGCAGCGTCGGTGGTGTCCTGCAGGGCGCGTTTTTCGGCATACCAAATGCCGACATCGACGGTGAGACCCATCATGCCGATAACCATGGGGATAAGCAGGGCGACGAGGATCGCCATGACGCCGCCGGTGTCGCGGCAAAAGCGGCCCACGAGCCGGGAGGCGCATGGTGCGGCTTGCCGTTCAATCGCTGTGGGTTTCTTGGCAATCATATATTTATCCAAATTTATTGCGCTGCTGACCTCGTTCCCACGGTTCAAATCGACAATAGCAATTATAGTCTCCTTAATCGGTTCTAACCATGGCGTATTCAACTCACTATGCATCGTGGATATCGAATTGTAAGTGACCACGATCACAACTGCCGCCCTCGATAATTCCCCCGATTTCACGTCCAGGGCTTGCCTTCGGCTCGATTTGCGCCAACATTCACCAGTAACGATGATGAAGCCCTAGACCGAAGGCGTCGATAGATGTTCATTCAGACCGAAGATACCGGCAATCCACAAATCGTGAAATTCCTTCCTGGCCGCGGCATTACGGGTTCGCGAAACCTTCATTTCGCCGATGCCGAACAGGCGGCCGAGGTCTCTCCCCTGGCCTGCCGGCTGTTCTCGGTCGACGGGGTGGGCGCGGTTTCCCTGGGCGCTGAGTCAATTTCCATCACCAAGGACGACGCCGCCGATTGGGCCGAGCTGCGGCCCTCGCTGCTGCGCGCCATCATGGAGCATTTCACGGCGGATGAGCCGGTTCTCACGCCCGACGCGCTCGATGATGATGGCGAGGATGAAGCTGGCCAGGAAATTGCCGACAAAATTCGCGAGCTGATCGACACCCGCATCCAGCCGGCGGTGGCCCAAAACGGCGGCGTGATCGAGTTTCGCGGCTTTGAGGATGGCATCGCCCTGCTCGACATCCAGGGGCCGGCCGTGGCCATGCTGTCGGGCATCGAGAACATGCTGCGGCACTATGTCCCTGAGATCACGGCGGTGCAATCCTTCGAAGAATACGAACGGCTGCAAAAGCCCGAGATGAACACCCCCGAGGCGCTGGCCATCCGCGAGCTTCTCGCCACCCAGATAAACCCCTCGGTCGCCGAACACGGCGGCCATATCGCCTTGATCGACGTGAAGCCGGAAACGGTCTACATCCGTCTCGAAGGTGGCTGTCAGGGCTGCGGCATGGCCGATGTAACCCTCAAGAACGGCATCGAGACCGCCATCAAGCAGGCCGTTCCGGCGATCACCGCCGTGCTCGATGTCACCGACCATGCCGGCGGCGACAATCCCTATTATTCACCGGGCAAGGGCGGCGCCAGCCCGCTCTGAGACCCGCGCTCCAGCCCATACTATGGCGCGACTGCTTCTGCTGATCCCGACCACGTCGTATCGGGTCGGCGATTTCATGGCCGCCGCCCAGGGGCTTGATATCGAGGGCCTCGATGTGGATCTGGTGATCGGGTCGAACCAACCTCCGGTACTGGCGCAATTCGCCGGCCAGCGCGGCCTGGCTCTCGATTTCACCGATATTGCCAAGGGCTGCCGGCAGATCGAAGCCTATGCGGCCGATTACCCCCTGACGGCGATCCTCGGCGTCGATGACGAGACCCTGCTGCTCGCGGCGACGGCGAGCGCGGCCCTGGGTCTGACCCATAATTCCCCCGAATCCGTGATTGCCACGCGCAATAAATACCGGTTTCGCGGCGCCCTCGCCAATGCCGGGCCACCGGCGCCCGAATTCCGCCTGGTCAACCTCGATCACGACGATGCGGCCCAGGCGGCGCGCGCCGCGTCCTACCCTTGCGTGCTCAAGCCCCTGGCCCTGTCGGCGAGCCGGGGCGTCATACGCGCCGATGATGAAGCCGAGTTCATCGCCGCCCATGGCCGCATCGCCGCCATCCTCGAGGCGCCCGAAGTGGCGGACGTCCAGGGCGAAGCGGCGCGGCAAATTCTCGTCGAGAGCTATATTCCCGGCGGTGAGGTCGCCCTCGAAGGACTGCTCCATGACGGTGAGCTTGAAATCCTCGCCCTGTTCGACAAGCCCGAGCCGCTGGTGGGTCCCTATTTCGAGGAGACCCTCTTCGTCACCCCGTCGCGCCTGCCCGCCACCGTGCGGCACGACATCGCCCAGGCCGCCCGCCAGGCCGTCGCCGCCCTGGGGCTGCGTCATGGTCCGGTCCACGCGGAATTCCGCGTCAACGAAAAGGGGGTCTGGCCGCTGGAAATGGCGGCGCGCTCGATCGGCGGCCTCTGCGCCCGAAGCTTAAATTTCGGCCCCGGCCCGAGTGGAAGTTCAAGACTCGGTCTTGAGGCGCTGCTCCTGCGCCATGCCCTGGGCCTGCCGATATTCATCAGCAAACAGGAACAGCGGCCCTCCGGGGTGATGATGATCCCCACGCCGGAGAGCGGAATCCTGCGCGAAGTGCGCGGTCTGGAAGAGGCCCGCGCCGTGGCCGGCATCGAGGATATCACCATCAGCATTGTAGCCGGCCAGCCGGTAGCGCCGCCGCCCGAGGGCTACCGTTATCTCGGCTTTATCTTCGCCCAGGGCGACAGCCCGGACGCGGTCGAAGCGGCTCTGCGCAGCGCCCACGCCAAGCTGGAAATCGTCATTGATAAAAATTAAAATAATACTTTAAATTTTTCTTTTAAATAACTAATTTAATTTATTAATATTCTCTGGCATACGGTCTTTTATGGTACGGATATGGTCGGGGCCGAGGCCGCAGCAGCCGCCGATGATCTGCACCCCCTTCTCTACCCAAGCCGCCATGGTTGCGGCGAAATCGTCGGGCGAGGCGACGTCGCCGAAGTTCCAAATCGGCATGGTGAATTTCTCGCCCGATTCAGGGTAGGCCATGGCCGGTCCCGACCAGTTTTCCATCAAGACATCGAGCGCCGGGCCGGTATCGGCGATCGTGCTGTGCATCACCCCCGCCGCCGAGCCGCCGACCGCCATGACCTTCGACAGCACATGATCGAAGCGCGTGTCGGCGGCGCTTTTGGAATACATCAACACGGTCTCGCCATCGTCGGCGAGGCGGCAACTGAAGCCGACCCAGACCGGCAGCCCCGTCGCCACCGCCGCCTCCAGGGCGTAACAGGCATGCTTCGACGTCCATCATCATTTCCATGAGCAAAAGATCGACGCCGGCGTCAGCCAGACAGTCCGCCTGCTCCCGATAGTTGGCCTTGGCTGCCTCGGGCGTCGGTATCTTTGATTGATCGAGACCGCCGTTGAAACAGGAAATGGAGCCGGCGATCCATACCGGCCGCTCGGCCGCCGCGTCCCGCGCCTCGCGCGCCAGAGCCACGGCCTGGTTGTTGATGGCGATGACCTCATCGCCGAGACCGGCAGGCTCGAGCACATGGCGGGCCGAGGAAAAACTATTGGTGGTGATCACGTCGGCGCCGGCGCGGATATAATCCTCATGCAGGCCGCGCAACAGCTCAGGACTGGTCTTGGTCGCCACGGCGCACCAGGCCATGCCGTCCATGGCGGCGCCGCGCCGTTGCAGCTCGGTGCCGATGGCGCCGTCGAGAATCGGCGGCGAGCCGATCCTGTAGCCTATCCATGTGGCACCTCTGCTATTAGATTTTAACAAGCGATGATCATGCGGGAGAAAATACGATGAAACAATATCTCCGAGACCAGGTCGATTGGCCGCAGGCGTTCCCACCCGAAGAATATACCGATCGCCGCGCTAAGGTTCGCCGCGCCCTGGCGTCGAACGATCTCGACGGCATCTACATCACCCAGCCTGCCGATATCACCTATCTCACCGGCTATGACCTGATCTGGTACCATTCTCGCAACCTCACCGGGCTGTTGCTGCGCGCTGATTCCGACGACCGCTTGTTCTTCGACGGATGGCCCCACACCACCATGGTCTCGACGACGCCGGAGATTACCGATGTCGTGATATTTGAGCGCGGTCCGGTCGAAGACATCATCGCCCTGATCACTGACCGGATCGCGGCTATGGGGCTGGCCGGCAGCCGGCTGGCAACCCAGCGCTGGAGCTATGCGCCCCATGCGGACGTTATGGACAGCCTGATCGAAAGCCTGCGCGAAGCCGGTGCGACCGTCACCGACGCTTCATTCCTGATTGAAGAAGTCCGGCTGATCAAGTCGCCGCTTGAGATCGCGGTCATGCGCCAATGCGCCACCATCGCCGATCAGGCCATGGCCGCGGCGCGCGACGCCATCCGGCCGGGCATCCTGGAGACCGAGATCGAGGGCATCCTCGTCGGCGCCATGATGGCCGCCGGCGGCGGCTACCCCGCCCTCCGCTCGATGATCGGCTCGGGGCCGCGCAGCGGCACCCACCACTCCCCGGCGCAGATGCGCAGCGTCAAGCCGGGCGATCTGGTGTTTATCGATTTCTGCGCCAGCCTGCACCGCTATCACGTCAACCTCAACCGCACCTATTCGCTTGGGCCGCCCGACCCGCGCTGGTCTGACCTGATGGACAAATCGGCGGGCTGCATCGACGCCGTCATGGCGGGAATTGCGCCCGGAGACAGCCTCTACAAGGTCCACGCCATCGCCAACGACTACATCGATGAGAGCGGCCTCAGATCCTATTGTTGGTACAATGGCGGCTATACCCTGGGCATCGCCGTGCCGCCGGATTGGGTCGGCGTCCACCGCACTCACCCGACCCCCGGCGGCCCCGGCGACCGGACCCTGGAGCCCGGTATTGTGTTCAATCTCGAAAATCAGTTCGATGTCTGGGAAGACTGGCCGGGCGGCAGCGGAGCGGCCTATATCGAAAGCTTTCTGATGACCGAAGACGGCCTCGAGCTGCTCTCCGAACTGCCGCGCAATCTGGTCGTGGTGTGATTTAGAATTCGATGGGAATGATCTTGCCGAGCCCGGACAGCTTGAGCATCTCCTTCACCTGGCCGCGAGGACGGCGAATAGTCAACTGCACATGCTTCGCCTGGGCCATGTCACTCATCAACACCAGCATTTCCAGGCCGTAGAAATCCAAGCTGGTGAGTTTATTCAGGTCGAGCACGCAGCGGCCACCACCCATTTGATTGAAAATCTCTATCATCTCGCGGACGACCGTCTTGTCGGGAGCGCTGAAATTGCCCATCAACTTGACTTCATGAGCCTTCTCGTTGCTTCGGAACTTGTAATCAAATTCACCCAATGTATTTCATATCATTGAGCGGCCGACCAGCGGCAAGACACTGATCAACAAGGAAACAATTCTGAGCAATACGGGGCTGCGGCGTGTCGCGCATGATCTGGGTCCTTTCGGTAGCCCCGCTACCTGACAAGCATGATCAGGCCGGAAGCTTTGCGCCCCATCGTCGCCGATGGTTTGCCGGTTCGAGGATCAACGAGCGTCGCCATTGATGACGGCGACAACCCATACTGAGTTGTGATGGTACGGGAACAGTGTTTAAGAAACCGTGAAACGCGGCGAGGGAAAGCGCCGCTTTTCTCCCAATGCGCCACACTAACCTTGCGTATTTAGGCCTTGCGAATTTAGTCGGGCGGCGATGTAGCGCAGCGCCGCCAGATACCAGGCGCGGCAGGTGTTGGGCGCCTTGCCGGCGAAGCGCGCGATCTTTCGCCACGACAGGCCGTTTGCTCGGCTCCACAGAATATGCTGGGCGTCGCGCGGCAACCAGCGCAGCCAGTCAAGGGTCTGATCGAGCCGGGTGATGGCTTCGGGTGCTGCCGGGCTGCGAGGCGGGCGATAACCGGCGCAGCCATAGGCTTCGTGGGCATCGTGGACATAATCGGGCCAGCTTGTGAGACGCCGCCGCATGGTCGGCGCCGGCACCCGGGCGAGCGTATCAACCGCTTCGATAATGCGATTCTCGACGCGGGTTTCGCTCCACGGGCCGGGCCCGCGTACATCCTCGGCACTTCGGTTGGTCGTCAGCGTCAACTCCTGCATGGCAAATTCCTTATCGGTTATGATTGGTCGCCCTTCCGCAAACCACGGTTTCACACCATGGCGCTTGTGAAGGGTCCATCCTCGAGGCAGCCGGGGCAGATGCGGTTGCCCGGATGGCTGCTGTCGAAACTCTCGCTGCAATACAGACAGCGGCGGCGGGCCCTCTGATCGGCCTGACCATGATCATGGCCGGATGCGCTCTTGCGCCGGGCCGGCAAGCCGCAGCCCTGGACGCGCAGCTTGTAAATCTTGCATTCCACGGCCCGCGCGGTCTTGCCAAGGCGGCCGGCTATTTCGGAGGTGGTCAGCCCCTCACCCCAGTGCCGCCGCAACGTTTCAATGGTTTGTTCGGACCAGCTGAAATTAAATGTTCTGTTTATATTCTTTTTCATATTCTAGATATGAGGGAATAATCCCACTTTATAAAGGGGATTATTCCCATGTGCTATTCCCAACGTATCAGTGCATAATGGGATTAATCACGTTACCCAGGGGATCGACCATAAGGAACGCGATATGGCCGGAGAGTTGGCGAACGAAATACGGAACAGAATGGAGGCCGGCGGTTTCAATCAGAAATCCCTGGCCCGTGCCGCCGGGCTCAATGAGACCGCCGTGCGTGACATATTGATCGGCAAGTCCCGCCATCCGCGCCACGACACCATCCAAAAAATTGCCAGCGCCCTGCACTGCAAAGCTGCCACGCTGCTCGAGCCGGACATCACCATCGGGCCCGTCCCCGGCCATGAGAAGTACGTCGATGAACTGGTTTTCGTGCCGACCTACGAAGTCGCCGCGGCGGCCGGCGACGGCATCGTGATCGACCATGAATATGAGACCGGGCGCCTCGCCTTCCGCCATGAATGGCTGCGCTCGGTGACAACGGCGACGCCCGACGATCTGGCGGTGATCACCGTGCATGGCGATTCCATGTTTCCCACCCTGGCCGACGGCGACACCATTCTGGTCGACCTCACCCAGCGCACGGTGGGGCGCGACGGCGTCTATATCGTGCGGTTCGGTGAATTCGTCCTGGTCAAACGCCTGCTCATCGACCCGGTGCGGCGCGAGGTGACCATAAGCTGCGACAATGAAAACTATCCCCGCCTGGCCCCGGTCGACCCGATCGACGTGGACGTCGCCGGCCGGGTGATCTGGGTCGGTCGGCGAATTTAGGGAAGCGCCGCCGCCTTCAGGGGCGGATCTTTGGTATAGCGGCGGATCAACTCCAGGGCCGCCGGGCTGTCCCACTCGGCGGCGCCGACCACCCGGCCTATTTCATTGCCGTGGCTGTCGATCAACAGGGTCGTCGGCAGGCCGATAATCGCCAACTGGCGGGACAGGCTAGAGCGCGGATCGTGATAACCCGCCATGTTGTTCAGGCCAAGCCGCTCAAAGAAAGGCTCGATCACAGCAGGATCGCGATCCTCGCTGATCAGCACGACCTCAAAGACGGATTTATCAAACATCGCCTGCAATCGGTCGAGAGACGGCATCTCGCGCACGCAGGGCAGGCACCAGGTCGCCCAGAAATTCATCAACACCACGCGGCCGCGCTTGTCAGCCAAGGTGACCAGGGCGCCCTCGGTGTCGGTGAAACGGATATCGCGGTGCGCCGCCGGCGGCTCTGTCCACTGGAATCTAAGCGCCGCCTCGGCGCTGTCCGACGCTGCAATCACCGACGGAACACTTGATTGCGCCAGGAATGCCGCCACAATGGCCGAAAGAACGATTAAGTAACGCATCATAAAGTCGAGTATAACGCCGCCATGACCAGCAAAGCAAAGCACAAGCCGGTGAACAAAACCGGCGCAGACCCTCAATCCGTCAATCGGATGTGGGGCGGGCGCTTCGACGCCGGAGCCGACGGCTTGATGGAAGAAATCAACGCCTCGATCGGCTTCGATCAGCGCCTCTATGCCCAGGATATCGAGGGCTCGCGGGCCCATTGCGCCATGCTGGTCGAGACCGGCATCATCTCGGGCGATGACGGCGCGGCTATCCAGGCAGGTCTCGACACCATCGAGTCGGAAATTGCCGCCGGCGAATTTACCTTCGACGCCGGCCTTGAAGATATCCATATGAACGTCGAAGCGCGCCTCACCGAGATTATCGGCGAGGCCGCCGGACGGCTGCACACCGCCCGCTCGCGCAACGATCAGGTCGCCACCGACATTCGTCTGTGGCTGCGCGGCGAAATCGACCAGCTCGACGGGGAGATCACAGCGCTTCAGGCCGCCTTGATCGACCAGGCGGCGCAGCATGCGGAGACGGTGATGCCCGGCTTCACCCATCTGCAAGCGGCCCAGCCGGTTACCTTCGGCCATCATCTGATGGCCTATGTGGAGATGCTCGGCCGTGATCGCGGCCGCCTGGCCGATTGCCGCGCCCGGCTCAACGAGAGCCCCCTGGGCGCCGCCGCCCTGGCCGGCACGTCGTTTCCCATCGACCGGGAGATGACGGCGAAGGCGCTTGGTTTCGAGAGACCCATGGCGAATTCCATGGACGCCGTCTCCGACCGCGATTTCATCGTCGAATTCCTTAGCACCGCTTCGCTCGGCGCCATTCATCTGTCGCGCCTCGCCGAGGAGATCGTGATCTGGTCGAGCGCCCAGTTTAATTTTGTGCGTATGGCCGATCAATTCAGCACGGGATCGTCGATCATGCCGCAGAAGCGCAATCCCGACGCCGCCGAGCTGGTGCGCGGCAAGGCCGGGCGGATCATCGGCGCCCAGACCGCCCTGATGGTCATGCTCAAGGGCCTGATGCTGACCTTTGCCAAGGACATGCAGGAAGACAAGGAGCCGCTGTTCGACGCCGCCGATAATTATTCGCTCTGTTTGCGGGCCATGACCGGCATGGTGGGGACGATGACCGTCAATGCGCCAGCCATGCGCGCCGCCACCGACTTAGGCTTTATTACCGCGACGGACCTGGCCGACTGGCTGGTTCGCATCGCCGGGCTGCCCTTCCGCCAGGCCCACCACGTGGTCGGGCGCATAGTGCATCTCGCCGAGGAGCGCGGCGTCGGCCTCGCCGATCTGCCGCTTGGCGCCATGGCCGAAATCGAGCCGGCCATCGACGAGCGGGTGTTCGAGGTGCTGACCGTCGAGCGTTCAGTGGCCAGCCGCGTAAGCCAGGGCGGTACCGCGCCCGAGCAGGTGCGCGCCGCCATCGCTGCCGCCCGGGAGCGCTATCTATGAGCCGCCGTATCGCCATGGTCGCTCTCGCCCTGCTGCTGCTCGGCGGGCTCTCCGCCTGTGGCCGCAAGGGCGCCCTTGAGCCGGCGCAGAGTTCTGTGACCATGCCTGGAACGCCGATAAGCACATGAATCATTTCGAGATGAAAAACGGCGCTCTGCATGCCGAGGAGGTGGCCATCGCCGATATAGCGGCGGCGGTTGGAACGCCTTTCTATTGCTATTCGATGGCCACCCTGGAGCGCCATTACCGGGTCTTCGCCGAGGCTTTTTCCGATGTCGATGCGACCGTCTGCTACGCCCTGAAAGCCAACGGCAACCAGGCGGTGGTTCGGATCTTCGCCAGCCTCGGCGCCGGCGCCGATGTGGTCTCGGGCGGCGAACTCAGACAGGCGCTCGCCGCCGGCGTGCCGGCAGAGCGCATTGTGTTCTCCGGCGTCGGCAAGACTGCCGATGAGATGACTTTCGCCCTCGATGAGGGAATTCTCCAGTTCAACATCGAATCCCTTCCCGAGCTGGAGGTCCTGAACAGCCTAGCCGAGGCGCGTGGCCTTCGCGCACCTATCGCCCTGCGCGTCAATCCCGATGTGGACGCCAAGACCCACGCCAAAATTTCCACCGGCATGAGCCATAATAAATTCGGCATCGCCGCCGATGACGCCCCTGCCGTTGCCCGTCATGCCGCCGGCTTGCCGGGGGTCGAGTTGATCGGGCTGGCCATGCATATCGGCTCGCAACTGACCGATCTCGGGCCCTACGAACTTGCCTTCAAACGCCTGGCGGAAATGACCCTGGCCCTGCGCGGCGAGGGCCACAAGATCGAGAGTCTCGATGTCGGCGGCGGCCTCGGCATCCGCTACCGCGACGAAACGCCGCCCGCGCCCGAGGCCTACGCAGAGATGGTCAAGCGCGCCATTGCCGGTCTCGATTGCAAGCTGCTGCTCGAGCCGGGCCGTATGATGGTCGGCAACGCCGGCGTCCTGGTGACCAAGGCGCTCTATATCAAGCAGAGCGGCGAGCGGCGCTTCGTCATCATCGATGCGGGCATGAACGATCTTTTGCGCCCCGCCATGTATGACGGCTACCACGAGATCGAGACGGTGGCGGCGCCCGCTGAAGGCGACGCTGCCACGCCCGCCGATATCGTCGGCCCGATCTGCGAATCCGGCGACACCTTCGCCAAGGACCGCCCCCTGCCAACGGTCGCGGCGGGGGATTTGCTGGCGATTCGCACGGCCGGAGCCTATGGTGCGATCATGGCGTCGAGCTACAATATGCGGCCCCTGATTCCCGAAGTGCTGGTCAACGGCGAGCGCTTCGCGATCATCAGGCGGCGGCCCGAATTCGACGAAATGACGGCCCTCGAAGCCCTGCCCGACTGGCTCACCGACAGCCGCCCGGCAAAACGCGGCGCGGCGTGACAATGGGGTCCGGTTCGGGATCGACAGAAATTCGCGCCCTGGCCAGGTTTATGGCCCGGCGGTTGTGGCTCGCCCGCCTCTGTCTGGCCTGGGAGAGCCTGTGGCCGGCGCTCTGGCCCGCCGTGGCGATTGCCGGCATCTTCCTGGTGGCGGCGCTCTTCAATCTCTGGTCGCGGGTCCCTGGCAGCCTCCATGCAGCCGCCCTGTTGCTGTTTGCCATCGGCTTCATCCTGGCTCTGATCCAGGGGCTGCGGGGCTGGCGCTATCCCGGCGAGGAGGCCGCGGTGCGTCGGCTGGAGACCGCCAGCGGCTTCACTCACCGACCCCTCGCGGCATTGCGCGATAGTCCCGCCACGGGCGTCCATGACAACCAGGGACGAGCCCTGTGGCGGACTCACCTGCAGCGGATAGCGCAACGGGCCAAGGCCATGCGCATCGGGCTGCCCTCGCCCGGCATGGCGCGCCACGATCCCCTGGGCCTGCGCGCGGCCCTGGCTCTGGTCCTGATTATTGCCTTCACCGTCGGTGGGAGCGACAGCGCAAACCGGTTGGCCCGCGCGCTTCAACCCGATTTCAGCGGTGCGTCCGCAGCGACCGCCGCCTCGCTGACCCTATGGCTGACGCCGCCGTCCTACACCGCCATGGCGCCGCTGTTTCTGGCGGCAGGGACGGGCGATCTGGCGGAGACCAGGACGGTGACAGAAATTGTCGATGTCCCCAGCGGCGCCGCCCTGCTGGCCCGGGTGCATGGCGGTACTGCTGTCCCGCAGCTCGAAATCGGCGGCGAAGTGATTGAATTTGACGCCATCGATGGCAGCAATTACGAGCTCTCCACGACCCTGCTGGCGGACCCGCTGACAAACCAGGACGAAAGCCGCCGCCTAACCGTGCGGCAGGGCGGCGAAATCCTTGGCGACTGGTCGCTCGCGGTGCTCGTCGATCAGCCGCCGCTGATCGAATTCTCATCCGCGCCCGGGCGAACCGCGCGCTCCGCGCTGCGTCTCGACTATCTCGCCGACGATGATTACGGGCTGGTAACGATTGAGGCGGTGGTCGCCCTGATAGACGACCCGAGCCGCAGCTTCACCCTGCCCATGACACTCCCAAGCGAGGGCATCACCAGCGCCGAAGACAGCAATTTTTACGACCTTACGGCACATCCCTGGGCGGGCCTGGAAGTCTCCATCGAACTTGCCGCCAGCGATGCCCCTGGCCAGGTCGGGATCAGCGAACCGGTGACCATGGTGCTGCCCGAACGTATCTTCAATCATCCGGTCGCCCGCCGGCTGATCGAAGAGCGCCGCAGGCTGGCGCTTGACCCCACCCAACGCAATCAGGTGAGCAACACGCTTGACGATATTTCGCGGCGGCCGGAGCATTTCTTCGAAGACTTAAATGTCTTTCTCGGCCTGCGCGTCGCGCGGTTGCGTTTGTTGTATGACATCTCCGATGCGATCGTGGGCGAAGTTCAGGACATGCTATGGGATATAGCGCTGGTCATCGAGGACGGCCCCATAGCGCTTTCGGAACAAGCCTTGCGTGACGCCGAGCGCGCCCTCAGTGAAGCGCTCGCCAGTAACGCCTCAGACGCCGAGATCGACCGTCTGGTCGATCAAATGCTCGAGGCGCTCGACAACTATCTCAACGATTTGATGGAACAGGCGGCAAACCGGAGCGGCGACGAGCCGAGCCTTGAAGAGCAATTTTTGCAGGCGGTCGACCGCGACCAGATCCGCGACCTGATCGAGCGGATACGCGAACTCGCCAAGACCGGCTCCCGCGAGGCCGCCCGCGAGCTGTTGGAGCAGCTCAAGGCAGCGCTGGAGAGCATGCGTGCTAACAGCATGATGGGTGAAGACCGCGAAGGCGGCGGTGAAAACCGGAAAATTTTACGCGAACTCGAAAAGCTCATCGCCAGGCAACAGCAGTTGCTGGACAAGACGTTCCGCCGCGCCCAGGGCAACGGCGAACAGCCGGGTCCGTCCGGTACGGGCAACAGCCAGAACGGACCTCAGGGCTCCAGCAGTCGCGGCTCGGGGGGCAGCGAATCTCAGCCCGGGCTCAGCCTGCAGCAAGGTTTGCACGCCGGTCTCAGCGAGTTGATGCGGCGCTGGGGGGGTGATGGGCAGCCCATTCCCTTATCCCTCAACCGCGCCAGCCAGGCTATGCGGGATGCGCTTCAAGCCCTGTCAGCCGGGTTGGCCGGTCAGGCGGTGGGACCGCAAACCTCCGCCATCGACGAAATGCAGCAGGGCGCACAGGCGCTGCTTCAAGCCATGATGGAAGAGATCGGCCGTGCGCCGCAACGGCCCGGCGGTCTAACCGGCGGATTTGGCAATGCTCTCGATCCTCTGGGGCGCGGGCTACTCGGTCGCGGTTTCCAGGATGACAGCCGCACAGCAATACCCGACAAGGCCGATGTGCAGCGCAGCCGCGAAATCCTCGATGAACTCTATCGCCGCGCCGGTGAATTTCAGCGCCCGTCAATCGAACGCGAATATATCAAGCGCCTGTTAAAACGGTTTTAATTGAGGGGCTAATTTTCCAGCGACGGGGTTTCGGTCAGCGCCGCGTCAATCGTGTCGCAGATATCCGATAGGGTGAAGGGCTTGCTGACCACTTCATGAACCAGGGCGTCGAGATTATGCGCCCGGTCCCGTTCAGCGGCATAGCCGGTCATCAAAACGATGCGCATATGGGGATATTCCTTGGACGCCTTGAGCGCCAGGGCGACACCGTCAACCCGGGGCATCACGATGTCTGTCAGCAAAAGATCGAAGCGCTCATCCTCAAGCGCTTCGAGCGCCTCGCCGCCGTCGTTCACGGTGGTCACTTGATGACCCTGGTGAACAAGCGCCCGTTGGACGAACTCGCGCACCGACGGCTCGTCTTCCGCTAGCAGTATCCGCGCCATGGGAACCCTCCGGCACTAATCATCTACGGTCCCAATATAGGGTAAATCCCTATAATAATGTGCAAAATCAAGTCCATAGCCGACGACAAAAAGGTCCGGCACGACGAACCCGCAAAAATCCGCCTCGCATTCCACTTTCCGCTTACCCGGCTTGTCGAGCAGCATACAGATTTTCACCGACGACGCACCCCGTTCGAGCAATAAACGCCGGGCGGCGGCCACGGTGCGGCCGGATTCAAGTATATCGTCGACCAGCAGGATATCGGCGCCCTGGATATCATCGCTGATGTCGCGGGCGATGGAGACTTTGCCCGAGCTTTCCTTGCCCGCCCCATAACTCGACAGGGTCATGAAATCGACCCGGGGATACATGCCGGCGCCGTGGAGTGCGCGGATCAGATCGGCGGCGAAGACGAAACCGCCCTTGAGTATGGCGACAACCAGGATGTCTTCGGGCATGGCGGCGGCAATATCTTTGGCCAGGGCATCGACCCGTACGGCAATTTCCTCGGCACTGTAGAGCGTGCTCACACTTTGAATATCAACCGGCGGCATGAGTCCTCTTATTCCATCCCTTCAAGCCGCACCGATATTTGCACCGCCTCCTTGGGCGGATCGATGTAGTCGTCGTCGAATTCAGTTTTTTCGCCGGGCAAGAGATGGCTTGAGCGCGGCATCACGATCCAGGTCCTGATGACATCGCGGTTTTTATCCATGATATCGGCGATAACTCTCGGAACATCTTGCGGCTGGTCTGAAAGATTGAATATCTCGCCGGACAGCGTGACAACCGTCTGATCATTTACAGTGGATGTCGATTGCTTGACGTTTCGCAGATCAAAGTTGACGACATTGGTCTCCTCGCCAAGCCCGATCTGGCCAAAGATCAAAACCGCCTCGGGCCATATACCGACAATCTTCTCACGCTGGTAAAAGACGCCGCCGGCGATGCCGGCGATGACCAGAACAAGCGCAGCCCAGCCGATCAACCCCCGCCGCCTCGGCGCATTGTTGAGCGCCGGCAAATTTGAACCCGGCGGCAAGGGCGTGACCTTCTGAGGCTGTTCAGGCGGCGGAAGAACATCGACCTGCTTCGGCATGTCCTTCGGCGGCCGTTCGGTCCAGCTATGGGAGCAGCGCGCACAACGCACCAACCGGCCCGTCTCGCCGAGTGCCGCGGGGTCAATCAGGTAGCGCGTGACGCAGGACGGGCAGTTGAGAATCATCGCCGTAAAATCATCTTAAAATCTATCTTGTTATAGGCGCTATGGGCTGGTTAACGCCAGCGTTCAATATGGCTGACACGTTTCCCGCCATAAATCCGTTCGATATAATAGTACAGTATTGTAAGACCCTTAGGGATTGTACGGCCCTTGGTTACTTTGCGGGAGGGGGGTTGGGTTGGTTCGTTTCGAGAATGTCGGCATGCGCTACGGCGACGGCCCCGAAGTCCTGCGCGATATAAACTTCGCGCTCGACGCCGGATCGTTTCATTTTCTGACCGGGCCGAGCGGCGCCGGCAAGTCGTCCCTGCTCCGGCTGCTGTATCTCGCCCATCGGCCGTCGCGGGGCCTGATCACCCTGTTTGATCGCGACACCGCCACAATGGCGCGCCATGAGCTTCCCGCCCTGCGCCGACAGATCGGCGTGGTGTTTCAGGATTTCCGCCTGCTCGATCATCTCAACGCGTTTGATAATGTCGCCCTGCCCCTGCGCATTGCCGGTCTCGCCGAGGCCGAGATTGCCGCACAGGTCGGCGAGCTGCTCGAATGGGTTGGCCTGGCCGATGCGCTTGAGGTCAGCCCGGCGACCCTGTCGGGCGGCGAGAAGCAGCGCCTCGCCATCGCCCGCGCGGTGGTCGCGCGGCCCGAGCTTCTGCTCGCCGATGAACCGACCGGCAATCTCGATCCGGAACTCAGCCTGCGCCTGTTCCATCTGTTCGAGGAACTCAACAAAATCGGCACCACGGTGCTGATCGCGACGCACAGCAGCGAGCTTGTAGAAAAATTCAAACATCCGGCCCTGTTCCTGGCCGAGGGCCGCCTTGTAATGCGGCCCGAAAACACGCTCAGGGCGAGCTGAGATGCGGGAGCGCGGCGCCGAACTGGCTTTCGATGGCGACCCGGCAAACCGCTATTTACCGTGGATCGTCGCCCTGATGGTCTATCTCGCCAGCCTCGCCGTGGCCGGCGCCCTCGTCCTCGGCACATCGGCGGCGCGCTGGCAAAGCGGACAAAGCGACCGGCTGACGGTCCAACTGCCGCTCCATTTAGCGCCCCAGGACGGGGTGGCGGCCGACACCAGGATACAGGCTATTATGGATATCCTTAGCGAAACCGCGGGCATCGCCGCCGTTCGCCGCCTTGAGCGCGATGAACTGGTCTTCCTGCTTGAACCCTGGCTGGGTGCGGGAAACATCACCGACGACCTGCCCCTGCCGGAACTCATCGACGTGACCGTCGAGCGCGATGCAAGGCCCGACCTCGACGCCCTCAAACAGCGCCTGATTAAAGCCGCCCCCGGCGTTGAAATCGACGACCACGGGCGCTGGATGAGCCGCCTCTCGGCTGCGGCGCGCGCGGTGCAGGCGCTGGCCCTGGCGCTGACGGTGATGATCGCCGGGGCGGCGACGGCGACGGTGGTGGTCGCCACCCGGGCCAGCCTGGCGGTGCATCGCGAGACCATCGAGCTGTTGCACCTGATCGGCGCGCAGGACGGATTCGTCGCGCGCGCCTTCGCGCGCCGGGCGCTCGCCCTCGGCCTGCGCAGCGGCCTGATCGGCCTCGGTCTCGCGGCGCTCACCTTCATCTTTCTGCAACAGACCACCTCGGGCCTCGATGCGCCTCTCATGCCACGGATCGAGCTGTCCATCGCAAGCCTGGCGGTCCTGGCGACCCTGCCCCTGGCGAGCGCCGCCATCGCCATGGTGACGGCGCGCTTCACCGTGCTCAAAGCGCTGGCGAAACTGCCATGACCAGCTTCAGGGTACGCCGCCTCCGCAAGCGCCGCAGCCGGCGCGCCGCCCGCCTGCTCCTCACCCTGATGCTGTTGGGGATTTTCGCCTGTATTGCCGGGTTCTTCTGGTTCATCGAGCAGATTCCCCGCCGCATTGAACAGCCCGAAACCATGACCGACGCCATCGTTGTGCTGACCGGCGGGACCGGACGGCTTGCCGCCGGGCTCGAGCTATTGGCCCAGGGCCGGGCGTCGAAACTGTTCATTTCGGGAGTCTATCGCGGCGTCGAAGTGGCCGAAATCCTGCGCGCTTCTCTGCAATCACCCAAGGAACTCGAATGCTGCGTCGAACTCGGCCATGTCGCCATCGACACCCGCGGCAACGCCAACGAGACCCGGCAATGGATGGCGGCGGAAGGCTACAGCTCCTTGCGTCTGGTCACGGCGAGCTACCACATGCCGCGCAGCCGGTCCGAATTCAGCCGCGCCATGCCGGATGCGCGGCTGATCGCCCATCCGGTGTTTCCGCCCAATGTGCATATCGAAGACTGGTGGCGCTGGCCGGGAACCACGGCGCTGTTGATCGGCGAATACAGCAAGTATCTGGTCGCGGTCGTTCGGAATCAGGGCTCATGATCGCCCTACGCTCACTGCTTTTCAATTGCCTGTTCTTCGCCTATACGGCCTGGACAGCCCTGCGGCTGACGCCGCGGCTGATGTTCGGCGATGCGGACATCAAGCCCGCGGTCAAGCGCTGGGCGGCGGGGGTGTTGTGGCTGCTCGACCATGTCGTCGGCATCACCTACGAATTGCGCGGCGTCGAGCATATCCCCGAGGGTGGCGTACTGCTCGCCGCCAAGCATCAATCGGCCTGGGACACCATGATGTTCCATTTGTTCGTGCCCCACTCGGTCTATGTCACCAAGCAGGAAGTCATCAGCATTCCTCTCTACGGCGCGGTCGCCAAAAGCATCGGATCGATTTCCATCGACCGCCAGGGCGGCGGCAAGGCGCTCAAGGGACTGATCCGTGATTGCCGGGCGGCGATCGATTCCGGCCATCAGGTCATCATCTTCCCCGAAGGCACCCGCACCGCGCCGGGCGCCAGCCTGCCCTACCAGCCGGGTGTCGCCGCGGTCTACAAACAAATCGACGCCCCGGTGGTGCCGGTAGCGCTCAATTCCGGCCTGTTCTGGGGACGCCGCAGTTTCCTCAAGCAGCCGGGCCGCATCATCGTCGAGTTCCTGCCCGCCATCGAGCCGGGCCTCGACCGCAAGCTGTTCCTCAGCCAGCTCGAACAGCGAATCGAGGCGGCCACGGCGGCCTTGATCGCCGAGGCGGCGAATTCATAAGCTTCTATCCCCGCACAGCACTGGCAAGCCTTTGTGAAACCTGGGGATAAGTCGCAATAGCGTTTCCATAACAAAGACTTACCTTGGGTAAAAATCGTATAATCGCGGGGAAACATATCAGGAACATTCCTTGACGTGACAGCCGCACGGGCCTAAGATTAGAGTTTGGCCGTTGCGAATCACCGCCACCCACGCGCCCTTATTTGGAGCCCGGAATGTCGAATATCGCGCCGATTTCCTTAGCCATATGGGACATGAAATACCGTCTCAAGGGACCGGGCGGCGAGCTTCTCGACGCCACCATGGAGGACAGTTGGCGGCGCGTTGCTACGGCCCTCGCCGAGCCGGAGGCCGACAGTGAGGCCTGGCAGGACAAATTTCAGAACGCCTTGACGGATTTCCGTTTCCTGCCCGCCGGGCGCATCCTCGCCGGCGCCGGCACGGCCCGTTCGGTCACCCTGTTCAACTGTTTCGTCATGGGCACGATCCCCGATGACATGGCGGGGATTTTCACCCAGCTCAGGGAAGCCGCCCTGACCATGCAGCAGGGCGGCGGCATCGGCTATGATTTCTCGTCGCTCCGGCCCCAGGGGGCGCCGGTCAAGGGCGTCGGCGCCGATGCCTCCGGCCCGCTCTCCTTCATGGATGTGTGGGATGCCATGTGCCGCACCATCATGAGCGCCGGCCATCGCCGGGGCGCCATGATGGCCACCCTGCGCTGCGATCACCCCGACATCGAAACCTTCATCGAGGCCAAGCAGGAACCCGGCCGCCTGCGCATGTTCAATCTCTCGGTGCTGGTCACCGACGCCTTCATGACCGCCGTCGAGCAGGACGACGCCTGGGAGCTGACCTTCGACGAGAAAACATACGGCAGCGTCCTGGCGCGCGAGCTATGGGACAAGATCATGCGCGCCACCTACGGCTATGCCGAGCCCGGTGTGATCTTCATCGACCGCGTCAACCGGCTCAACAACCTGGCCTATTGCGAAACGATTTACGCCACCAATCCCTGCGGCGAACAGCCCTTGCCGCCGTATGGCGCCTGTCTGTTGGGATCGATCAATCTCGCCGCCCTGGTCTCGGCGCCGTTCGAACCGGGGGCCGCGATCGACGCCGACGAGCTCGATCGCGTGGTGCGCGTCGCCGTGCGCATGCTGGACAACGCCATCGATGTCTCTCAGTTCCCGCTTGAAGCCCAGGCCCGGGAAGCCCGCGACAAGCGCCGCATCGGCCTCGGCATTACGGGTCTCGCCGACGCGCTGATCATGTGCGGTGCGCGCTATGGCTCGAAACAATCCCTCGCCCTGGTTGATGGTTGGATGCGCACGCTTCAGCGCGCCGCCTATCTCGCCTCGAGCGAACTCGCCGCCGAGAAAGGTGCCTTCCCGCTGTATGACGCCGATGCCTATCTCGCCGGCGAGGGCATCGCCGCCCTCGACGATGACGTCCGCGCCGCCATCGCCAAACACGGCATCCGCAATGCGCTGCTCACCTCGGTGGCGCCGACCGGCACGATCTCCCTGCTCGCCGACAATGTATCCTCGGGGCTGGAGCCGGTGTTCAACTATACCTATCGGCGCACCGTGCTGAAGCCCGACGGCAGCCACAGCGTCGAGGAGGTCAGCGATTACGCCTATCGCCTGTTCCGCCGCCTGCATGGCGAGAATGCCGCCCTGCCGGACGCCTTCGTCAATATCGAAGACCTCTCGCCGATCGATCATTTGCGCATTCAGGCGGCGGTGCAGCAGCGCATCGACAGCTCGATCTCGAAGACCATCAATTGCGCCGAAGGGATCTCCTTCGAGGACTTCAAGGACATCTACACCAGAGCCTACGCCATGGGCTGCAAGGGCTGCACCACCTATCGCCCCAACCCGGTGACCGGCGCCGTGCTGCAGGCCGTCCCCGAAGACGAGGATGCGGAACGCCAGAACGAGTTGCCGCTCAAGGAGCAGCCGGCGCGCCCGGAAGACCGCTTCGAGGCCGGCGGGGTGGTCTATATGACCAAGCCCCTGGGCCGCCCGGAAGAGCTTCCCGGCGCCACCTACAAGCTGCGCTGGCCGGAGAGCGAGCACGCCATCTACATCACCATCAACGACATCCTCCAGGACGGCCGGGTGCGCCCCTTCGAGATGTTCATCAATTCCAAGAACATGGAGCATTACGCCTGGACCGTGGCCCTGACCCGTATGATCAGCGCGGTGTTTAGGCGCGGCGGCGATGTCTCCTTCGTGGTCGACGAGCTCAAGGCGATCTTCGATCCGCGCGGCGGCCAATGGGTCGATAGACGCTATGTGCCCTCGATCATCGCCGCCATCGGCAATGTCATCGAACGCCACCTCGTCGACATCGGATTCATGCCCGGCGCCGACGCGAACAGCCCGGTGGCCCTGGTCCTGCGCAAGGCCGCCGGCGAAGACAGGCCACCCCCCGAGAGCAGCGGTGGCGGTGAAGCCCACTTGCCCTACTGCCCCAAATGCTCCCTGCCCGGCCTGATCCACCAGGAAGGCTGCGACCTCTGCACCTCCTGCGGCTACTCGAAATGCGCGTGAGTTAGCCCTACCCCGCCCGTACCAGTTCCAGAAGTTCATGGAGCGGGCCGTCAGCGATGCCCAGTTCGTCGAGATGGGCGACGGTATTTTCCAGATATTCCGGGTTTTCGCCGGAGACGCCCCGGCCGCCGAGGATGATTTCCGCGACACGGCGGAATGCAAGCTTGCCGGCATACTGGCTATGGCCACGGTCGGCCACATAGGTCATGGCGGCGACGCGCTTGCCGCCGATCTCGAGGGTCACCATGCGGCACAAATAGACCGCGGTGACCTGCTCGCGCTCGTCGAGATAGGCGATTATCGCCTCCGCGTTGCGCGCCGCCACGCGATAGGCGCGGCCCCGGCAGGCGCCGCCCCGATCGAGGCCGAGCACCAGTCCGGGGCGCTGCGCGGTGCCCCGATGATGCACCGAATAGACGCAGAAGGCACGGTGATAGCCGCGCAGCAATGCGGGCTCGCAAGCCTCATAGGCAAAACCCGGCCGCCACATGAGCGAGCCATAGCCGAAAACCCAGAGAGGAGCGCTCCCGGTCATGGCGTTAGATCAAGGGGAGAGGGTCAGTTCGCCTGGTCGGCGTGCAACACGTAATGGCCGTCGCGGAATTCCGCGAACATCGCATCGATCGCGGGGTGTGAGACCGGCTTTCCCGTCTCGTCGTCCACAAGATTCTGCTCGGAGACATAGGCGACATAGGACGTCTCTTCATTCTCGGCCAGCAAATGATAATAGGGCTGGTCCTTGATGGGCCGGATATCCTCGGGGATCGACTCCCACCATTCGTCGGTGTTGGAAAACTCGGGATCGACATCGAAAATGGCTCCGCGGAACGGGTAGAAGCGGTGATGGACGATCTGTCCGATCTGAAATTTAGCAGTGCGTATGGTCATTTCTCACTCAAAATAATCGGATCCATGCGACTCAAAAGGCCGCAATAATGAAACCATCCTAGCAAATATGATCGTCGATTGCGGCAAAATTTTAGGGGCTGACATAGATAAGCTCGAAGTAATCACATTTTGGCCTATTGCGTTAGAACCTTCAACAGATTGGCTGTAGGCCGGTAGTTGAAGCGCCACTCACATTCCTTGAGATAGAGATGGAAGTGGTGCTTGGGG
>JAYGED010000062.1:0-6000 GCA_046582565.1 Alphaproteobacteria bacterium
TGAAGGCGGGAGCCTGTGCGGATTACGAGTTTTGGCATCAAATCAACCGATCAGGAGCGGTCGGATGCTAAAATCCCGAGACCGGGCAACATCTGCTACCCAGGTTCGAGCTCGTCAGGGCATTATTCGAGGTGCCCTTAATTACAACACAACTGAAGCCCCGAACTCGCTGTTAGCACGATGCCCGGGCCGGAGCGAGCTTTAGTTAACGATTCCATGAAATAGCGGATCATCGGCCAGGTTCAGATTTTCCTCTTACTTGGCATCGTAATGGATTATATTTACTTCGTAATTCATGATTCCGGCACTAGAGAAAAAGAGATTTAATATGGACATATGCGCACTGGGCGAGCGGCCCCCACTCGGCGAAATTCCCGAAAATATGCATGTTTTCGCTGTTCGTCAGGATCGATTCGGAGAACCGGAGGACGCCTGGCGTCGCGAGATCATCGCGACACCCGAGATCAAGCCCGACGAGGTGTTGATCTATGTGATGGCCAGCGGTGTCAACTACAACAATGTCTGGGCCGCCCTGGGCGCGCCGGTCGACGTCATCGCCGACCGCCAGCGCAAGGGCGAGCCCGAGGATTTTCACGCCGGCGGCAGCGATTGTTCAGGCATCGTTTGGAAAATCGGCGCCGAGGTGACAAACGTCAAGCCGGGCGACGAGGTGGTCATCCACAGCGGCTGGTGGGAGCCCGAAGACCCCTGGGTAAAATCCGGGCGCGATCCCATGCTGGCCGACTCTGTGCGCATCTGGGGCTATCAGACCAACTATGGCAGCTACTGCCAGTTTGCCCGGGCGCAAAGCCATCAATGCATGACCAAGCCCAAGCATCTCAGCTGGGAGGCATCGGCGAGCTATCTGCTCTGCGCCTCGACCGCCTATCGCATGCTCATGGGCTGGCCGCCCAATATCGTCGAGCCGGACGATCTGGTGCTGGTGTGGGGCGCCGCGGGCGGCCTCGGCAGCATGGCCCTACAGATCACCACGGCGGCGGGGGGCAGGCCGATCGCCGTCGTGTCGTCCGAGGAGAAGCGGCAATTCTGTCTCGATCACGGCGCCATCGGCGTCATCAACCGCAAGGATTTCGATCATTGGGGCGTCATGCCAGACGTCAATTCACAGGAATACGGCGCCTGGTCCAAGGGCGCGCGCGCCTTCGGCAAGGCCATATGGGAGATCGTCGGGGCCAAGATCGGCCCCAAGATCGTCTTCGAGCATCCCGGCGAGACGACCCTACCGACCTCGGAACTGATCTGCGACACCGGCGGCATGATGGTGATCTGCGCCGGCACCACGGGCTACAACGTGACCCTGGACCTGCGCTATCACTGGATGCGCCAAAAACGCTTCCAGGGCAGCCACCTGGCGAACGACGATCAGGCCAGGGCGGTGAACAAGCTGGTTATCGCCGGCGACATCGATCCCTGCCTGTCACGCTGCTTCGCCTTCGACGAGTTGCCCTTGGCGCATCAATTGATGCGCGATAACGCCCACCCGTCCGGCAATATGGCAATTTTGATCAACGCTACCGAGGAGGGCCAGGGCGCAATCGGGTAACCTATTTGTTACCTTGGCCTGGCGGCCACCGACATGACCGACAATCCAGCGGACAGGCGCAGACATCGTCGGATCAATGTCAAACAGCCCTGCCGCGTGACAGTCGGGCGCAGCATGTTCGGGGGCCGGGGCGACGTCAAAGGCCTCATCACCGATATTGCCACGGCTTCCTGAATGTAATGTTTCGACAAGTTCTCAGATGCGATCTGCCTTGCCGTCTTGGCGCTATATCCAGCGCGAATTGCGGCGGCGGTAGCGTTGAGATCAACCAGATATTCGTCGATGAAGCGTTGTTGCTTTGCTGTGGGGGTCGTTTTCATGAGTTTTAGCCTCAGAAAAGTACGTTCCCCTATGCAATATTATATACACTATTTGAGGCGTTTTTGCAAGTGGAATGTGTCCCCGCAACGTGTCCCCGCAATGCGCGTAATTATATTATAATAGTTTGTTTTTATTATGTTTTTTAGAATGGCTGGGGCGGGGATAATCTTTCGGACGGCACCTTCGCCAAGCGGACATTGAGCCACACATCCGACCCCTCAACGCGCCCTGCGCTGGAGGCGCTGAGTTCGTTTTAGTGGGGACTGCCGGCACGCGCTCTCATCGGGCGGAAAGGGTTGCCCCTTGCGGGATCAGGCCGAGTTCCACATAGCGCCACAGGGCGATCGCCAGTTTGCGGGCCAGGGCGACGATCATGATGCACCTCACGCGCTTCCCCTGGCCCTCGGTCCTCTGCTGGAACCACTGAGTCAGGGCTGAGTTCGGTTGATGCCTGATCCACAGCCAGGCGGCCTGGATCAAGCAATAACGAGCCATCCTGTTGCCCGCCTTGGAGATGCCCTGGCTGGCGAGCCACTCGATGCGCCTCGCGATTGCTAGACGATCAGGCCAAGACGGTACCATGGAAAGGCAACCAGAGCCCACGATGTCCGCTAAGGATTACCGCCTCAACGGCTCAGTCCAAGTCTTCCAAACCGTCGCTGGGGCGCGTTCCGTCTTCGGGAATCCAGCTTGGCTTTTCGCCGGCGTATGCGCGGCCGGGGTTGCCGGTCACCGTGGTGCGCCACATCAGCCGGTCGTGGGCATCGGCGTCGAACCAGGTGGCCGCGTGGATGGTCGAGCGGTTGTCGTAGATCACAATATCGCCCTGGTCCCAGTCGTGGGTATAGGTGAATTGGGGCTGGGTGAAATGGCTCATCAGGTCATAGAGCAGCGCGGCGCCGTCGCCGTCGGGGCCGGACGCCATGTCGACCAGAGGCCCCTCGATCCAGTCCATCTGGCCGGCCTCGCACAGATAGAGGGCGGGCTGGCCGGTCACCGGGTGAATGCGGACCACCGGTTGCCGCTGCGGGCGCTGGTGGGGCAGCAGGGGACGCGGCGTATCGCCCGCCCGCACCGCCGTTTCCGAGCGCCCGGTTCCCGGCGTCACATGATAGCCCTCGAGGCCGACCGTGCGCGCCTTCAAGGCCGGCGGCAGGGCTTCGTAGGCGCCGGCGCCATCGGCGTACAGCGTCTGGCCCTGTCCCATGGGCGCCGGTTTCACGCAATAGAACAGGGCGACGTCCGGCGGCGGCCGGCGGAAACTCTGATCCGTGTGCCAGCCCCGGCGCTGGGGAAACTGCACCGGCAGGCCGCCGTCAGCAGTGCGCGGCGGGTCAGGCTGGCTCGGCGGCATCTGATTCGCCGGCGCCATGTTGGAGACCACGAGAATTTCCGCGACGCTGGCGTGCAATTTGGTCTTTACGGTCAGGGTCTGGTGATAGTTCTCGACGTCCGGCCCGAACAGGCGGCTGAGGCGCACCAAGAGACCGGGCTGGTCGGTGATCGCCGCCATCCCTGGCATCACCATCAATCCCCGCGCCTGATAGAAGGCATCGAGCAGCGCGTCGCGTTTTGCCTCGGCGACGGCGATCTTGGCGGCCGCGTCGGCGGCGTCGGGAAACCGCGCCAGAACCCCGAAATTCGCCCCGGGAAGCGGCTCTATGATCATTGTCATCGCATGCCTGTTCTTGCCGTCAGTTTGTGCTGACCATGGGTACCATATGTCCGGGCCGAACCACTATAGTGAGACTCAAGCACCCCGGCCTTGGCTCGGTCGGCTTCGTCACCCTTGCTCTCGGATATAGCCATAGGGTACCCCTAAGAACCCGTGTCTAATGGCGATAGATGATCGGAGAGAACGCAATCATGAACGAAGATCAGACTGCCGGTCTGGCGGCGCAGAAGGCCAAGCACGAAGTGGCGAGTTACGAACGCCTGCCAAGCACCACGCCCGACCGCGCCAAGCCGGGCCCGACGCTCGCCGATCAGATGGTCGCCATGCGGGACGGCGTAAAATTGGCGAGTGATATCTATTTGCCGGAAGGCGACGGACCGTTCTCCACAATTCTGACGCGCATGCCCTATGGCAAGACAGAACCCTACTGCTACATGCCGGTTATCGCCGCCTACTGGGTACGCAAAGGCTACGCCGCGGTGGTCCAGGACGTGCGTGGCAAATGGGCGTCAGAAGGCAAATTCGAACCCAACCTGAACAGCAACGAGGTGCCCGACGGATACGACACCATCGATTGGATTGTACGCCAACCCTGGTCAAATGGCCGGGTCGCCATGTGGGGCGAATCCTATTACGGCTTTACCAGTTACGCCGGAGCCACCAGCGGCCATCCGGCGCTGGTCTGCGTCGCACCGGGCGATATCAGCCTGGATCGCTACAAGGCCACGTTCCGCCATGGCTGCCTGCAGCTCAACACGGTCGGCACTTGGGCGATCTCCATATCTGACCAAACCTATCAGGATCTCTCACGACTCGATTACTGGCACCTGCCATTGGCGGATATGGCGGACACCGCCGGCGCGTCCAGCGATTACTTTGACCAGCTTATCGCCAACCCTGTGCCGGGCTCGTTTTGGGAGGAACGCAGCGTGCTCGCCGGTTATGACAGCATTCGAATCCCGGTACTGCACTGGGGCGGTTGGTACGACAACTACCTTGGCCCCACCATCGCCGACTGGCGACGCATGGCGGACAACAACGCCAAGGCAGGCCACCAACATCTTTTCATCGGACCTTGGGACCACGAGGGTACGGCGGACCTCTGTCATCATGTCGGTCTGTTGCCTGTCGCCGAGGGCACGGCGGCGGCGCGTTGGGACTACTTCTGCGCCTTCTTTGATCATTATTTAATGAACCTCGACAACGGCTTCGGAGACGACGGCGCAATACGCTATTACGCCATGGGTGCTGATGCATGGCGGTCTTCAGCCGACTGGCCGCCGACCGGCGCGGGTTCGACCGCCATCTACCTGCATTCCGGCGGCAAGGCCAACACGCTCTCGGGCGATGGACGATTGGCGTATGAGCGCCCCGGCGAGAATGAGCCGGCGGATAGCTTCACCTACGATCCTGCCGACCCCGTAACGGACACGCTGGCGGTCGATTGCTGGTCGCTCGCCGGCCAGATGGGTGACCGCCGGCCGGTGCAGGAACGGAGCGATGTTCTGGTGTATTCCACCGGTTCGCTATCGAAATTGCTTGAGTTGACCGGCCCCATCACCGCGCAGATATTCTTCGCCAGCAGCGCCCCCGACACCGACGTCACGGTCGCTCTCTCCGACGTGGCGCCGGACGGCAGCGCCAATCTCATTCAGGACGGCATCCTGCGGGCGCGGTTTCGCGACGGACCCGAGACTGTGGCGCCTCTGGAGCCCGGGCGCGTCTATACGCTCACCATCGATCTATGGTCGACCAGCTATCTGGTGAAATCGGGGCACAAGCTGCGCGTCGAGATTTCCTCGAGTTGCTTCAACCGCTACGACCGCAACCTCAACACAGGCGAGCCATTCGGGCGCGATAAGACGCCCGTCAAGGCGGAGCAGACCGTATTTCACGATGCTTCCCGACCCTCACACATCATGTTGCCGATTTACGGCCTCGAGACTGGCGCGCTTGCTGTCTGTTTTGCGACGGTCGCTGCGTAACCTACGCGGAGATAGGTGGATACGATCATCGTCCCGGCGATCCTGGGCATCCTGGGCATCGGAACGGCGCTGTTGATTACGCCTATCTTCCCTTTGGCCACGGCGTTCAATAAATTCAACCATCAACAGACACCCGGTGGCTAGCTGGAGAACAAAGGGCTCTCCATGAACCTGTCCTTCTTGACATGTTTCTGTGAACGAGCAATGTCATGATTGTTAAAAACTGTAAAAATCCGAGCGCTCAGAAGCTAGGTAATAAAAGTCCACACCCCTCCCCTCTGTCCCACCCTGGTCCAACATCAGTCAGCACGAAGTGGACCTTGGGTTGACCCTCGTTGGAGTGGAGGTGGTCTGGAGTTTGGCGGTGCGGGTGATGGCGAGAAGGTTGGATGTCACAGGTAATTCGTTTCATCAATTGCAGCGTTCGCCTTCTCTGTTATGCGTTTAATATCGTT
>JAYGED010000077.1:0-7127 GCA_046582565.1 Alphaproteobacteria bacterium
CCATCAAACGCGATTATGCTCGCATTAACCCGCTGCCGGATGCCGATACTGTGCTGGCCGCGCTTCACCGGTGGTTCGAGGATTACAACGAGAACCATCCCCATAGCGGGCTCAAATGGAGATCACCGAGAGACTTCATCAGAGCCCAGTTGTAAACCCGTCAGCGTGTCCGGTGAAACGGGGGCAAGTCCAAATTGAAACCTTCAGCAATTCCCTGATACGTCAAATTAATTCCCTGTTCTGCCTTTTGAATTCCCTGTTTCGAGGATTAGGGAATTTCCCCGTAACTGGCTGGTATCATACAGCCAAACAGCGCGCTGGATGATGGGAAGTGGAGATTTCGATAGCTAATCGCATTCATTCTGTCAGCTTAACCGGATCAGCTCCACTGGCGCACTCCAGTTTGTGACAAAGCCCGTTAAAGAATTGTTTATCGCGCGTGAGTAATTATTGTAACACTGGCGTCCTACCCCCGACCTGTATGTAATCAACGGAGGGGGCGCCATGAGATGCCACAATGACCGATGCCGATAAAGACGCGTTTGCGATCAATGACGGCTATTACGACTGGAGCATCAGAACGTATGAAGCCATCAGGAAGCACCTCGGACTAAACCTCAAGGTTCATCCCGACGATGAGCTCCTGAAACGGGGTCATATTTTCCTGTTTAATCATTTCGCACGGTTCGAGACCGTCATCCCTCCCTATATCATCCATCGCGCTACGGGGGCGTATACCCGCTCCGTCGCGGATCACGGCCTGTTCAAGATCAGCGAAGGGCTGTCAAAATTCATGTATGGCGTCGGCGCCATGCCCAACAACCAGCCGGGTCTGCTGGCATTCCTGGCCGCCGAAATCTTGCGCGGGCGCAAGGTCGTGATGTTCCCCGAAGGCGGCATGGTAAAAGACCGCCGGGTTCTCGACAGCGACGGCGAATTCGGCATTCTTTCGTCTACGTCCAAGGAGCGCCGGAAGCATCATCGCGGCGCGGCGGTACTGGCGCTTACCCTGGACATGTTCAAGAGACGCATTCTCGACCTTCACGAAAAGAGCGACACCCAGCGTATCGGGCGCTGGGTCGGGGCATTGGGACTTGAAGACGAGCAACTACTCCTGGCCCGGGCGAACGAGCCGACCCTGATCGTTCCTGCGACCATCACGTTTTATCCCATCCGCGTGCAGGAAAACTTCCTAAGCCGCGCGGTCAGCCTGTTCTCCAAGGATTTACCGCAAAAGATCGCCGAAGAAATGCTCGTTGAGGGCAACCTAATCTTCCGCGACACCGACATGGATATCCGCCTTAATCCGCCCATCAGATCAGCAAAGAAATGGCGCTGGTGGGAGAAAAGACTGCTGAACCGCTATTTCCTGAAAATCAGATCTCTCAACGGCCTGTTCGCCCTTCGCGACCGGGCGGAAGGTTTTGCCGAACGGATGCTGGCGCGTTGCATAAGCGATGAGACGTATCGTATCCGCGACCAATACATGCACGCAATCTATGCCGGAACGACGATCAACCTCAGCCATCTGGCGTCCTCTATCATTACGTCGCTGATCCGGCGCAAACGCATGGAGATCGGGATTGCCGATTTCCACCGAGCCCTCTACCTGGCGCTTAAGACTCTTCAGGACGCAACCAATATCCACCTGCATCGCAGCCTCGACTGGCCGGGCAGGTACCGCAGCCTGCTGGATGGAGAAAGCTTCGAGCTGGACCGTTTTCTCGGTCTTTGCCAGCAAACCGGTCTCGTCGACAAGACGCCGAACACCTATCGCTTATCCGACAATCTTCGCCAGGAATACGGATTCCATGAAGTTCGCATTGAGAATCCGGTTCTTGTCTATGCCAATGAGGTCGCGCCGATAAAGGCTGTCGGGGAAGCCGTCGAAGCGGCTTTGCAAAGGATTTCCACGGTATCGAATAAGGAACTCGCGTCCTTCCTGTTCGATGACGAATTAAGGGCGCACGCCTGGAATCTCAAACATTTCTCGAAGGAACTCCACCGCGAGATCAACGGCAAGGAGACGGCCACGAAAAGCGGCGCCCCCTATCTGCTGCTGCCCAAGGAGCGGGTTGAAAAGGGGGTGCTACTGGTGCATGGCTTCCTGGCTTCGCCGGCGGAACTCAGCGATTTCGGGCATCGCCTTCATGAACAGGGATACGCGGTGATGGGCGTGCGGCTCGCCGGACACGGCACGTCGCCCTGGGATCTGAAAAGCCGAACATGGCGGGAATGGTTGAATTCGGTCCGCCGCGGCTACCGGATTCTGTCGGCCTTCGCCGATCAAATCGTCGTCGTCGGTTTCTCCGCCGGCGGCGCCCTGTCGTTGATCCTGGCCGCCGAACATCCGGAAAAGCTGCTGGGCGTGGCGTCCGTATCGACCCCGCTGGCCTATCGCAACCGTAAGCTGGCGTTTGTCCCGCTGGTTCATGGGATAAACAAACTGGCCGACTGGCTGCCCTATTTGGAAGCCGTCATGCCGTTCCGTGAGAACGATTCAGAACATCCGGATATCAATTACCGAAATATCCCGGTTCATGGGCTTTACCAGCTTCGCCTTATGACCGGGGAGTTGCAGGATCATTTGCCGCGGATTGACGTGCCGGCATTGATTATCCAGGGCGACGACGATCCGGTCGTCGAACCCGGCAGTGCGCGAACCATCTTCGACGGCCTGGCGACGCGGGACAAGGCTCTGCACAGGGTCTCTTCCAGCCGTCACGGCATCCTCAACGAAGATATCGACGGCACTTGCGGTTTGCTGACGGATTTCATTGAACGCGCCGGGTCGGGCGCCGCTACATGGAGCCGCCATAATCCGCCGCCGCGTCCGATGGCCAGGCCGGTGTACGCCATCCTCGACGATACGGTATCGCGCAGGCCGGGGCGTCCCTGCCTCGATTTTCTGGGCCAGATCACCAGCTATCGCGAAATCGGCGACAGGGTTATCCGCGCGGCCAAGGGATTCCAGAACCTGGGCGTCCGAAAGGGCGATCGCGTCGGGCTCTGCCTGCCCAACTGCCCTTATTATGTGATCGCCTATTTCGCCGCCATGAAGGCCGGGGCGATGGTGGTCAATTTCAACCCGCTCTATACGATACGCGAAATCCGCGACCAGATAATCGACAGCGGTACCACCGTCATGGTGACAATCGATCTGAAAACCATCTATCCGAAGGTCGAGGCGGCCCTGGAAGGCACGACGTTGAATTCCATTGTCGTTTGCTCGCTCAGCGACGCCCTTCCGACGGTCAAGGAGCTGTTGTTCAACGCGCTGAAGCGTCACCAGATCGCGGAAATAGGCCAGGACCTTCGCATCACGCCTTTCGACAAGCTGCTCGCCCAGGGAAGTCTCCTCGATCCGGTCGAAATCGATCCCGAGACCGATATCGCCCTGCTGCAATACACCGGCGGAACCACGGGCATACCAAAGGGCGCAATGCTGACCCACGCCAATGTCACCGCCAATACCGAACAGGTGCGGTTGTGGATGGGAGATGTCGATCCGGCCGGCGAGCGGATTCTCTGCGTTATTCCTTTCTTCCATGTCTTCGCCATGACCGCGGCCATGAACCTGGGCATCGAGACCGGATCGGAACTGATACTGCTGCCGCGTTTCAATCTTGTGGATGTGCTGAAAACCATCGACTCCAGGCGCCCCACCCTGTTTCCGGCGGTGCCGACCATATTCAACGCCCTCGCCGGATATGGCGGGCTCGATAAGTATGACCTTTCGTCCATCCGCTTTTGCATTTCAGGCGGTGCGCCGTTGCCCGACGCCGTCAAGGCCAGCTTCGAGGCGGCGGCCGGCTGCGTGGTGGTCGAAGGCTACGGTCTGTCGGAGAGTTCTCCGGTGATCAGCTGCAATCCGCCCGATGCCGAAAACAAACCCAATTCTATCGGCCTGCCGCTTCCCTGGACCGAGGTCGAACTCCGCGACCTCGACAATCCGGACAGCCCGGTGGCCAAGGGAGAACGCGGTGAACTCGCTGTCAGGGGACCGCAGGTCATGGCCGGATATTGGAACAACGCGGAAGCAACCGCGGCGACGATCAGGAACGGCTGGTTGATGACCGGCGATGTCGGCCACCGCGACGATGACGGCTATCTGTTTCTCACCGACCGCCTGAAGGACGTCATATTCTGTTCCGGCTTCAAGGTTTACCCGCGCGTCATCGAGGATGCCTTCTATCGGCACGCGGACGTCGACGAAGTCATCGTCATCGGGATTCCCGACGACTACCGCGGCGAAACCCCCAAGGCCTACGTCAAACTGAATGACGGGGCGAGCGTCAACGAGGCCGAGCTTCTCGGCTTCGTCGAAAAAACCCTAAACCCCATCGAGCAGCCGGCGGAAATCGAGTTCCGGGACGAATTGCCGAAAACTATGATCGGCAAGTTATCGAAGAAGGAACTGGTTGCCGAACACCGCCAAAAGCTGGAGGCACTCAATCATGGATAAGTTTTATTCCGTCGACGAATTGGCGAAAGCGGGGAACGCCACCCCCAGAGCCATTCGCCTCTATATCGATAAAGGGCTGCTCGAGCCGATGCGCATCGGGCGTATCATGTGCTTTCCAGAAGACGCTGCCCAGGCCCTGGAAGATATCCTGCGGGCCAAGAGACTCGGCTTCAGTCTCGACGAAATTAAGGCCTGCCAGGCCGATCGCGATACCGCCGTCATGAAGGGCGCGATCAAGCGCATTGAAGAGCTGATGGCCGACGCCGAAGTCGAAGTCACCGGCCTTCGCGGTCGGCTCGCTGATGTCTCAAGGAGGAAATAACGCCATGACCCCCGTCGTCATTGCCGGCTATGCACGCTCGCCCTTCACCCCCGCCTTCAAGGGAGAGCTGGCCCGCGTTCGCCCCGATGAGATCGCCTCCCAGGTGGTCCGCGGATTGTTGCAACGGACCGGGATCGAGCCCGATAAAATCGAAGACCTGATCGTCGGCTGCGCCTTTCCCGAAGGCGAGCAGGGGTTCAACATGGCGCGCTTGGTCGGCTTCCTGGCCGAGTTGCCATTGAGCGTCGCCGGAGTCACCGTGAACCGCTTCTGCGGGTCGTCCATGCAGGCCATTCACATGGCCGCCGGCGCCCTGCGGATGGGCGCCGGCGAGGCCTATATCTGCGCCGGCGTCGAATCGATGTCGCGCATTCCGATGACCGGGTTCAACCCGATGCCGCATCCGGGCCTCTATGAGAGCCATCCGGAGGCCTATATGGGGATGGGCGAAACGGCGGAAAACCTGGCGCTCAAATACGATATCGGCCGCGGGGAACAGGATGCCTTTGCCGTCGAAAGCCACCGGAAAGCGGCGGCGGCCCAGTCAACGGGACGATTGGCGGAAGAAATCGTCGCCATCCGGGGCCAGGCTGGAGACATCGCCGAGGACGGTTGCATCCGCGCGGATACGACGGCGGAAGCCCTGGGCGCCTTGAAACCGGCCTTCAGCGATACCGGCACCGTGACCGCCGGCACATCGTCGCCCTTGTCCGACGGGGCGGCGGCGGTTCTGGTCACCAGCGAAGACTTCGCCGAGAAATGCGGCCTCGAGCCCCTGGCCCGGATCAAATCGATCGCGGTTGCCGGCTGCGCGCCGGAAATCATGGGCATCGGCCCAGTGGGCTCTTCCAGGAAGGCCCTGATGCGGGCCGGCATCACGGCCGCGGATCTCGACGTCATCGAACTCAACGAGGCCTTCGCCAGCCAGTCGCTGGCCTCGATCCGCGATCTGGAGTTGGATATAGTGAAAATCAATATCGACGGCGGCGCCCTGGCGCTCGGTCATCCCCTGGGCGCCACCGGAGCCCGGATTACGGCCAAGGCGGCGCAAATTCTCAAACGGGACGGTGGGCGCTATGCCCTGGCCACGCAATGCATCGGCGGCGGCCAGGGCATCGCAACGGTGCTGGAATCGCTGTCGTGAGCGGGCCTGCCGTGAGCAAGATTGAAAAAATCGGCGTCATCGGCGCCGGGGTCATGGGCTCGGGCATCGCCGCCCAGGCCGCCAACGCGGGCGCTTATGTGGTGCTGCTGGATGTGGTTGCGGACGCCGCGCGGAGCGCCATCGAGAGCATGAAAAAGGCCAACCCCGCGCCCCTCATGCACCCCACCGTATCAAGCCGGATAACCCCCGGCTGTACCAAAGGCGACTTGGCGTTGCTCGAAGGCTGCGACTGGATCATCGAAGCGATCATCGAAAATACCGACATCAAACAGGCGCTCTATCGTTCCCTCCAGCCCCATCTGAAGGCGGACGCGGTGGTCTCCTCGAACACCTCGACCCTGCCGCTCCGGGTGCTGACGGAGGGATTGCCCGACGATCTGCGCCGCCGCTTCCTGATCACCCACTTCTTCAATCCGCCCCGCTACATGCGGCTCATGGAGATCGTCGCCGGCCCCGACACCGAGGCCGACGTGGAGCGCCGCATTCGCGCATTCGCCGATGTGAAGATGGGGAAATCCGTGGTCACGGCAAAGGATACGCCGGGCTTTATCGCCAACCGTATCGGCATTTATTGGAGCGTCGTGGCGACCGAGCTGGCGGCGCGGGCCGGGCTGAGTGTCGAGGAAGCCGACAGCATCGTCGGCCGCCCGATGGGGATTCCCAAGACCGGCATCTTCGCGCTGATGGACCTGACCGGGATCGATCTCGCTCCCCACGTCGTCGGCAGTATGCTCAGGCTGCTGCCCAAAGACGACGCGCTATCCCGCTTTGTCGAGCCCAATAGCGCGCTCACCAAACTCATCACGCGGATGATCGCCGACGGTTATACGGGACGCAAAGGCAAGGGCGGGTTTTACCGCCTGGTGCGGGAGGGCGGCGAAAAGCGCAAGGAGGCGATCGACCTCGCCACCGGCGAATACCGCCCGGCGCAGAAACCCGTGCTCGAAAGCGCCAAAGCCGGGCGTAAGGGCTTGCGCGCCCTGGTCGAGCACCCCGACAAGGGCGGCCAATACGCCTGGGGCGTGCTAAGCCGGGTGCTCGCTTACACGGCGAGCCTGCTGCCGGAAATCGCCGACGATATCGTTGCCGTCGACGAGGCGATGAAGGCGGGCTACGCCTGGATGTACGGGCCCTTCGAGCAGATAGATCAGCTCGGCACCGCGTGGTTCGCCGAG
>JAYGED010000081.1:0-16519 GCA_046582565.1 Alphaproteobacteria bacterium
CGCCACCCCTTGGCCGACAAGCACTTCAACCTGCCGTAGCTTGGTGACGATCTCTTCCGGTCTGTGTCGTTTGATTCCCATGTCTTGATCCTCCTCTACTAACTATAGGGATGGACCAACTCATGGGGGGAAGACCAAGGCGCGATTTCAGGGTGCCCGCCGCCCGGCGCCGGGGCATTTGGCGCGGCGCCAAGAGCGGGGGCCGCTCGGACCGCGCCGGATGGCTGGGCGGCGTGGCGGCGCCTATTTCAAGGCCGCCCGCGCGCTATGCCGCCGCCGTGGCGGCGCTCAAAGCGGCCTTGTCCACGGGCTCGGGCGCGGTGAGAACGGCGACTGCCGCCGCCAGGCCGGCGCCATGTTCAGGATTTCCCATCACCGTCCTTCGGCAAAATCGCAGCCGCATCGCCGATGATACGGGCGTAGATGGTGCGGACCTGAGTCTGGGCGGCAAGCAGCTTGGCGCGCAATTCGTCGAAATCGGCGGCTTCTCCGGCGCGGGCCAGGGCCGTGCGCAGACCCTGCGAGGCCTGGGCTTCGACCTGAGCGCCGTCAACCGTGAGCCGCAGCATGCCCCGGACCCGCCGCATCAGCCGCGAGGCATCGACCAGGGCGGCGCGGTCTTCGGGCTTGAGCAGCCCCGCCGCGCCAAGCCGCTCGAAGGCGTCGACCGTATTGGCTGACAGAATCGCATCATGGTCGTGGGCGTGGCGCAATTGCAGATATTCGGCGATGAACTCCATATCGACCAGACCGCCACGTACAAATTTTGTCTTCCAGGGGATTTCCATATGGTGCTCGATGTCCATGCGCTGCCGCATATGGCAAACATCGCTGAGCAGCGTGTCCGCCTCGCGCGGGCGCGTCAGGATATGGCGTAGCCCTTCCTCGATCAGCGCCTTGAGGGCGGGCGGGCCGGCAATCACCCGCGCCCGGGTCAAGGCGAGATGCTCCCACGTCCATGCCGCCTCCATTTGATAGCGCAGGAAGCTGTCGATCTCCGAGGCCACCGGCCCGGTCTTGCCCGATGGTCTGAGTCGCATGTCGATCTCATAGAGCCGTCCCTCGCCGGTCAGCGCGGTCAGGCTGTTGATCAGACGCTGGCTGAGTCGCGTAAAATAATGCAGCGTGGATAGTGGTTTAGGTCCGTCCGAAGGAGCGGAATTGGTGGGCATTTTATAGATGAAAGTGAGGTCGAGGTCGGACGAAATGGTCATTTCGCGCCCGCCAAGATTGCCCAGGCCGACCACCGCGAGCCCGGCTCCGGCGACGCGCCCGTGAATCTCGGCGAAGGAGTCCTCGACGCGGGGCATGAGGGCGCGCAGCACCGCGTCGGCAAGGTCGGCAAGGGTGGCGCCGAGGCGGTCGGTCTCACCGTCGCCGCGCAACATCTGCACGCCGATTTGGAATTCCCGGTCATGGGTCCAGCGCCGGCTGATTTCGAGCATGTCTTCGAAATCACGCGCCTGATCCAGGGCCGTTCTCAATTCAGCCGTCAGCGCGTCGGCATCGGGCAGCGGGTCGCTGAAATCACCGTTGAGCACGCCGTCAAGCAACAAGGCGTTTCGGCTGAGCCGCTCGGCGAGGCGGGGGGCCGATCCCATGATCTCAGCGACCAGCTCGAGCAGCTCCGGGCGGGCCTGGAACAGCGAAAACAACTGAACCCCCGCCGGCAGTCGCGACAGGAATTCATTGAAATTCATCAGCGCCGCGTCCGCGTTCGCGGTGTGGGCAAGGGCGCCAAGAAGGGTCGGCATAAGCTCGGTCAGCAACTCCCGAGCCCGGGTGCTGCGCACCGCCCGGTAGCGCCCATGATGCCAGCCGCGCACCACCGCGCCCACGGCGGCGCCGTCGGTAAATCCAAGGGATGCCAGGGTGGCGAGGGTTTCGGGATCATCCTCGGCGCCGGTGAACACCAGATTGCCGGCGGGCGCCAGGGCGGGCGCTTCCTCGAACAGATCGGCGTAATGCTGCTCGACCAGAGTGAGCCGGGCGAGCAGATCATGGACGAACAAATCCACATGGTCATAGCCAAGAAACACCGCGACCGCTTCGATGCCGTCATCGTCCTGGGGCAGGATGTGGGTCTGGGCGTCGTTGATCATTTGAAGCCGATGCTCGACCCGACGCAAGAACCTGTAGGCTTCGCTCATCTCATGACAGGACCGCTCGTCGATCCGCCCCGCCCCGGCCAGAGCCTCGAGCGCCTTGACCGTGGCGCGATGGCGCAAGCCCACCTCGCGGCCGCCCCAGATCAGCTGCTGGGTCTGGGCGAAGAACTCGATCTCGCGGATACCGCCGCGCCCCAACTTGACGTTATGGCCGGCCACCGCGATGGAAGCGCCGCCGTGATGGGCGTTGATCTGGCGTTTGATGGAATGAATGTCCTGGATCGCCGCGAAGTCGAGATTTCGGCGCCAGATGAAAGGCGTCAGCGCGGCGACGAAAGCCTCGCCCACGGCACGGTCGCCGGCTACGGGACGCGCCTTGATCATCGCCGCCCGCTCCCAGTTCTGGCCGAGGCTTTCGTAATAGGTCTCGGCGGCTTCGACGGACAGCGCCGGCGGCGTTGCGCCATGATCGGGCCGTAGCCGCAAATCGGTGCGAAAGACATAGCCGTCAGCGGTTCTCTCCTGCATCAGGCGCACCAGATGTCGCGTCAGGCGCACGAAGAAGGCCTGCGCCCCGCGGGGCCCGTCGCCGCCGGTGTAATGGACGACTTCCGGGTCGTAGAGAATAATCAGGTCGATATCGCTCGAATAATTGAGCTCATAAGCGCCCAGCTTGCCGAGGCCGAGAATGGTCAGCCCACAACCGATGTTGGGATCGGCATTGTCTTCGAGGCGCAATTCGCCTGAGCTAGCGGCGCTGCGCAACAGATGCGCAACCGCCGTATCCAGGGCCGCCTCGGCGAAGCGGCTGAGGGCGGTGGTGACCTGCTCGAGGGGCCATAAGCCGGCCATATCGGCGACAGCCACCAGAAGCGCTACCTGGGATCGGGCGACCCGCAGCCGCCGCATGATCGACACCCCCATAGCGCCGCCGCTGTCATTGGGGTCATCGAGGCCGGCGATCAAGGCGTCGAGACAGGGACCGGGGCCACGCTCGGCCAGACGCAGCATGAAGGGGATGTCTTTGAGCACGCAGCGTCCGAGAAACGGGCTGTTGCCGAAGATCGCGCGGAGCAAGCCTTCGCCCCGGGCATGGCCGGCGAATGACGTGGCGGCCGTGGCCAGATCGGCAACCGACGCGGCACTATGCCAGTTTTCCATATCTCCTGCCGCCCGCGCCTCGTCGTATGGCTTGGGCAGCTTGGATATTTCATCTAAAAGGGCGAAATTCATTGTTCCACGCCGCCAGAACTCAGTACACACGGGGCTACCCGATGGGGTATTAACCTACCATCAACAAAAGGATGGCTTCACGGTGATTCGACCCACTGCCCGCTTTGTGATTAATTTCGCCGCCGCAATGGTAGCCGCGGTGGCGATAATCTTTGCGGTCTTCGCCTGGCGGCTGTCTGCCGGGCCGATCTCGCTGGCCTTCCTTACGCCCTATATGGCCGACGCGCTTGAGCAAACGGATTCGCCCATTCAGCTCGAATTTTCCGATACCATTCTGACCTGGGCCGGCTGGGAGCGGGCTCTCGACATCCGCATCCTCGACGTGCGCGCCAGGGGTGCTGACGGTGAGGTTGCCGCCACCGCGCCGGAAATATCCATCAGTCTCAGCATGCCCGCCTTATGGCGCGGCATGGTCGCGCCGACGGCGCTCGAAATTATCGAACCCAGTGTCAGATTGGTGCGCAACGCCGACGGCAGCTTCGAGTTCGGTCTGGGGGACGTGGATCGACGAAAAATCCTCGATGACGCATCAGACTCATTCAATTTGCTGTTCGCCGATCTGCTGGCGCCGCCGAACCGCACGCAGGCGATGGGCTATCTCGAACGTATCAGTATCATCCGCGGCGATCTCGCGGTCATCGACTATAGCCTGGACATGGCCTGGACGGCGCCCCGCGCCACCATAAACATAACCCGCAACGACTCGGGCATCGGCATCGACGCCAGCCTGCTGGTCGATATCGGCGGCAGGGCAACGCCGGTCGGCATTCGCACGCGCTATCGCGGCCAGGGCCGTGATTTTAAGGTCTGGGTGAATTTCTCCGAGGTGCGCCCCGAATGGATCGCTCTCGAAGCGCCCGGACTCGAATTTTTAAGCACTGGCGGTTTTCCGGTCAGCGGCGTTATGGAGTTCTCCCTCGACGCCGAGGCAAACCTGACCGAAATCGCCTTCAACCTGGGCGCCGAGGCCGGCCAGCTACATTTCGATGACTGGCTCACCGAGCCGATCGAGATCGTCGGCGCCGAGGTGGTCGGCACCTATGTAAATACCAATCAGAGCCTTCGCATCAAAAGTGCGTCGATTAATCTCGGGGGCCCGAAAATCGACTTCGATGGGGTTGTTGAAGGCTTCAATTCCGATCCCTTCATCGCCGCCGGCATCACGGTTAGCAACCTGCCGGGCGATGATATCGCCCGTTATTGGCCGGTGGCGCTGGTTCCCGTCGTGCGCGAATGGGTGGTGAACAATATCACCGGCGGAATGCTCACCAAGTCGCGGACCAGCCTTCACCTCAAGCCCGGCGATCTCGCGCTGCCGCGCCTGCCCGAAGCCGCCGTTCGCACCACCCTGGAAATTGAGGGCGCCACCGTCAATTACTACGACCCCCTGCCCAAGGTGGTTGGCGTCGATGCCTTCGGCACCATCACCGGACGTAATTTGGACATGCGTTTATGGGGCGGCGTCATGGACGGCCTGACCCTGCGGGAGGCCAGGGTGAAAATAACGGATTTGGGTATCATCGACGATACCAGCATCCAGTTGGAGGCCCAGGGCTCGATCAGCGACGCTTTGGCCGTGCTTGCCCATCCCCTGCTCGATTATCCGCGAAAGCTCGGCCTCGATCCGGGGTCGGTTACCGGCGATGTTCGTACTTCCATGGCTTTTTCCTTTCCCATCACCTATCGGCTCACGCCCGAGGACGTGGTGATTACGGCGACCTCGACCCTGACCAATGTGAACGCCGCCGGCCTGTTCGACGGCTTCGATATAGGCGGGGGACCGCTGCGGCTCACCTTCGATAATACGGGATTGGATCTATCCGGACCGGTCACCCTGGGTGTCGCCTCCGGAGAGGGGTCCTGGCGCGAAAACTTCTCCGACCAAGAGCCCTTCAAGCGCCGCTTTACCTTCGCCGGGCGGCTCACCGATACACAGCGTCTGGCGCTCGGGATGCCCGGCAGCGATTACATCACCGGGCCGACCGATATCGCCATTGAGGTGTCCGGCCAGGCTGACGGCCGCCTTCTGTGGCACGTCGACGCCGGCCTCGATGATGCGCGCATTCGCATACCCGAACTCTATTGGGAGAAGCTTGCCGGGGTCGGGGGCTTGCTGGAATTGCGCCTGCAAAATGGCCCGGGAATGCCGCTCTCTGTCGATTCTTTCAATCTGGCGGCGGGCGACCTCATCGCCCAGGGACGGGCCGATCTCGACGACGAGACAGGCGCTCTGGTCAGGCTTGATCTCGATCGGCTGGCCTTCGGCGAGACAGATTTTCGCGCCGCCATGGTGGTCGATACGAGCGGCGGCTATCGCATGACCATCAAGGGCCCAAGCCTCGATTTGAGGCCCTATCTCGAAGACGACAGCGAGGACTATGTTTTGCCGGAGATGAGCATCGCCGCCACCATCGACCGGGTGATGACCCGCGACGACCAATTCCTGACCGCCGTGGAAGCAAAGCTGCTCGCCAAAGGCGGGCAGTGGGAAGCGGCCAGGATCGATGGGCTGTTGGCTAGCGGCAATAGCCTCGCCATGGGCATCCGCCGGGAAAATAACCGGCGGTATTTCTGGTTGAAATCCGATGACGGCGGCGAGGTGCTGCGGGCGCTGGATGTGTTCGACGATGCCATTGGCGGCGAGATTACCCTGCTGGCCGCCCTCGATGGCGTAAACGGCAATAGCGAGGCGATCGACGGCGAACTTCGAATTCGGAATTTCACCCTTCGCAAGGTGCCTGTTCTGGCCCGCATCCTGACCATCGCCACCCTGACCGGCGTCTTCGACCTGCTGTCCGGCGATGGCTTGCCGCTCAGCCGGCTGGTGGTGCCGTTCACCAAACGCGGCGAGCAGCTGGAAATCAAGGATGCGCGGGCTTTCGGCCCGGCGATCGGATTTACCTTCAAGGGCCATATCGACCAGCAGGCCGAGACCGCCGATCTCGACGGCACCCTGGTGCCGGCCTATGCCCTGAACAGTATTTTCGGGAAAATCCCCATCCTCGGCGATCTTCTCGTCGGCGGAGAGGAGGATGGCGGCGTCTTCGCGATGAATTACAAGCTGTCAGGGCCGCTCGACGACCCGGTGGTTACCGTCAATCCGTTATCGGTGCTGGCGCCCGGCTTCCTGCGCGGCCTGTTCAGTGCGGATATCGAAAACCCGGACGACACAGACCCGTCCGTGGATTCGAATCGCTAAAAATTACTTGCCTGAAACTGATTTGAGAGTCACCGGCTGGCCGTGGGGGGTTGCGAGATAAGCGCGTTCCCAGGCATCGCGGCGTTCGGTTACGGCTTCAACGCTCACCGCGCCGCCGCCGTCGAGCAGGCTTTCCAGAGCCCGCAAGGCTGCCTGGTAATAGGTCTCCGCATCGTCCTGCGCACCGTCGGCTTCAGCGCGGCGTAACTCGGCGCCCAGGGTCTCCGACCATTCGCCCGGCGTGAAGGCGCCTTGCCGGGTCAGGCTGTCGGCCATGGCCAACACCTGCGCCTGCCAGGCTTCGTCGAAGATAGGCTCGCCATCCTTGCGTTTCAGCGGGCCCAGGGCGTTGTCTGTAGTGTCGTTAGGCGCGTTCAAGATAGGGTTCCCACAGATCGAGATAGATGCGGTCGCGCCGTCCGGCCGCCTCGGGCCACAGCTCGCTGGCCTCGAACACCACGCTATAGATGTGTTCAGGGTGCTCATCGCCTCGGGCCGAGTCGTCGGCGAAGATATGGGCGCCGTGATAGGCGTGGATTTGGCCGGAGCGGCCCTGGGCATAGGCGGGCAGACGGCAATGGCCAATGGCGCCCATACGCCGGGTGCGCACCGTGTCGCCCGGGTTGAAGGCCGGGGCGCTGTCGATGGGCCGGTCGAAGTAGGCCGCTTTGGCCGCTATGGCCACCACCGCTTCCGGCGCCATGGGATCGGCATCCGGGGCAAGGTCGGCGGCCTGGCCCGAGACGGCTTCCGTCATGGTGAGCGCCCCGGAATCGATCAGGGCAGCGGTCTGCAATTGCAGCCAGGAATCGAAATAATGCCGGCTCAGATAATTGACCGGATCGATCAGTTCACGAATGTGACGCCACCAGTCGATGGTCCAGTCGGATCGGAAGGTCGAGCGGGTGATCGCCCAGCCACGCGCCTGCCAGGGCTCGTGAAAGGCAATGAAATCCGTCTCTACCTCGATCGGGCCGAAGCCCTGCTTGCCGCCGAGATCATGGGCGCCGTCCATCAGTCAGTCCACCCTGAAACAAAAGGAGTGAGATCGCGGTCGGTGCCGATCATGGAATTGCGGCTGACCAGGGCGGTGAGCGCCGCCTCGTCCCAGCCGTCTGTCCCTTGGGGTCGTTCGGAGATCACCAGATAGCGCAGCTCGGCGGTGCTGTCCCACACCCGCACTTCCACGTCATCGCCGATCCGCACGCCGAATTCCGCCAGCACACCGCGTGGATCACGCACCGCACGGCTGCGATAGGCGGCGGTCTTGTACCAATTCGGCGCCATGCCAAGCACACCGAAGGGATAGCAGGAGCACAGGGTGCAGACTACCAGGTTATGGATCGTGGGCGTGTTCTCCACGGCTTTCAAATGGCCGGTGGCGTGACCGAGATAGCCGAGCTCGTCGAGGGCGGACGGTGCGTCGCTCATGAGCCTGTCCCTGAAGGCGGCATCGAGCCAGGATCGCGCCACCACATGGGCGCCGCGCTTGGGGCCTATCTCCTCGGTGTAATGCTCGATCCAGGCGTCGATGGTCTCGCTCTTGATCATCCCCTTCTCGACCAGCAGACCCTCCAGCGCCTTGACCCGGAGCGCGGGTTCGCTGGGCAGTTTGCTGTGTAACTCCCGGTGGATTTCCGCGATTTTTTCAGAATTGAAGCTCGACATAAGGCCTCCTGGTTTTGCTCGAAGAAGACAGCTTAGGCTAGTCAGTCGGCGCGCACCAGGGCGTGGCGCTTCTTGCCGGCGGACAGTTTGATGACGCCGTCATCGGACATGTCGGCCAGGGTGATGAGATAGGTCTCATCGGTGATGGGCGTATCGTTGAGCCGTCCGCCGCCACCCTTGATGAGCCGCCGCGCCTCGCCGCCCGAGGCGCAAAGCTCGGCGCGATGGAGCAAGGTGAAGGCAGGAACGCCCGCCTCCAGCTCGGCTCTGGGCAGGCTGATCACCGGCAGCGCCTCGCCATGGGCGCCCTGCTCGAAGGTTGCTTGCGCCGTCTCGGCGGCGGTGCGCGCCGCGTCTTCGCCGTGGCACATGACCGTGGCTGCATGGGCAAGCAGCTTCTTGGCATCGTTGATCTCGGCGCCCTCCAGCGCCTCGGCGCGCTCGATTTCATCGAGCGGCAATTCGGTGAACAGACGCAGGAAGCGGCCAATGTCACCGTCGTCCGTATTGCGCCAGAACTGCCAGTAGTCGTAGGCCGACAGCATGTCTTCATTGAGCCACATGGCGCCCTGGGCGGTCTTGCCCATCTTGCCGCCCGAGGCGGTGGTGATCAGCGGCGTGGTCAGGCCGTATAGCTCGACGCCGGCGGCGCGCCGCCCGAGCTCGACCCCGTTGACGATATTGCCCCACTGATCCGAGCCGCCCATCTGCAGCACACAATCTTGCCGCCGAGACAGCTCGAGGAAATCATAGGCCTGGAGGATCATATAGTTGAATTCGAGGAAGCTCAGGGTCTGCTCGCGATCCAGACGCAGCTTGACCGAATCCATGGCCAGCATACGGTTTATCGAGAAATGGGGGCCGTAATCGCGCAGGAAGGGGATATAGGCGAGATCGTCGAGCCAATCGGCATTGTTGACCATGATGGCGTCGGTCGGCCCGTCGCCGAAATCGAGATAGCGCGAGAACACCGCCTTGATGCCGGCCATGTTGCTGTTGATCACATCGTCGGACAGCAGGGGACGGGATTCATCGCGAAAAGACGGATCACCAATCCTGGTGGTGCCGCCGCCCATAAGCACGATGGGCTTGTGACCGGCCTTTTGCAGCCGGCGCAACAGCATGATCCCCACCAGAGAGCCCACATGCAGGCTGGGCGCCGTACAGTCGAAGCCGATATAGGCGGTGATGGGGCCTTTCGCGGCGCGGGCATCGAGCGCGTCGATATCGGTACATTGGTGCATATAGCCCCGCGCGGTAATCTCGCGCAGGAATTCGGATTTAAGTGTGGTCATCTATTCCGCGTCATCTGGTGTGTCAGGCGATGGTGATTTAGCATACCAGCCTGCTTCCGTGGCGAAAGAATGAATTATGTCCGACCTTCGGCTGGCGTTGGGATTGATGAGCGGCACCTCGCTCGACGGCATTGATGTGGCGCTGATCGAGAGTGATGGCGCCGCCCTGGTCAAGCGCGGGGGCTGGCTCACGGTCCCCTATGAAGAGGAGCTGCGCGCCGGCTTGCGCAATTGTCTCGGCGGGTCCGGCGACATTGACGGCGTAACAAACCGTATCACCCATGCCCATGGGGCCGCGGTCGCCGCCTTGCTCGCGGCCGAGGGCCTCGAGGCGAACGCGGTTCATGTGATCGGCTTTCACGGCCACACCATCGCCCACAGGCCCGAGGAGAGGATGACCTGGCAGATCGGCGACGGCGCGTTGCTCAGCCAGCTTACCGGTATCAACGTGGTCTGCGATTTCCGAAGCAATGACGTGGCTGCCGGCGGTCAGGGCGCGCCGCTGGCGCCGCTCTACCATGCGGCCCTGGCCGAGGGTTTGGATCGGCCCCTGGCGGTGCTCAATCTCGGCGGCGTCGGCAATATCACCTGGCTGGGCGAGGATGGCGGCATTCTGGCTTTCGATACCGGACCGGGCAATGCCCTGCTCGACGACTGGATGCGCCGGCATCTAGATGTGGCGTACGACGCGGACGGCGCTCTGGGGCGCAGCGGCGTTGCCGACCGGGCTCTGGTCGAGCGGCTGCTCTGTGAGGATTATTTCGAGCGCAAACCGCCCAAATCTCTCGACCGCGATGATTTCACCGCCGTGGTGGCTGATCTGTTTGACGCCGATCTTTCGGTCGCCGATGGCGCGGCAACCCTGACCGCCTTCACGGTCGGCGCGGTTGCCCGCGCGGTGGCACATCTGCCGGGCCGGCCGCAACGCTGGCTGGTGACCGGCGGCGGCCGCCATAACCCGACCATGATGGCCGGCCTCGCGGCGGCTCTATCGGTTCCTGTCGAGCCGGTCGAGTCTGTGGGTTGGAACGGCGATGCCATCGAGGCCCAGGCTTTTGCCTATCTCGCCCTGCGCAGCCTGGACGATTTGCCGCTTACCCTGCCGACAACCACCGGCGCGCCGAGCCCGCTGACGGGCGGCGTTCTATATCGTTCTTAGGAAGGCGGTGAGCCTAGGAGGACGGTGCTTCACCGAGACGTTTGGTGAGGTAGTCCTCCACGTGGCCCGTCAGGTTGTCGATGTGATCGTTGAGAATATGATTGGCGCCTTCGATGACATTATAATCGACGGTGATCCGTTTCTGCAGGGAGAGCTTGGTGACCAGCTGGTCGACGGAAGGCTCAGGCACCAGTTCGTCGGCGCCGCCCTGAACGATCAGGCCCGATGACGGGCAGGGCGCGAGAAAAGTGAAGTCGTAGAGATTGGCGGGCGGGGCGACGGAGATGAAACCATCGACCTCGGGCCGGCGCATGAGTAGTTGCATGCCGATCCAGGCGCCGAACGAGAAGCCGCCGATCCAACAGTTACTCGCCTTGGCGTTGAAGCTCTGTAGCCAGTCGAGCGATGACGCGGCGTCTCTCAGCTCGCCTTGGCCGTTGTCGAAGCTGCCCTGGCTGCGGCCGACCCCGCGGAAATTGATGCGCAGCACCGAAAATCCGTAACGCACGAAAGTGTGGAACAGGGTGTAGACCACCTTGTTGTTCATGGTCCCGCCGTGTTCGGGGTGGGGGTGGAGGATTATCGCAATCGGGGCGTTTTCCACGGTGCCATGACGATAGCGGCCCTCGATGCGACCCTCTGGTCCGTTGATGATAATTTCAGGCATGGAGACGTCCAGGCCGATGGCAAATGCGCGTATGTTTGAAATTCATAAAAAGATGCAACTTGCGTAATATGGGCTATGCACGTCGAAGAACTTGACCGCGATGATCGAGATTGACCAGGATAGACGTGCTTGAACCGGAGGGGCGGGTATCTATATGACCTTCAAGGCCCGACCGCGACAGCGCTTCGTTACGCGCGCAGTGAGGCCCGGGCCAGAAGCGCGCCATACTATCCGCCGGAAGTCATGATGTTCAAGAGGATAAGGGACGAAATCGGTGTTGTTTTCGAGCGCGACCCCGCCGTGCGGTCGCGACTCGAGGTTATTCTTTGCTATCCGGGCTTCCATGCGCTGCTGTTTTATCACCTGAGCCATTGGGCCTGGGGCCGCGACTTCAAGCTTTTAGGGCGCTTCATCTCCTATCTCGGACGCATTCTTACCGGCATCGAAATTCATCCCGGCGCCATTATCGGCCAGGGCCTGTTCATCGATCACGGCATGGGGGTGGTGATCGGCGAGACTGCCGAAATCGGCGATAATGTCACCCTCTATCACGGGGTAACCCTGGGCGGCATCGCGCCGTCGGTCGATTCCCAGTCCCAGGTCAATCAGAAGCGACACCCGACCCTGGACGACGACGTGATCGTCGGTTCGGGCGCCCAGGTGCTGGGGCCGATCACCGTTGCCAAGGGCGCCCGCGTCGGCGCCAATGCGGTGGTGGTGAAGAACGTGCCCGCCGGTCATACGGTCGCCGGCATTCCGGCGCGCACCATCGGCGGTCACGACGCCTCCAAGCCGGCGCCGTTTGCCCCTTATGGCGCGCCGTCGGCCACTATGCTGGACCCGACGAGCCGCGCCATTGATGGCCTGCTCGATCAGATGGATGAGCTGTCGTCCCGTATCCAGGAAATGGAGGCCGAACAGCGCCGCAGGAACACCGGCCAGGACGCTCACAAAGACGACGACAGTTCTTGATGGACTGTTACCTCGATTACAACGCCGAGGCGCCGATCAAGCCCGCCGTCTGTGACGCCATGCGCGACGCCATGGCCCAGGTTGGAAACCCGTCTTCGGTGCACGGCTATGGCCGCCAGGCGCGCCGGGCGGTAGAGCGGGCCCGTGAGCAGGTGGCCGCCCTGACGGCCGCACAGCCCGGTGATGTGATCTTTACCTCGAGCGGCACCGAAGCCAACAATCTGGCGCTCAAGGGCACCGGGCGAGGCCGCCTTCTGATCTCGGCGATTGAGCATGATTCTGTACTCGGCTCCGCGACCGATGCCTCGATCCTGCCGGTTGACGGCGATGGCCTTGTTAACCTTGCCGCCCTTGAGGCTGCCCTCGCCGAGGACCAGACGCCGGCCCTGGTCTCTTTGATGCTGGCCAATAACGAGACCGGAGTGATCCAACCGATCGCCGAGGCTGCCCGAATCGCCCATGCCCATGGCGCGCTGCTCCATTGCGACGCGGTTCAGGCGCCCGGGCGCTTGAGCATCGACCGGGCGCAGTTGGGCGCCGATCTGTTGAGCCTGTCGGCCCATAAAATGGGCGGGCCCCAGGGGATCGGCGCCTTGATCCTGGGGGACGGCGTGGAAATCGAGGCGCAGCTCGCCGGTGGCCGTCAGGAAACCGGCCGCCGGGCGGGCAGCGAGAACATGTCCGGCATCGTCGGTTTCGGGGTTGCGGCCGAGTTGGCGGAAGATGACCTCGCCGATGTTGCGCGTATCGCTAGCTTGCGGGATCGAATCGAGGCGGAAATCAGCGCCCTCGGCGGCGGCCTCATCGGCAATCGCGTCCCCCGGCTGTGCAATACCGCCTGTATCGCCATGCCGACAATGCCCAGCGAGACCCAGGTCATGGGGTTCGATCTGGCCGGCGTGGCGGTGAGCGCCGGCTCGGCCTGTTCATCGGGCAAGGTCGGCCCTTCACATGTTCTTAAGGCCATGGATATAGATAGAGGCTTGGCCTCGCGGGCAGTCCGTATTAGCCTCGGATGGCGCACGTCAGTGGGAGATGTCGTGCGAGTGATCGATGTCTGGACCGATCTTCGCTCCCAGGGATGTGGAGGATCGGCAGGACATGAGGTATAATTAGATCATGAGTTTGACCGTATTAAGACAAGCAAGCGCTAATATAAAGCTTCCCATCTATCTCGATTATCAGGCGACGACGCCGCTCGATCCGCGCGCCCTTGAAGCGATGATGCCGTATTTAACCGAGCATTTCGGCAATCCCCATTCAAGCACCCATGTATTTGGATCGACCTCCGCCGACGCCGTGGAGCGCGCCCGCGAGCAAGTTGCCTCGCTGATCGGCGCCGATCCGCGCGAAATCATCTTTACCTCGGGCGCCACGGAAGCCAACAATCTGGCGCTCAAGGGCGTGGCGGCGTTCGAATACGAACATCACAAGGGCCGCCGCAACCGCGTCATCACCGTGGTCACCGAACATAAATGCGTCATCGAGACCTGCAAGCATCTCGGGCGCGACGGCCTTGAAATCGTCACCCTGCCGGTGAATGACCGCGGCTTCGTCGATCTTGGCGAGCTGGCGGATGTGATGAACGATGAGACGCTGCTGGTCTCGGTCATGGGAGTCAATAACGAGACCGGCGTGATCCAGCCGCTGGCTGAAATCGGTGCTCTATGCCGGGAGTACGGCGCCCATCTGCATAGCGATTGCGCCCAGGCAGTCGGCAAAATTCCGCTTGATGTCAACGCCATGAATATCGATTTGATGAGCATATCAAGCCATAAAGTCTACGGCCCCAAGGGTGTCGGCGCACTCTATATGCGCCGCCGCCCGCGCGTCCGCCTGCTTCCGATGACCGACGGCGGCGGTCAGGAGCGCGGTATGCGCTCAGGCACCGTGCCGACGCCGAGCTGTGTCGGTTTCGGCGAGGCCTGCGCCATCGCCGAGGCCGAGATGGAAAGCGATAATGAGCGTCTCGCAGCACTGCGCGACCGTCTGCTCGAAGGCATCACCGCGAGCGTCGAGGGGGTCAGCCTGAACGGCGACCGGACACGGCGGATCCCGGGAAATCTCAACCTCAGCTTCACCGAAGTCGGCGGCGAGCAGCTTGTCGAGGCGCTGAGCGATCTCGCCGTATCGACAGGCTCGGCCTGTAATTCGGCCTCGGTTGAGCCGTCCTACGTGTTGATGGCTATGGGCATGGGGAGCGAGAGGGCCGATGCCTCGATCCGCTTCGGCATCGGCCGTTTCACCACCGAGGCCGAAATCGACTACGCCATCCAGACGGTGGCTGAACAGCTTTCCCGCCTGCGCGGCGAAAAATAATTTTATTTTTATTTGCTGAAGCCTCTGCAACTCGCCCGACAATGCTCTATATGATGCCAGGATTTCTATGATTTAGTTGCTTCGGCGCGGCGCGCGCCTGTGGAACGCCTTGTTATGCCCAAAATGACCTTCATCCATCCCAATGGAAACCGCCTTGAAGTCGAGGCCGCCCTGGGTCTGTCGATCCTCGAAGTGGCGCGCGAGCATGATATCAATATCGAAGGCGCCTGCGAGGGTTCGCTCGCCTGCGCCACCTGTCATGTGATCGTCAATGCGGATCAGTTCGATCTGCTGCCGGAGATTACCGAAGATGAGGAGGACATGCTCGACCTCGCCTTCGATCTGACCAAGACCTCGCGGCTCGGCTGTCAAATCCGCATCACCGAGGCCCTCGACGGGCTTTGCGTGACCCTGCCGGCCGAAGTCCCAAGCCTGATGGCCGACTCGTGAATAGCCTAGGCATAGACAAGCCGCCTTCCGCGACCCGCGTCGTCGTCGCCATGTCGGGCGGCGTCGATTCTTCGGTTACCGCCGCGCTTCTCGCCGGGCAGGGCTTCGAGGTGATTGGGGTGACCCTGCAGCTATACGACCATGGCGCGGCGATCCGGCGATCCGGCGCCTGCTGTGCCGGCGAGGATATCAATGATGCGCGCCGGGTTGCCGATAAGCTCGATTTTCCCCATTACGTGCTCGATTACGAAAGCCGCTTCAAGGCCGAGGTGATCGACGACTTCGCCGACAGCTATCTGCGCGGCGAAACGCCGATCCCCTGTATCCGCTGCAATCAGACCGTCAAGTTCCGCGACCTGCTGGCAACGGCGCGCGACCTCGGCGCCGACGCCCTGGCGACCGGCCATTATGTGCGGCGCGAAATCGGGGCAGAGGGGCCTGAGCTGCATTGCGCCGCCGACCGCCACAAAGACCAGAGCTATTTCCTGTTCGCCACCAGCCGCGATCAGCTCGCCATATTACGCTTTCCTCTGGGTGGCCTCGATAAACGCGAGACCCGCGAGATCGCCGCCCGCTTCGGCCTCGCCGTAGCCGACAAGCCCGACAGCCAGGATATCTGTTTCGTGCCCGAGGGCCGCTACGCCGAACTTATCGCGCGGCTGCGCCCCGAGGCCTGCGTACCCGGCGACATCGTCGATGGCGAGGGGACCGTTCTCGGCCGCCATGACGGCATCGTCAACTACACGGTTGGTCAACGGCGGCGGATCGGAATCGCCGGGTCCGAGCCGCTGTACGTGCTGCGCATCGAGGCGGAGACGCGCCGGGTCGTGGTCGGCCCGCGTAGCGAACTGTTCGGGCAAAGCCTCACCCTGGCCGGCATTAACTGGCTCGGCGACGAAGATTTGGCGGCCCGCGAATGGCCGCTTTCGGTCAAGCTGCGCGCCCAGGCCGAGCCGGTTCCCGCCACCCTTCGCGGCCTGGATGGCGATCGCGCCGAAGTCACCCTGGACCAACCCCAGGAAGCCATCGCGCCGGGCCAGGCTTGCGTTTTCTACCAGGGCGGCCGTGTTCTCGGCGGCGGCTGGATCGAGCGTCGCTTGACAGTCCCGGCGCCGCCTCCTATACCCCTGGCCTCATCCGTGGCGGAGTAGCTCAGTTGGTTAGAGCAGCGGAATCATAATCCGCGTGTCGGGGGTTCGAATCCCTCCTCCGCTACCAAGTATTACAATGGCTTAGAGAGTAATCTCTGAGCCATTGTTTTGTTCAGGGTGCGTGTGGGGGTGCGTTTGATCTTAGGTAGGCTACCGCCCTTGCAGCCTGATAATCATGAAGTGATATACGTATTTCAGACCCAAAGCCGAAATTGGGATGGGCGAAGCTGTTCGTGAAGCAATTCGTATGTCCGCTTTGCCCCCGAAAGCGGACATTCATGCAAGGTATCGGTCGAGC
>JAYGED010000086.1:0-2304 GCA_046582565.1 Alphaproteobacteria bacterium
GGCGATACAAACGGATTGTCGCTCGCCGTCGATTATTGATTCAGTCGCCGATTAATGATTCAGACGAGGCCGATTCGGCTGTAATAACGGTTACTTAACCAACTTTCATTGCGTGGATAGGTAGAGTTATCTGTCGATAGAATGATCCGTTACCTATTGTCTCCCTGCGGCGCACCAATCTCCGCTTATGGCTATTAGCGGACTCTTTTAGGTACGGTGATTTACTTCCGCTTTATCCCCGAAAGCGGACATTCTGAGGGTAGTCGCGATATGTCTGCTGACCCATAGCAGACATTTAGCACCGCTCCAGTGGGGCCATTAACTTTGATGCCTCTACTCGGTAGCCAATCCAGCGGCGAGCAGTTTCTTCATGCCGCCCTCAACGTAGGACACATTAGTGAACCCCATTTCTGTCAGCAGATTTACCGCAGATGCACCGCGATGACCCACAGGTGGTGAGGACTCGACGGGATGGGTCTTGAAGTTCGGGTTCGCGATATTCTTCGTAGATCTCACGACAGGCCTTCCACGCGAGTGATCTGCCAGGCGCATTAATCGCCCCTACGCCCAGACCGGTTGCCTCTACTTCTTCTGCTTCCCTAACGTCCACTAACAGCGCGTTCGGGTTATCCTTCAATTCCTGCAACGCTTCTTCGACGCTGACAGAGTGGGCTTGCGCCATTGCATCATCGGCAAGCTGCATAAATGTTTTTGCCATGATTTTCTCCTACACCCTCGTTCCCTGCCGGAAACAATAACATCAAACAACTATACGGGCACCAGAACCTGAATGTCCGCATATGGCTGCCGCCTCAACCGGTCGATGCAACACACGCGTTAAATCTCTCTGCCGGCGTTTCAAACTCCAACGTTTTGCGGGGCCGTTCATTGAGCTGACGCGCCACTTTGTTCAGATGAGCCTGCGAGTATACCGACACGTCGGTTCCCTTGGGGAAGTACTGTCTGAGCAGGCCATTGGTGTTCTCATTGGAACCCCGTTGCCACGGGCTTTGCGGATCACAGAAGTAGACAGCGATGTCGGTTGCCAGGCTAAACCGCCGATGATCCGCGAGTTCCTTGCCCCGGTCCCAGGTCAAGGACTTGTACAGCTCGCTCGGGAGCTTCCTGGCCTGGGTGATGAGCGCGGAAACCACTGTCTCGGTTTCCTTGTTGGCAATCTTCGCCAACATCACGTAACGCGTATGACGTTCGACCGGGGTCGCAATGTGGCTGTTCTTCGATCCCGACAACAGATCGCCTTCCCAGTGACCCGGCACCGCCCGATCCTCAACCGAGGCCGGCCGCTCACGGATCGAGATCATGTCCTTGATTTGGCCATGTCCGAGACCTGTACCGCGGTCAATGGAGCGGGCTTAGAACGCCCGAAGATGTCTGGTCTGGCCTCAAGGTTCTTGAGCGGCATTCCTGGTTACGGATCGAGGAGCGCGAAACAGGGGGCCGCCGAGCCGAGGTTATCTTTCTCAACCCCGAACTCCGAAGGCGTGCCGCATGACCGCATTTCGGTCCCGATGGCTCGAATGGAGTCCGCCGGAAAATAATCTGGAAACGCATATCCAGCAAACTGACAAAACTGACAAAAGCCCTTCTGTCTGTTTTGTCAGTGCGTCACCTAGGCATTCTGATGGTGAATTTTATGCAAACAACATAGCAAATCGGTCTAGGCCAGCATTGACCGAACTCTATCCCGTGGCGCTTGGCGATGAATGGCTGGCCGATGGGTTCTACCAAATGCGGGACAGGGTGTGTCAGGGTTAAGTATTAAGGAAGAAACAGTCATGGCCAAATCTAGTAAACGGAAACGCAAGGCAAGAACTCCAGCCAAGCCCTACGAACTAACGCAACGCGAGTTAGCCGTTGGGCAAGAATTCCTTGCGCGATGCAATAAATCGCTGGACTCGCCGCGCATAAAAATATCAAAGCGCGATGGAGTGGACAAAATTACATATGACCATCCAATGCCGATGATGGGTCAATATCTTCTTATGGAAGACCTTGGCATAACTGACTTCAACTTTTTCGATGGGCTACTTGGACAGCTTGCCAGTGGATGGAGTCTAACGCTTGGTACCCTCTTTTCACGGCAGCGACGATTTTGTCTGGATCGGTTGTCCATGTAAAGGGTTTGGGGTTTTTGTTGGTTTCGGCGACGAAGCGATTGATGGTGGCCTGGAGATCGACGAGAGAGTGGAAGACGCCGCGTTTGAGCCGCCGTCTTGCAAGTTTGGCGAAGAAGCCCTCGACGGCGTTGAGCCAGGAGGAGGTTGGCGTGAAGTGGAAGACAAA
>JAYGED010000135.1:0-1753 GCA_046582565.1 Alphaproteobacteria bacterium
GGCACCGACACGGCGGCCATCGTCGCCGAAAGCGCGCGCCTGCTCGACGATAACGCCGCCTACCAGGCCATGAGCCGCGCCCAAAACCCCTACGGCGACGGCAACGCCGCCGGCCGTATTGTCGAGGAACTCAGCCGTGACCTTTAACAGCCTTTCCGTGATCGGGCTTGGTTACGTCGGCCTGCCGACGGCGGCGATTTTCGCCGGCCACGGCCTCGACGTTGTCGGCGTCGATACCAACGCCGCTGTCGTCGACAAGATCAACCGGGGCGAGGTCCACTTCGTCGAACCGGGTCTGGATAAAATCGTTGGCGACGCCGTCGCTGCGGGAAAGCTGCGCGCCGCGCTGGAGCCCGAGGCGGCCGACGCCTTCATTATCGCCGTCCCCACCCCTTTCACCGACGATCACAAGCCGGACCTGGGCCACCTGATGGCCGCCGCCGAAAGCCTCAAGGGCGTGCTGAAAAAGGGCGACCTGATCATCGTTGAATCGACCGTTCCCGTCGGCACCACCGAACGGGTTTCCGCCCGGCTGGCGGAATTGTGCCCGGAACTGTCTTTCCCCCATGATGCCGGCGACGGGGCTGATATCCGCATCGCCCACAGCCCGGAACGGGTGTTGCCGGGCAATGTGATGGTGGAACTGTCCAAGAACGACCGGGTCATCGGCGGCATCACGCCCAGGTGCAGCGAACGGGCGGCGGCGCTGTACGGCCTCGCCGTCGAAGGCGAATGCCTGCTGACCACGGCGCCGACGGCGGAATTGGTGAAACTTTCGGAAAACGCCTTCCGCGACGTCAACATCGCCTTCGCCAACGAACTGTCCATCATCTGCGAAAAGCTCGGCGTCGACCCCTGGGAGGCCGTCCGGTTGGCCAACCATCATCCCCGGGTCAATATCCTGCAACCCGGCCCCGGCGTCGGCGGCCATTGCATCGCCGTCGATCCCTGGTTCATCGTCGATAGTGCGCCCGACGACACCGACTTGATCCGCGTCGCACGCAAGGTTAACGACGCCAAGCCCGGCCATCTGGCCGAACAAATCATTCATGCCGCAAATGACATGGACGCACCGGTGATCGCCTGCCTGGGTCTTGCCTACAAAGCCGATATCGACGATTTGCGCCAAAGCCCGGCCATGGATGTGGTGCGACTATTGGCCAAAGCCAAAGCGGGGCAAATCCTCTGCGTCGAGCCGCACATCGAAACCCTGCCGGCGGAACTGGAAGGCGCGACCCTGTCGAGTTTGGACGATGCGCTGGACAAAGCTGACATTGTGGTCCTGCTGGTCGACCACAAGGATTTCAAGCTAGTCGCCAGAGATCGCTTGAGCGAAAAGCAGGTGTTCGACGCACGCGGGATTTGGCGGTAGTTGACGGCGCTCTCAAGCCAGGCCGAGAAATACCATTATCGCCTGGTTCAATCGCATCATGTCGGCATTATCGAGTTGGCCGATCTGTTCCCCGATCCGTTCCTTGGCGACCGTGGTGATCTTATCCACCATAAGCCGGGAGTCGGAGCGCAGGCCATTGTTCTCGCTTGGCCGGACCGGAAGGCGAAATAGCGGCGCATCGGTGTCGTCCGTGGTGAACACGCAGACCGTTATGGAGGCAGTGGCATCGAACCGGCCGTCCTGAACGATAACGGCGTGACGTGGCTTGCCGGCGTAGCCGCCTCCGGACACCGTCCACACTTCTCCGCGCTTCATGCCTCGCTCAAGCCGGAAATCGCGTCAATAAATTCCTGGTCCTCG
>JAYGED010000222.1:0-4265 GCA_046582565.1 Alphaproteobacteria bacterium
CCTTCAGCGCTGGCGTGCGAACCGCCCTCGGATTTGATTCTCATTACGCCAACCGGCTTGAGGTCGCGGCCCATCATCTCACCGGCACCCTCGAGTTGCCGATAATCGACCGGGCGGGCAAGCTCGCGCGACTGGATGCCTTGTGCCGGGAATTGAAGATCAATCGTGATCAGGCCATGGCCGTGGGCGACGGCGCCAACGACATCGACATGCTGGAAGCCGCCGGCATGGGCGTTGCCTTTCACGCCGAGCCCGTCGTCGCCCGGGTCGCCCGAGTCCGGATCAATCACGGCGACCTGACTGCCCTACTCTACATGCAGGGCTATCATGCCCGCGACATCCGGAGTGGCTAGTGGATAGAATCTAACGAATGGTACCCCTACGACGGCGTCATAAGTCCGCCCGGAAAGGCGCCCGATGCGCCGTGATGCTGGAGCATCACAAGCATTGGGCAACGCGTCCGGCGGGCTTGGGACGCCGCCCTTCGGGTCCCCAGTCGCGGCTTCTCGGGGCGTTGAGCACCCTTGACGATGCAAAGGCATCGCCGGCGGGCGCTCGCCTGCCGAGAAACCGCGACTGGGGATCGTATGGGTGCCATATGTTAGATTTTATCCACTAAAGACCGCTTTCCTTGAAGCGCATAATGGCGCGGCGGCCGGCTTTGGTGGGCCGCCCCGAGCGGTCACCCGCCGGCTCTTCCCGCTTGGCGACAGGCGGCGGAGACAGGTCGCTATAAAGGCCTTGTGCCTCGGGTGCCGGTCCGCGCCGCGTGCCCAGCTCAAGGATTTCGATGACCCGGATATGAGGCCCCAGAGGAAAGGTCAGCACATCGCCGGGCTTCACCGTGGCGTGGGACTTCGACACCACCTCGCCGTTGATCCGCACCGGATGGGCAGCACAGGTCCGCGCGGCACGCGAGCGGGTCTTGAAGAAACGCGCATACCACAGCCATTTGTCGAGTCGCAGGCGGCCGTTCCTGGTCTCCGTCATGAGGCGGAAACCCGTAAGGTTGCGAGCTTGGCGAAGGGCGAGCTGGGGTTGGCTGACTTGCGCCGCCGTTTCCTCTTGGTCTGACGGCTTCTCGCCGGTGGGCTGTAGAAGACAGCGCCCTGGTTGTCGGGCGGGCTTGCGCGAAAGCCGAGGCCGGCGAGCAGGGCGCCGAAACTCTCGACGTCACAGCCGGCGAGCATGACCATCTCTTCAGTTGGGGTGAACGGCCCGCTGCGTGACAGCTTGTCGGCGCACACAAGAATACGGTCGACCACATCGAGCCTGACGGCCCGCCGGCCCACAATACGATAGCCGATGGCCGCGTAGTAGCCGCGCGGCAGGGCGCCATCAACCGGCATGGAAAAGACCTTGCCGGGGGTCGCCGCCGGCACCGGATCCCAGCCCGCATGGACCGCCCACAACAAAGCCCGCACGGCGCGCGATGTCGGTTTGAGCATGGCTGCGAGATACACCCCTTGGCGGCCGATGCGAACGCCGAGACGGCTGAGAGCGGCGCGGTCCTTGGGCGCCAAGGCGTTGATCTCACGCGTAGCGCCGCGCCGCGGCATGGAGCCGAGACATTCGATCAGCTGGTAGGCAAGGCCCCGGGCGGATCCGGTCAGGCCGGCGTCGCCGAGGCGCGCAAGCGGCTTGACCCGCCGCGCAATATAGCCGCCCAGCCAGTCCTCAAGGCGCGCGGCGAGGCGCGCCGAGGCGGTGTTGGACAACAGATCGCTGGCTATCAGTTCGATACGCGGGGCGGCCGCCGTCGGCCCGGCCACCAGGCGGGCGATCGGGGCGCCGCGCCAGGTCAGACGGGCATGATCGTCAATGGTGAAAGCACCGCTGCGATCCTCCATGAGCCGGGTTATGCGGCGGTTGATCTCATCCTTGAGGGCGCGCCGCGCGGCATTCTCCAAGGCCTTGCCTTCAAACGGCGCGCTGGCGCGGTCGGCGCGAAAGCTGAACCCGGTCAGCCGGCCGATGTAATAGCCCTCAACGGTAACCTCACCGTCTTTCGCCACCACCGCATAGAGCTTATCGTCGCGCTTCATCCCGCGCACCAGAACCGCCGTCCGCCGATCGACGAAACGCTGGGTCAGGCGCTCGTGAAGGGCATCCGACAGGCGATCCTCGATGGCCCGCGTAAGATCCTGCCAATGGGCGGCGTCGGGCAGCCAGCCCGAGCGATGGGAAATATAGGTCCAGGTGCGAATATGCGCGATGCGGCCGACCAGGGTGTCGATATCGCCGTCGATCCGATCAAGCCCGGCAACCTGGGGAGCGAACCAATCTGTCGGGAGCCGCCCGTCGCCGACTATCAAATGACGGTATATGCGGCCCACAAGGGCGATATGGGCATCGACCATGACCTTTCGATAGTCGGGTATCCGGCAGACATCCCAAAGCAGCCGCACCGCGTCCGGATGGCTCGCCAGGGCCGCGATGGCCTCGTTCCCGGCCAGGGCCTTGAGAGCCAGGCTGTCCTCGGCATCGGGGGCGCGGATCAGGCCGCGCGCCGGCGGCGGCCTGTCAAGCTCGCGGACCAGCGCCGACAGGGAAGAGAAATCCAGGCGATGATTGCGCCAGTTGAGAGTCTTCAGCCTGCTAAAGCTATGGCTCTCGACCGCCTCGATAACGTCGGGCGTAAAGCCGGCCACATCGGCGGTGACGCCGAAGGTGCCGTCGTTCATATGACGCCCGGCGCGGCCGGCGATCTGGGCGACCTCGGCAGCCGTCAAATCGCGCGAGACCCGACCGTCGAACTTGCGAAGGGCGGCGAAGGCCACATGATCGACATCCATGTTGAGCCCCATGCCGATGGCGTCGGTGGCGACCAGATAATCCACCTCGCCGGCCTGATAGAGCGCCACCTGGGCGTTGCGCGTGCGCGGGCTGAGCGCCCCCATGACCACCGCCGCACCACCGCATTGGCGGCGCAGAGTTTCCGCGCGGGCATAGACGTCCGTGGCCGAGAAGGCGACCACCACGCTGCGCGGCGGCAGGCGGGTGAGCTTTTTGGCGCCGGTATGGCTGAGGGTCGAGAAGCGCGGCCGGGTGACGAAAGAAATCCCCGGCGCCAGTCGGCGGATCAAGGGGCGGATGGTCTCGGCGCCCAGGAACATGGTCTCCTCACGGCCCCGGGCGTGGAGCAGACGCTCGGTGAACACATGGCCGCGCTGATCGTCGGCGCAGAGCTGGATTTCATCGACCGCCAGGAACGCCACGGGACGCTCGAGCGGCATGGATTCCACGGTGCAGACGAAATAGCGCGCGGTCTTCGGCACCAGCTTCTCCTCGCCGGTGATCAAGGCCACGGCGCGCACGCCCACTTTCGCCGCCACCCGATCATAAATCTCGCGCGCCAACAGCCTGAGCGGCAGGCCGATCATGCCGCTTGCGTAGCCCAGCATGCGTTCGACCGCAAGATGGGTCTTGCCGGTATTGGTAGGGCCGAGAACCGCTGTCTCACGCGGCTCATGGTCGTTACGCGGGCCTTCAAACGGGCGATACATAAGAAATAGAGTTGATGTTTTATCGGTCGAATGCAAGGCCGAACGCTTGAAACCACACCATCAAAGGCTAATATCCACCGCCAGAATATAATTCTTTTAAGGCAGTGTGAAATTATGGCCAAAAAACCAGCGGCCCCGAAAACCCGTAAAGAAGAAACCCGCTCCTTCGAAGCGGAAGTCGGCCGCTTGCTCAAGATCGTCGCCGGCTCGCTCTACAGCGAACGCGAGATATTCCTGCGCGAATTGCTGTCCAACGCGTCCGACGCCTGCGACCGTCTGCGCTACGCGGCCCTGACCGATGGCAGCCTGTTGTCCGACGATCCCGATCTGCGGGTCACCGTGGTGATCGACAAGAAGACCAAGACTATCACCATCACCGACAACGGCATCGGCATGGGCTACGACGAGTTGATCTCCGAGCTGGGCACCATCGCGCGCTCGGGCACCTCGGCCTTCATGGAGAAGCTTGAAGGCGATGGCGATGGGAATGGCGATGACGTGTCGCTGATCGGCCAGTTCGGGGTCGGCTTCTATTCGGCCTTCATGGTGGCCGACGAGATTGCGGTGATCAGCCGCAAGGCCGGCGAAGCGCAAAGCTGGAGCTGGATATCCGACGGCACGGGAACCTACACGATCGCCCCCGTCGAGGAGGCGGGGCCGCGCGGCACGGCGATTACCCTGCATATGCGCAAAGACGCCAAGGAATTCCTCGAGACCCCGCGTCTGCAACACATCATCAAGACCTATTCGGACCATATC
>JAYGED010000248.1:0-5594 GCA_046582565.1 Alphaproteobacteria bacterium
GCAAACGAGGCCGTGGCGCCGCCGGCAAGATACCGGTCTTCGGGCTTCTCAAGCGTGGCGGGCGTGTCTACACGGTCACCATCCCAAACGCCCGCTCAGAAACGCTCATACCCATCATTGAGAGCAAGATACGGCCTGATAAGGGAAGCAAAATCCGTTCTTCTTGTCGGTCACCATGCTACTTCCTCGGTTCAGCGGATCTCATGCCAACAATGCCGTTGCAATGGTTATGGAAAACTACCTCCGCTTCCTGGCGGCATTGGTATTGGTCATTGGGCTGATCGGTGCGATCGCCTGGGTGGTGCGCCGTTTCGGTCTCGCTGGACGATTACCGTCAGTCAAAGGGCGCGCCGAACGTTGCCTCAGCGTGGTCGAATTCATGGCGCTCGATCCAAAGACTCGATTGGTGCTGGTGCAGCGCGACCAGGTCCAGCATCTGTTGTTGTTGGGCGCCACCGGCCCGATTGTCGTTGAACGGGGAATCACAGCCCCTGAAAAACCCGAAACAAACCCAATTCAAGCTCAGATACGAACGAGCCCGAGGACATAGAATGATCCGCCGCTATTCCACCGCGCTTTTTCTCCTGGCTGCTCTTGTCATGGTGTTTGTCATTGCGGGCCTGGTGCCGACGCCGGCCCTGGCTCAATCCTTCTCGCTCGATCTCGGCGATGGCGGCGCCGGCAGTTTCACCGGGCGCATTATCCAGCTTCTGGTTCTGATGACGGTGCTGACCCTGGCGCCTTCGATCCTGGTCGTGGTGACCTCCTTCACCGAGATGACCCGGATGATTACGCTTCTGCGCAGCTATCAGGGCTCGCAAACCCTCGGCAATGAAGAACACGACCTGAGACGAAAGGCGATTGGGATTCTCGGCAACGTTAATCAATCGGCCTGAGTACGGCAATCAGCCTGAGTACGGCCCGCCTATTCGACACATGACTAAAAATTCGAGAGGTACCAGTTCATGAAATCCTTGAGTATCGCAGCGACCGGCATGCTGGCGCAGCAAACCAACGTCGATGTCATTTCAAATAACATCGCCAATATGAATACCACCGGGTACAAGCGATTCAGACCCGAATTCCAAGATCTTCTTTATCAAAACCTGCGCCGCGTCGGCGCCGAATCATCTGATACAGGCACTATCGTTCCGAGCGGCGTGCAAATTGGCGTCGGCGTCAAGACCGCGTCGGTCTATCGCATCACCGAACAAGGCAGCTTGATCACGACCGGCAATCCCCTTGATGTAGCCATTCAGGGCACCGGCTATTTCCAGTTGCAGCTTCCTAACGGCGACAGTACCTATACCCGCGCCGGCACGTTCCAGCTGAGCCCTGATGGCCAGATCGTCAATGCTGAAGGTTTTACGGTCTCACCCGGCATCTCAATTCCGTCCGATGCGGTCGAGATCACCATTAACGCGAACGGTCAGGTGTTGGCCAAGCTCGATGGTCAGATCGTGCCCCAGAACGTTGGCACGCTCGATCTGGTGTCCTTTGCCAATGGCGCCGGGCTCGAATCGATCGGCGGCAATATGCTGCTGGAGACTCCGTCTTCCGGCCCGGCGACGGTGGGCACCCCGGGTTCGCCAGGCTATGGCAGCATCCAACAGGGCTTCATCGAAGCGTCCAACGTTGATGCGGTTTCCGAGATTACCGCGCTGGTTGCCGCCCAACGGGCCTACGAGATGAATTCGAAAGTCATCTCGACCGCCGACGAAATGATGCGGACAACGTCGCAGCTCCGGTAAGGAACCTGATCATGACAAAGCTCATCAACTTACGATACTGGACTATAGGCCTCGTTGGCCTGGTGGCGGCGCTGGCGATTTTGGTTTCGCAGGTCTCGCCTGCATCCGCCGCCGAATTTCGACTGCTTCCGCCGCCGAATTTCGACTGCTTCCGCGCATTGTCGTCGAGGACGACGTCGTCATCCTGGCCGATTTGTTCGGCGACATCGGCCCCGTGGGCGACACCATTGTTTCCCGTGCTCCGGCGCCCGGCAAACGGCTCAATATCTCGGTTGCGAATCTCCATAGGGTGATGCGCGATCAGGATCTCGACTGGAAACCTCTACGCGGTCTCAGGAGCATCACCGTAAGCCGCTCCGGTCGCCGGATTTCCACATTCGATATCGAGTCAGTTATCCTCGATGTGCTTGCCGATGAAGTGGCGAGCGGTAATCTGTGCATTAATCTGGCCAATCGAAATAAGGTGTTTTATGTGGCCAAGAACGCCTCTGCTGGTCTTGAGATCGAGCACATCGATTTTGACGCCAGAACGGGTCGGTTTGTCGCCAGCCTGATCGCCGCTTTTGGTACGCCCGATGAGGTGCGCGTCGAGCTTTCCGGGCGCGCCGTCAAAACCGTCGAATTGCCGGTTCTGAACAGGCATGTAAAGAGAGGCGAGATTATCAGCGACGGCGATATCGAGTGGCTCGCATGGCGTTGTGCGCCACGAAGATATCAGCGCCACCAACACGGTGACCCATGAACAGATTGCTGAAGCCCATATTCTCTATGGCGGCAGGGGCACCATCAGCGACATCCAGAGGCCGCGCTACGGTCAGGAAGTCATCGACATCATCTACCCGTTCTAATTTTACCGCGGGATAAAAAGAAAAGGCCGGCGCTTGTGCGCCGGCCTTTTTGCTTTTATCGCCTGGGCGACTGTTATTCGTCGCGGTAAATTTTCTCGCGCCGCTCATGGCGTTCCTGAGCGTCGATGCTTAAGGTCGCTATGGGGCGCGCTTCGAGACGGCGGATGCTGATGGCAACGCCGGTCTCTTCACAAAATCCGTATGTGCCGTCATCGACCCGCTTTAGGGCGGCATTGATCTTGTTGATCAGCTTGCGCTCGCGATCACGGGTTCTGAGTTCGATGGAACGGTCGGTTTCTGTCGAGGCGCGGTCTGCGAAGTCAGGCGATGGTCCACTCTCTTCCTGAAGATGTATCAGCGTGTTGTTCGACTCATCCAACAGGTTGGCGCGCCATTGGCATAACTTATTACGGAAATATTCCAGTTGCTTAGTATTCATGAAGCTCTCAATATTCCGCCGGCTGGCATTCCGGAATTAGGGGATTAGCCAACTACGGCCTCTCGACAAAGGGACGACTTTTGAGCCGGGGAATATATGGGCCTTAGCGAAGCTCCGCAAGCCTATCAATAGGTTGCCAAATTAATTTTTCTGTGAAGCCGGCGTTCGGCCGGGCGGGCCGTTAAACGTTTTGTCGAGCTTGGCGAGTTCGACCGCCGCCCTGAGTTCAATATCATCGAGAATCGCCGACAGTTGGGGATCGATCACCGAATCTCTGACGTCTTCGATCTCCCGGCCCAACTCGGCCAGGCGACTGCTGGAGAGCGATCCGCTCAACAGTCCGAGACGAATCTCGTCAAGCTGATCGAGAATGCTGTAGCCGTGCTTGATGCCGCGTGATCGCCCGTCGGTGGCGGTGGGAACCTCTTGCACCGCGAGAATACCGTCGATAGCCCCCAGCGGCGTTGCCGAAGAGACGGTGCCGACAGCCGCCGGCCCGCTCGCGAGCTGGCTCGAAAAACCCGCGCCCTTTGTCGCCGAAGCGCGCGGGGTCGCGCGTATGGTCGTCGATCGAAGAGGGCGGGAACTGGTTATCTTCATGGCAAACGGCTGTGAGTCCTGCAATGGATCGCCTCCAACATCGCTGACCAAGGTTAATAACCGATTAAACAACGTTTAAAAGCCAAGTCGGCCGAGAATCAATTTGAGTCCTAATCACGACGGACGCGGCACTGATGCGTCTCTGGGCAACTATTGCCCCAAGCCGTGCAAGAGATTCCGGGAGCCGTTCATCAAAGTAACGGCTTGTCATCGAATCACGATTAGTAAATTTAGCAGTATCAAGAGCTTAACTTGTCGACGGGTGGTTGGCACGGGCTTCGCAACAGAGACTGCAACAACGCGTTCAGGAGTCTCAAATTGACCAACATAAAATTCCGTTCAAAAGCAGCATCAACGACGTCGGGTGCCGATAGCGACCTTCGCCGATGTCACGCGGCTCGAAGCGCGAAACGGCAACGTGTTTGTCCAGACCGAAGCTTCGGGCCAGTTCAACCTGCGTGAAGCTGGCAAGGGCGGCGCCGGATTGGTAGCGCCCTCGGCTCTCGAATCAGCGAATGTTGATCTCGGCACCGAGTTCACCAACATGATCATCACCCAGCGGGCCTTCTCGGCCAGCTCGAAGGTCATCACCACCGTCGATGATATGCTCGACGAGCTGATCCGCATCAAGCGGTAAGTCAGGGTCCATAGCCCGGCTATAACCGGCCGTCACGGTGCTCCGACCACCGTGGCGGCCGAATTATTTTAAGGCCGGCTTATGATCGCCTACACCACCGGGTTTTTGAATTCTGTATGCACCGCTTCGATGGCGGCGAGGACGTCATCTGAGAGAGTGATCTCGCCGCCGGCCAGGATGGCGTCGACATGTTCGGGTCGGGTGGCGCCGGGCAGGGCCGAAGTCACACCCGGCCGGCCTCGCACCCAGGCCACCGCCATGGCCGCCGGGTCGATGCCGGCTTCTTTCGCAATGGCGACATAACGGTCGGCGGCGGCCAGCGCCCGGGGATGTCCGTAGCGGTCGCGGAAGCGCTGGGGATAGGTCGCCAGGCGCGACCCTTCGGGCAGGGCGCCGCCGGAATATTTGCCGGTGAGAATTCCCGTGGCGATGGGTGAGAAGGCCATCATGCCGATCTCTTCACGCTGGCAGACTTCGGCCACATCGCCGTCAAAATCGCGCTTCAGCAGATGATAGACATTTTGCAGCGAGACGATGGCGGGCAGGCCGCTCGTTTCGCTCAAGGCGGCAAATCGGGTCAGACCCCAGGCGTTTTCATTGCTGGCCCCGGCGTAGCGCACCTTACCGGCCTCGATCAGCCGGTCGAAGGCCTCGAGCTGGGCTTCCATGGGCACCGTGCGGTCGGGCCAATGGGTCTGGTAGAGGTCGATATAGTCAACCCCGAGACGCTTGAGCGAGCCCTCTACCGCGCTTTCGAAATGATGCCAATCGAGGCTGCCGTGACCGCCCCGGATATGCGACACAATGCTGCCGAAGGTGCCGCCGTTGGGACCGGCGATCTTGGTGGCGACGATGACCAACTCCCGAGGCTTGTTGGCAAGCCACTTGCCGAGGATAACCTCGGACGCGCCATAGGTCTCCGCCCGGGGCGGCACCGCATACATCTCGGCCGTATCGTAAAAATTCACACCGCCGTCATAAGCCATATCGAGCAGGCGCATACTTTCGGCTTCTTCGACCGTACTGCCGAAGGTCATGGTGCCGAAACAAATATCCGAGACGAGAAGGCCACTGCGGCCGAGGCGGCGAAATTCCATAGCAGATTAATTTCCGATTTTGTTGAACAAGGCGAACGAGAGATAGTATCCATGCGTTCGAGAAGCAACTTTAGTGGATAAAATCTAACATATGGTACCCATACGACGACGTCCCAAGTTCGCCCGGAAAGGCGACCGATGCTCCGTGATGCTGGAGCATCACAAGCATCGGGCAACGCGTCCGGCGGACTTGGGACGCCGCCCTTCGGGTCTCCACTCGCG
>JAYGED010000253.1:0-8304 GCA_046582565.1 Alphaproteobacteria bacterium
GATCGGCTTCATCGTCTGGGCGCATCACATGTACACCGTCGGCCTGGACGTCGATACACGGGCCTATTTCGTCGGCGCCACCATGGTGATCGCCGTGCCCACGGGCATCAAAATCTTTAGCTGGATCGCCACCATGTGGGGCGGGTCCATCAAGCTCGAGGTGCCGATGATCTGGGTCATCGGTTTCATCGTGCTGTTCACCTTCGGCGGTGTCACCGGGGTGCTGCTGTCCAATGCCGGTATCGATATGGCCCTGCACGACACCTACTATATTGTCGGCCATTTCCATTACGTCATGGCCATGGGCGCCCTGTTCCTGATTTTCGCCGCCTTCTATTACTGGATCGGCAAGATGTGCGGCCGCCAGTTCCCCGAAGGCCTCGCCAAGCTGCATTTCTGGGTAACCTTCATCGGCGTCAACCTGACCTTCTTCCCCATGCATTTCCTCGGTGCGGCGGGTATGCTGCGGCGTATACCCGATTATCCGGATGCCTTTGCCGGCTGGAACATGGTGGCCTCAGTGGGTTCCTATGTTTCGTTCGCCGGGGCGTTGATCTTCCTGGTCGTCGTCTGGAAGACTTTCTCGTCTGGGGCGAAGGTCGCCGATAATCCTTGGGGTGAAGGTGCTAACACCCTGGAATGGACAGTGTCGTCGCCGCCGCCGTTCCATAGCCACGCCGACATTCCGAGGATCAATTAAGGTGTTTGACGTTTTCAAGACGAGGTTCGCGTGACAGACCGTAGTATTGCTATTAATCCGTCCGTTGCCGCCGCCGGCGGCGCCAGCGTCGGAGATTATTTCGCCCTGCTGAAGCCACGGGTGATGTCGTTGGTGGTGTTCACCGGCTTTTCTGGGCTCTATTTGGCGCCGGGCAGCCTGCACCCGGTGCTGGCCTTAACGGCGGTGCTGTGCATCGCCCTCGGCGCCGGCGCCTCGGGGGCGATCAATATGTGGTACGACCGCGATATTGACCAGCTCATGGCGCGCACCCGCATGCGCCCGATCGCCGACGGCCGTATCGAACCCGGCGTGGCGCTTGGCTTTGGCATTTCCCTGGCAGCCGCCTCGGTGATACTCATGGGTCTCGCCGTCAACTTGGCAGCAGCGGCGCTACTCCTGCTGACAATCCTGTTCTATGTGTTCGTCTACACCATGTGGCTGAAGCGCCTGACGCCGCAGAACATTGTCATTGGCGGCGCTGCCGGGGCCTTGCCGCCGGTCGTCGGCTGGGCGGCGGTCAGCGGCGATATCTCTATCTACGCCCTGGTGCTGTTCGCCATCATCTTCATCTGGACACCGCCGCATTTCTGGGCCCTGTCGCTCTACCGCGCCGGTGATTACGCCAAAGCCGGCGTACCCATGCTGCCGGTGGTCTACGGCAAGGACAGCACCAAGCGTCATATTATGGCCTATAGCCTGGCGCTGTTTCCCGTTGCCCTGGCGCCTGCCCTGCTCGGCCTCGCCAGTCCGCTGTACGGCGTTTGCGCCAGCCTTCTGGGCGGCTTGTTCCTGATTGCGGCATATCGCGTTCTGCGCCAGGAAAGCGATCGCCCGGCGCGCCAGATGTTCGGCTATTCCATCTTTTATTTGTTTTTGATCTTCGCCAGCCTGATTATCGATCACAGCCTCGGTCTGGTGGGCTGAAATGCATCGTAGCGAAACCCATAAGCGTCAGTTCAGCAAAAACGTGACCATTGCCGCCATTCTATTCTTCCTGGTCGCCTTGTTCTTCTCCATCACCCTGGTCCGGTTCGGCGGGACTCTGTGATCATGGCCGACCTCGCCAAACGCAAAAAAATCACCGTTGCGGCATTGCTCGGCATGCTCGGCATCATGATCGGCCTTACGGCTTTCGCGGTGCCGCTATACAATTATTTTTGCCGAGTAACCGGTTATGGCGGAACCACCCAGATCGCCGCCCTGGCGCCCGAAGAGGCCATAAACAGAACCATTACCGTGCGGTTCAACGCCGATACGGGACGCAATCTGCCCTGGCGTTTCGAGCCGGCCCAGCGCGCCGTTACGATCTCCGTCGGAGAGACCGCGATGATTTCCTATTTCGCGGAAAACCTCTCCGATGAAACGATCGTCGGCAGCGCCGTATTCAATGTGACGCCTTTCAAGGTGGGGCCCTATTTTTCCAAGATCGCCTGTTTCTGCTTCGATGAGCAGACCCTGGCGCCCGGAGAGCGGGTTGAAATGCCGGTGACCTTCTTCATCGACCCGTCGATCATGGACAACGTCAATCTCGACGACGTAAAGTCGATAACGCTGTCGTACGCATTCTTTAAACGATCAACAACGTCTCCAGAACCCCTGGTACAGATCGAGCCGAAATCATCCATAACGGCTGAGCAAGGAACGTAAGTCATGGCTGAGCAGTCCCATTCATATCATCTGGTCGATCCCAGCCCGTGGCCGGTTCTCGGTGCCTTATCCGCTCTGATCTTGGCGAGCGGCGCTATCATGTTCATGCATGATATGACGCCCTGGCTGTTGTACGCCGGCGTGGCCTTACTGCTGTTTACCGTGTTTCGCTGGTGGGGCGATGTGATCCGCGAAGCCGAATATGAAGGCCATCACACGCCCATCGTCCAGCTCAGCATGCGCTACGGCATGATCCTGTTCATCGCATCCGAAGTGATGTTCTTCGTCGCCTTCTTCTGGGCTTTTTTCGACGCCAGCCTTTATCCCGGCGGCATCGGCAGCGAAGAGATGATCGGCCGTGAGGAATATACCGGCGGGGTGTGGCCGCCGATCGGCATCGAGGTCTTCAACGCCTTCGAGATACCCTTTCTCAACACCCTGATCCTGCTGACCTCGGGAACCACGGTGACCTGGGCCCATCACGAAATCCGCGGCGGGAATGTCGATCAGGCGAAGCTCGCTTTGTGGGTAACCCTCGTTCTTGGCATTACCTTCACCTCCCTGCAGGCATACGAATATGTCCATGCGAGCTTCACCATGGACGGCGGCATTTATGGCTCGACGTTCTACATGGCCACCGGCTTTCATAGCTTCCACGTCATCGTCGGCACCGTGTTCCTGGGCGTCTGCCAATGGCGGCTTTATCAGGGGCATTTTAAGCCGGACCATCATTTCGGCTTCGAGGCGGCAGCCTGGTATTGGCATTTTGTCGACGTTGTGTGGCTCTTCCTGTTCACGGCGGTCTATTGGTGGGGCGGAAACTGACGCCGCCTGTATCGCCGATCCGAAGTGGCATTTTTGGTCGTTGCCCCCGGTGCGGCGAAAGCGCCCTGTATGACGGTTTCTTGGACGTAGCGGATCGATGCACGGCCTGCGGCCTCGACTACTCGGGACAAAACAGCGGCGACGGATCGGCCTTTTTCATCATCATAATCGTGGGCTTTGTCGTCGTCGGCCTGGCTCTCGCTTTGGAGGTGATGTTTGCCCCGCCGGTTTGGCTGCATATGGTACTATGGCTGCCCTTAAGCCTGATCTTGGCGCTGGCCATGATGAGGCCGGCAAAGGGAATTCTGATTGCGATGCAATACCGCCACGGGGTTCATTTCGAGAGTGACCGTGACTCCTCCTGAAAAGAAGCGATTCCGCCCCCGGTTTTGGGCGATAGCGATTGCCGTTCCGGGGCTTATCCTCTTGGTCGCCCTCGGTGTCTGGCAACTGAATCGCCTCGCCTGGAAAACCGATCTCATTGCGTTAAGAGAAGCACGGCTAGCGGATCCCGCCGTGGCGCTTTCCGACGATGTCGCCAAACTCGAGTTTCGCCGGGTACTTGTCGAAGGTGAGTTTCTCCACGACAAGGAAATATTTCTCGCCGCCACCCGGGATGGCCGTTTCGGCTTTCATCTCATCACCCCTCTCAAGCGCACTGATGGGACCTATGTGCTGATCAACCGGGGCTGGATACCCCCCGGTATGCGCGAGAGTTGGCTGCGCGCCGATTCCCGCACAGACGGGCAGGTCACCCTTGAAGGGGTGATCCGTTCCAGTCCGGGCCGCGGCCGGCTAACACCGGAAAACGACGTGGAGAAGAACTACTGGTTTTGGCGCGATTATGCTTCCATGGCGGCTTTTGCCGGCGTTGACGCACCTCTCTATATGATCGAGGCCGGCCCGGCTGAGAATCCCGGCGGGGTGCCGATTGGCCGCGAATTCAAAGTCGACATACCCAATGATCATTTCCAATATGTCATTGTCTGGTTCTCCCTGGCTGTGATCCTGGCGGTGATCTTCTTCTTGTCCCAGCGCACACCAGTTGGGCGCCCCAAATCAGACGACAAGCCCAATCCAGACGAGGGAACTGACTAATGCGTGGCTTCCGCAGACTCACCGGTACGGTGATCAGCTTTACTTTTATTCTTATCGTGCTCGGCGCCGTGGTGCGCAGCACCGGCTCGGGCCTCGCCTGCCCTGACTGGCCACAATGCTACGGGCTATGGCTGCCGACGCCGGAATCCCTCGCCGGACTGGGCGGGGTCGATTTCAGCTATGGCCAGGTCATGCTCGAATGGACCCATCGGCTGATTGCCGGTGTCATCGTCGGCCCCCTGGTGCTTTGGTTGGTCATTTGGTCATTCAAGCTGCGGCATGAATCGGGTGTCTTGCCGGTGATGATGATCTTCGCATTGCTGTTGGTGCTGGTTCAGGCCGGCCTCGGCGGCCTCACCGTTCTTCGGGGCAACATACCCTGGTCGGTGGCTATCCATCTCAGCGTCGCGCTAGTATTCCTATCGATATTGATTTTCGTGTTTCTTTCCAGCGAACGGCAATCCGGCATCGGATGGTCTGTAGATTATGTCGGGACCTCGGCGCGCATCCTGGCCGGCATGGCCCTGGCCGTTGCGCTTATAACCATTTCCAGCGGCGCTATAACCGCCAAGAGCGGCGCATCCTTCGCCTGTGAAAGCTGGCCTTTATGCGATGCCTTTCAATGGCCGGATCTATCTGACTGGTTAGTCCGCGTCCATATGGGACACCGTGTGTTTGCGCTGTCGGTGGTGGTGTTTATCATCCTGCTCTACTTAACCGGGGTCAGAAACCGCCGCGAGGCGCCGCGCTTTTATAAGGATGTGCGCATGGCTTTCTTTCTGACTATCGGTGAGGTTGGGCTTGGCGCGTTGGTGGTTTTCACCGGTGTTCCTCTGTGGGGCGCGGTTATTCATCAGGCTTTCGGCGCGCTGCTGTTCGCCGTCCTGACGACAGCCTTCCTTCGCCCCTTCGTTAAACAGCGATCCCGGTTCGGGAATGACTGAAGGCACCGCCTACCAGACCCTCGAACATCGTTTCAAAAGACTGGGCGTTCTGGGCGGCATCGACAGGATTCTCGAATGGGATAGCCAGACCATGATGCCGGTCGGCGGCGCCCGCGACCGCGCCGAGCAATCGGCGGTCATCGCCCTGCTGTGCCACGAGATGCTCAATCATCCGTCCCTTGGGGACTTGCTGGATAAGGCCGAAGCCGACGATCTGGCTAAGCTGGATCCGTGGCAGACGGCCAACCTCGGCGAGATGCGGCGGCGCTGGATCCACGCCAACTCAGTCGATGCGCGGCTTGTGGAGGCGCTGACCAAGGCGGTTTCGGCATCGGAAATATGCTGGCGCGAGGCGCGCCCGGCAAACGACTTCGCCGGCTTCGTAAAGTCCATGGGCGACGTGCTTGCTCTGGTGCGCGAGGCCGCCGTGGCCAAGGCTGAAGCGCTCGATTGCAGCCCCTATGACGCCCTGTTGGATAATTTCGAGCCGCACGGCCGCAGCGCCGATATCGACCGGCTGTTCAACCGCCTCACCGGCTTCCTGCCCGACTTCCTTGCCCGGGTGGTCGAGTGTCAGGCGGCCGAGCCCGCACCCCTTCCCCTCGAAGGACCTTTCCCCCTGGCGGCCCAACGCATCCTTGGCCGGCGGATGATGGACGCTGTCGGTTTTGACTTCGACCACGGCCGACTCGATGAGAGCGACCATCCCTTCACCGGTGGATCGCCCGATGACGTGCGCATCACCACGCGCTATCACGACGGAGATTTTACCCAGGCCCTGATGGCGGTGCTGCACGAAACCGGGCATGCCATGTATGAACGCGGTCTGCCGGCCGCATGGCGCCATCAGCCGGTCGGCGAGGCTGCCGGGATGAGTATTCACGAGAGCCAGTCCCTGCTGCTGGAAATGCAGGCCTGCCGCAGCCGCGCCTTCGTCGAATACGCAGCACCGCTCATGCGCGAGGCTTTCGGCGGCGAAGGCCCGGCCTGGGAAGCGGAAAATATCTATCGTCTCAATACCCGCGCAATCCCTGGATTGATCCGGGTCTACGCCGACGAGGTGACCTATCCCGCCCATGTCATGCTGCGCTATCGCCTGGAAAAATCGATGATCGCCGGCGATCTGGTCCTTGGGGACCTGCCCGGCGCCTGGGCCGACGGCATGAACGAGATGCTCGGCATCACCCCGCCCGATGACCGCGACGGCTGTATGCAGGATATTCACTGGGCCGTCGGGGCCTATGGTTATTTCCCCACCTACACCCTGGGTGCGGTCATCGCAGCGCAGCTATACGATGCCGCGAAGGCTGCCGACGGTGATATCGAGCCCGGCCTTGCGCGCGGCGATTTCAAGCCGCTGTTTGCCTGGTTAGCACCCCATGTGCACGCCCACGGCGCGTCCCTCGGCCCGGCTGACCTGGTCGAGCGCGCCTGCGGCCAGCCGCTTGACGTTGCCGTCTTCGAGCGCCATCTTGCTGCGCGGTATCTGACGGGTGTGGGAGACGGCTTGTGATCTATATTTCGACCAGGGGCCGGGCCCCAGCCTTGGCGTTCGACGATGCCTTGCTCGGCGGGCTCGCCCCGGACGGCGGACTCTACGTCCCCGAGCAATGGCCGCAATTTTCCGCCGCCGATATCGCCGCCCTCGAGGGCCTGTCCTACGCCGAGACCGCGACGCGCATCATGGCGCCCTTCATCGGCGACAGCCTGCCAGCGGATGATTTTGCGGCCATGGTCGAGGCGGTCTACGGGGCCGAGAGCAAAATCTTCGCCGACCCTGCCATCACGCCCCTGGTGCAACTCGGCGACAACGAATGGCTACTGGAGCTGTTTCACGGCCCGACCCTGGCCTTCAAGGATGTGGCATTACAGCTCATTGGCCGCCTGTTCGACTATGTTTTAGAGAAACGCGGCGGCCGGGTGACGATCATCGGCGCGACTTCGGGCGATACGGGTTCCGCCGCCATCGAGGCCTGCCGCGACCGCAATAATATCGTTATTTTCATGCTCCACCCCAAGGGCCGGGTCTCCGAGGTGCAGCGCCGCCAGATGACGACGGTGATGGCGGACAATGTCCATAACATCGCCATCGAAGGCACCTTCGACGATTGCCAGGCGCTGCTGAAAGCGGCCTTCGGCGATACCGCCTTTCGCGATGAGATGCAGCTGTCGGCGGTCAATTCAATCAACTGGGCGCGGGTCATGGCCCAGACGGTTTATTACTTCGTCGCCGCCGTCGCCCTCGGCGCACCCCGCCAATCCGTTGCCTTTTCGGTTCCAAGCGGCAATTTCGGCAATGTCTTTGCAGGCTATGTTGCGCGCCAGATGGGCCTCGATATCAGCCGCCTGATCGTCGCCACCAACAGCAACGACATCCTCGCCCGGTTTTTCGAAAGCGGGCGTTACGAGACCGCGACCGTGACACCCACAGTGAGCCCGAGCATGGACATCCAGGTATCGAGCAATTTCGAGCGGCTGCTCTACGATCTCTATGACCGCGACGGGGACGCCGTATCGAATTTGCTTGGCGAACTTGCCGATCATGGCGGTTTCGCCGTCGATGACGCCCGGCTGGCTCAAGCGCGCGCCCTGTTCACCGGCTATCGCCTCGACGACAAGGCGACCGAGGAGACGATCGCCCAGCTGCACCGCGACAACGGCATGATCATCGACCCGCACACCGCCATCGGCGTCGCTGCCGGCCGCGCCTGCCACCGCGATCAAGCGGAGCCGATGGTCGCCCTGGGCTGCGCCCATCCGGCGAAATTCCCTGACGTAGTGGCCCGCGCCACCGGCACGCTCCCCGCGTTACCGCCCCAGCTTGCCAACCTCTATGATCGCCCCGAAGCTTGCGAAGTCTTGCCAAACGACCTCTCCGCCGTGCAAGATTTCATCAGAACAAAAGGCACAGTGAAGGCTAGTGGATAGAATCTAACATATGGTACCCATACGACGACGTCCCAAGTTCGCCCGGAAAGGCGACCGATGCTCCGTGATGCTGGAGCATCACAAGCATCGGGCAACGCGTCCGGCGGACTTGGGACGCCGCCCTTCGGGTCTCCACTCGCG
>JAYGED010000279.1:0-9497 GCA_046582565.1 Alphaproteobacteria bacterium
GACCCGTCATTCAGCCAGAGCACGTTTATGTTGGGTCTTGTTGACAGGCACTGCTTTGCGCACCGGATATACCGGATCAGCGTCCGCCCGCAGGGTGGACACGGCAAGTTCAAACACCCCAGACATTGTACGCTTAGCTTCTGCCGCCACTGTCAGGCCATTATTCTTAGCCGCCGTAGTCAACACGTCGAGAATATGCGCAGGTCTCACCTGATTAACCGGCAAAACGCCAATCTTCGGAAAGACTACTCGCGCCAGCATGTTCAATCGCTTGGCTTTCGTGACTTCTTCCCAGTCCTTTTGCGCCAGCCATTCTTGCGCAACCGTCTCAAAAGTCGTCGCCGTTTCCTGTTCTCGTTTGATGTGATCCAACTTGCGGTGATGGACGGGATTAATGCCCTGCTTCACAAGTGAACGTGCCTTGACCCGTTCTTCACGGGCTTCTGCCAACGTGAAACGACCACCATTGCGACGCGCCGTGGTTTCTTCATCTGTTTCGCCGGCAGTCGCTTGGTCGTAATTGCCGATGGCGAAGATGCTTTCCTTGCGCCGACCTTCTCTGAAAAGTTCAAAGCGGTAGCGCCATGCCTTTACACCGTTAGACGTTGAAGCGGAAATGCAGGACGTCGCCGTCGCGGATTGTGTAATTCCGGCCCTCGAGCTGCATCTTGCCGGCGTCCTTGACCCCCTGCTCACCGCGATAGGTGACAAAATCATCGTAGGGGTAGACTTCGGCGCGAATGAAACCCTTGGCGAAGTCCGTATGAATTACCCCGGCGGCTTCGACGGCTGATGCGCCGCGGTTCACTGTCCAGGCACGGGTTTCCTTCTCGCCCGCGGTAAGGAAGGTGACCAGACCGAGCAATTGGTAACCAGTTTCGATGACCCGCTCCAGCCCCGCCTGTTCAAGCCCGAGCATTTCGAGGTAATCCCCGCGCGACTCGGCATCGTCCATAAGCGAGAGTTGAGCCTCAATCTCGGCTGCGATAACCAGCACCTCGGCCCGAACTTCCCGGGCATGGTCAAGAACAGCGCGCGAATGGTCGTTACCGTCGGCAGCGGACTCCTCGTCCACATTACAGATAAACAAAACTGGCTTTGCGGTTAACAGATGGAACCCTCTGAATATCACGTCCTCGCCAGGTTTGATGGCCACAGAGCGCGCCGGCAGACCTTCGCGCAAGAGTTCAAGGACGCGCTCGACAAGCGCCAATTCTGATTTTGCTTCCGTGTCGCCGCTGCGCGCACGACGGGTCGCTGTTTCAAGGCGTCGTTCCATGACGTCGAGGTCGGCGAGAAGCAGTTCCGTATCGATGGTTTCGATGTCGCGTAAGGGATCGATCGAGCCATCCACATGGGTGACGTCGCTGCTCTCATAGCAGCGCACCACATGGAGGATGGCATCGACCTCGCGGATATGGCCGAGGAATTTATTCCCCAAACCTTCACCGCTACTGGCCCCGCGCACCAGTCCGGCGATGTCAACGAATTCAATCTGGGTGGCAATCACCCGCGCCGACTGTTCGATTTCCGCTAGCACCGACAAACGGTCATCAGGCACCGGCACTCGGGCCACATTGGGCTCGATAGTGCAGAAAGGGTAGTTCTCCGCCGACGCCTTGGCGGTCGAGGTTAGGCTATTGAAGAGGGTCGATTTGCCGACATTGGGCAGGCCGACGATACCGCATCGAAATCCCATTTTATTCGACCGGCCGGGTGAGCAAAGCAACCTTGGTCATAAAACCAGGCTCGTCGCCACTAACAAGCAAAGGCAAAGCATCGGCAATAGCATCGAGCAGAGGCTCGAGCCATGTCTTGTCGGACTTGGAAAAATTATTGAGCACATGACCGATAACGTCTTCCTTGTCGCCGGGATGAGCAACACCCATACGCAGCCGCCTAAAGTCCGGTCCTATATGAGCGGCGATGCTGCGAATGCCGTTATGGCCGGCGCTGCCGCCGCCGGTCTTGACCTTGATCCTGCCCGCGTCGAGGTCAATTTCATCGTGAATTACCAGGACATCGGCAGGCGTGAGTTTGTAATAGCGCATGGCCGCGCCGACCGCGTCGCCGGAGTTGTTCATGAAGGTGTTCGGCTTGAGCGTCATTATCTTGGCGTCATCGATCACGCCATCGAAGGTCTCGCTTTGAAAGCGTGCTCGGGGTGCAGAAAATCCATGGCGGCGGACGATTTCGTCCACCGCCATGAAACCGATGTTGTGGCGATTGTCGGCATGTCCCGAACCGGGATTGCCCAAACCGAAGATGAGAAGCATGCCGGGCTGACGTTATTCGGAGTCGCCGTCGTCGCCTTCGGACGATTCGCCTTCTTCGCCTTCCTCGCCCTCGACGCCTTCCTCACCCTCGAGACCTTCGCCCACTTCATCCTCGACCTCTTCCTCTTCCTGAACGGTCGGGGCCGCGATGGTCGCAATGGTGAAGTCCCGGTCGCTGATGACCGGTTCAACGTCGGGCGGCAGCTTGACGCTGCTAATATGGACGCCGTCGCCGATATCGAGGCCCGTGAGATCGATGACGATCGATTCGGGGATAGCCATCGCCGGACAAACCAGTTCGATCTCGTAGCGCACAACGTTGAGCACACCACCGCGCTTGAGGCCTGGCGATTCTTCCTCGTTTATGAATTCCACGCCGACATTAACGGCGATGGTGGCGCCCGCTCTGATGCGCAGGAAATCGACATGCATCGGCACGCTTGTTACCGGATGGCGCTGCACATCTCGGGGCAGAACCTGCTCGGTCTTGCCGTCCACCTTGATGTCGTAAAGCCTGAGGTAGAATCCTGACTGAGACAGCTCAAGCTTCAGGGTCTGGCTGTCGATTGAAATCTTCAGGGGATCTTTCTTATCGCCGTAGATAACCGCGGGTACCCGCCCACTACGACGCAATGCACGGGCGGCCCCCTTACCTGCCTGCTCGCGCGCCTCGGCTTCGAGGCTTGCAACGTCACTCATGTCTCTTCTCCTTTATCGAATTGGACAGTGGAGCCTCCAGGGGTGCCCCATGCCGCAACCGCCCCTAGGCGGCAAAAAGAATTAATCAAACAAACTCGAAACTGAACTCTCTTCACTGATCCGGCGCATCGCTTCCGCCATCAAAGGGGCGATGGGAATCACCCGAATATTTTTAGCGGACAGCACCACATCACTCGGCTGAATGCTGTCGGTGACGGTTACCAAATCAAGCACCGAATTCTCGATACGCGGCACCGCTTCGCCCGAAAACACACCGTGGCTGATATGGGCCGACACCTTGGCGGCGCCGGCATCCTTCAACGCTTGAGCGGCATTACACAGGGTGCCTGCGGTATCGACGATGTCATCGACGATAATGCAGCGCCGGCCTTCAACGTCACCAATGATGTTCATCACTTCTGACTCGCCCGCCCGCTCGCGCCGCTTATCGACGATTGCAAGGTCAGCGTCAAGCCGTTTAGCGATTCCGCGCGCACGCACTATGCCTCCGGCGTCGGGGGAAACGAAGGTCAGGTTATCGCCGTTGAAGGTTTCGCGAATGTCTTTCTCGAACTCCGCCGAGGTAAACAGGTTGTCGACAGGAATATCAAAGAAGCCTTGAATTTGCCCTGCGTGGAGTTCCAGTGTCAATACCCGGTCGGCACCCGCCTCGGTTATAAGATTAGCGACCAGCTTGGCGGAAATAGGTGTCCGAGGCCCGACTTTCCGATCTTGGCGAGCATAACCGTAATAGGGAATGACAGCGGTGATACGTCGGGCCGAGGCGCGACGTAAGGCGTCGATGCAGATCAGAAGCTCCATGAGATTATCGTTCGCCGGATAAGATGTCGATTGGATCAGGAAAACGTCTTCACCGCGCATGTTTTCATCTATTTCGACGAAAATTTCCATGTCGGCAAAACGGCGAAGGCTGGCCTGCACCAATTCCTGACCCAACTCCCGAGCAATAGCCTCGGCAAGCGGTTGATTGCTGTTTCCAGCCAAGATTTTCATGGGACTTTCCTCGATAGCGCCGCACGTCTCCGCATCGGCTGCTCACCCTCGGCGCGTATCCCGCCTACGACGCGGCGGAATGTAACAAAGCGGTCGTGGAGTGTAAACGGCAATAGCGATATTTGAGGGTGATACTAGGGCGTCGCGGTGTTTTTTATCAGACCGATCATGCTATCAACGCCGGCGGATGCAATCGCCGGGGCGATCGCCCCCCAGGGACCGTCGAGGGCGCCCGTATCAATAGTGTTTTCCTGATTGATGATACCGAGCCTGACGCCGTCGGGAGACAGCAGCTCCCAGATCACTTCGACGAATTGGGATGACGCATCTTGGTTGGTGACCACGACGCTCCCCATGACCAGGAGCGTCTCGTCGTCAGGTTGTAACGCCAGGACAGCGCCCCGGCCTTTCAGCGCCAACGCCATGGCGCGCGCCAGCGCCGTGGCGCCATCGCCCGGCGCGCCGACTACCGGCATCACGATCAAGGATGGAAGCTGGTTTTCAGAAGTCGGCCGCACGTCACGACCGATGAGCGCTAGCAACCGATCCGCTACACCATCGGGCGTGTCGTAGGCAATTGTACCGAGGCGCCCTTTGTCAGCGCTGGTCAGCAACCAGCTGGCGTCGGCTTGGCAGACCAGCCGCATACTGCCTCGATTTCCAGCCCCGACCGTGGCCGGCACATCCCGTTGGCGCAGTGCCTCGACAACTGCCTTAGCGGAGATAGGACAGAGCACGCCACCCACCACCACCCCCGCGCCATCGATGGGCAGCAGAGTATCGGTTGGCACTACAGCCTTGCTGGTGGGCGAGAACGGTCGCGGCAGATCGCCGCAGCCGGCGAGAGCAAGACAGGCGGCGACTGCGAAAGCCGCGCGCACCCCTCTAAAAGGCACAGCTCATGAGCAGGCCAAGAACCAGCACGCCTAAAAAGATCAATAAGTGCGGCACGGCCTTCTCAATTCACCACCAGATCGAGCGACGCTCGGGACAAACGCTCGCAGCCGTCCTCGCCGACCAGAACGCTTTCACCGACTGCCATGGCCACATCGTGATCGCTGTCCATGAGGATCATGTGCAGAAAGAACGTCATGCCAGGGACAATAACGATCGGGTTGTCGGCATAGAACATGGGCCAATCCATCCAGTTCGGCGAAAATGTCGACCCCATGCTGTAGCCACAGGCGTTCATCCGATGAGCGCTAAATCCGGCGCTATCGAACGTCTGCGCATGGGCATCGAACACATCACCAACGAGCCGGCCCGGCTTGAGTGCATCCTTGCTGGCCGCCAGCGCCTCGATACAGGCGTCATGCATGGGACGGTGGCGATCATCCGGCTCGCCAATGACAATCGTGCGCATGAGAGCGGCGTGATAGTGGTGATAGACACCCGCGAACTCGAGCATCAACTGGTCTTGTTCATCGAGATGACGCCGGCCACTGAAATAGCGGCAGAGCAGCGCGTCACGGCCGGAGCCGATGATGAACTCGTTGCCCGGATAATCACCGCCACCGGAAAATACCGCGCCCTGCATGGCGGCCAGGATATCGCCCTCGTAAGCGCCCGCGACCGACAATCGGTTGGCTTCATCGAGGGCAGCGTCGCCGAGCGCCGCCGCGCGCCGGATACAATCGAGTTCCGCCGGGCTTTTAATGACCCTGAGGGCATTGATCAGGTTGGAAGCGTCTGAAAGGCTGCAAAAACCCTCCATGGCAGCCTCGACCATGCACCATTTGGCGCCGGTCAGGCCGTAGGCCTCAAGCTCGACTCCAAGCTTCTTGTCGCGGCAGCCGTGGTCATCGAGTAAAGCCTTGAGATCGTCCGCCGGCGTCGCACCCGCCCGGTCGGTCCAGATGCGGATATTCTCGATGGTCGAAGTATGCTGAGCCTGGCGCAAATCGGGCGCGCGGGTGAGCAGGGTCATGGTCCCGTCGACGCCGAGATAAAGACATTGAAAATGCACAAAACCGAACGTGTCGTAGCCGGTCAGGTAATACATGCTTTCCTGACGGAATATCAGCAGGCCGTCGAGGTCCGCCTCGGCAAGAGCGGCGGTCGTACGATCGACTCGGCCTGCGAATTCATCAGTGCTGAAATGAAGCGCCATAGTTTATCTCTCCAGTGCCACCAGTGATAACAGGCGACCGTAATCGCTCTCGCCATTATGGCACGCTCGACGATAGCTGAAAAAGCGTAGTTCTTCGGCGTATGTGTCGAGAGCGAGGTCTTCAACAGTGCCCAGGCCGAGCCCTTTCAGGCGGTCGGCCACATAACCGGCGATATCGAACATGTGATGGCCGGCGCGGGAAGCGGAAATGAAATATCTACCGTTGGCCCGGTCGGCGGCAAGAAATTCAGCTCGAAATTCGGCCCCGACCTCATATGATTTTTGGCCGATGCAGGGGCCTATGGCCGCGGTGACGTTGCCTCGCCTGGCGCCGAGGCCGGTCATGGCGTCGACGACCGCTTCAACCACCCCGCCAAGAGCGCCCTTCCAGCCGGCATGGGCGGCGCCGATCACAGAAGCTTCAGGATCGGCTAAAATCACCGGCACGCAATCGGCGGTCAAGACACCGAGGACGACGCCAGGCTGGTTGGTGACCATGGCGTCGGCCTTGGGCGCCGCCTGGTGCGGCCAGGGTTCGGTAACGGTCAAGCAATCGGCGCTATGGCATTGATAGGTGGTGCAAAGCGGTACATCGCCGAGATCGAGTTGTGCCACGGTTCGACGGCGATTTTCCGTCACCACCGGCTCATCGTCGCCGGACCCGTAACCGCAGTTAAGTGAGTCGTAAATACCCCGGCTGGCGCCCCCCTGGCGGGTGAAAAATCCATGGCGCACCCCGGACAGGTCGCCCAATGCCGAAGCCTTAATCATGGAAACCGGCGGGCGGCGGCGCATTTCGCGGGGCAATAGCAAGCACCTTGAACAGACAGCCCATCTCGCCCGGCCCAACCAACCGCTCCAACGCCTGGGTGATATCGGCGCGCTGCTTCTCGGTCGCATTCCTGGAGAGGGTTTCCGCGCGGGTCTCAATGCCCAGGGCGACCAGGAAATCGCCCTGATTGACCGGGCCGAAGGTCTCTGCGCCGGCCTCGTCCGCAACTCGGGCCAAGGTGGAGAAATCGACCCGAGCCGAGATATCAGCCTCGCCCGGATCGTCGAGCACAGGATGGTGGTCATGGCGGCGCACCGCCTGCAGGGTGTCACCGATGGGGCCTTGATCGGAGGCATAGTCGATGATCAGGGCCAAGCCACCCGAGCAGGCGATCCGGCGGCCGATTTCATGGGTCAGGCTGACCCCGGCCGCCGATACCTCGGCGATGCTGCCCAGGATAGCGCCACAGGCGGCGCTGGAGACCAGGGCCGTCGTCGGTGTGTTCTGCTGAGCCAGGACGAAGCGGAAGCCCTCGGGCGCAGCATCGACAAGCCGCTCGCGCCAGCCGTCGGTGGTGCGCAGAAACTGGTGGATTGGCAAAGTGTCATAGAGTTCGTTGGTGACCAGCAGCATCGGCCCTTCGGGCAGCGCCGCCAGACTGTTGTGCCAGGTAATGTAATTGCCATCGAGGGCTTTCGCCTGGGCCGCCTTGAGGAGCGGGCTGATCTCGACGAGATGAATGTCGAGAGCGTCGCGGCAGTCCGGAACGGCAGCAATGGCGCGCAAGGCGTCGGCCATCAACGTGCCGCGCCCAGGCCCAAGTTCGACCAGCATGAGCTGTTCCGGGCGGCCCATCTGCTCCCATCCGGCGACGCACCACAGGCCGATCAGCTCGCCAAACATTTGGCTGACCTCGGGCGCGGTGATGAAATCACCCTCCCGCCCGAGGGGATCGCGCTTCATGTAATAACCATGCTCGGGGTGGCTCATAGCCGCTGTCATGAACGCCGCCACAGTCATCGGGCCGTGCGTGGCGATCTCGTCCCGCAAATATTGCGATAGAGGATTCATGCCGCTTTCCGCGTCAGCAGCCAGGCACCGGCGACGACCAGCGGCAAGGATAAAAGCTGGCCCATGGTCGCCCCGGCGAAGAGAAAGCCGAGATGGGCATCGGGTTCGCGGAACAGCTCGACGAACATGCGGAAGGCTCCATAGCCCACAAGAAAGGCGCCGCTCAAAGCGCCGGGCCGGTCCCTAAGGTTGGTGAATCGCCACAGGACAGCCAGGATGAGGAATAATACCAGCCCCTCGAGAAATGATTCGTAAAGCTGGCTCGGATGACGCGGCTCGGGCCCGCCGCGCGGAAACACCATGGCCCAGGCGACATCGCTCGGCCGGCCGAAGAGCTCACCATTGATGAAATTGGCGATGCGCCCGAAGAACAGCCCGATCGGCGCCGCGCAAGCCACCAGATCAGCGAGCGGCAACAGAGCGAGTCCCCGTTTTCGGCAAAATAGCGTCATCGCCAGGATGACGCCGAGGGCGCCGCCGTGAAACGACATTCCGCCCTGCCAGACATAGGCCGCTTCGACGGGATTGGCCAGGTAATAGCCCGGCTTGTAGAACAGCACATAGCCGATCCTGCCGCCGAGAATAATGCCGAGTATCAGCCAGACGATGAGATCGTCGAGAGTCGCCGCGTCGATACTGTCCTTCTGCTGCGCCGCCAAGCTGGCGATATAGCGCCAGCCAATGAGAATTCCGGCGATATAGGCCAGGGAATACCAGCGGATGGCCAGAGGACCGATGGAAATCAACACCGGATCGATCGCCGGGAAGGGAATTGCGAACATCATCGATAGGGATCGTCCTTGTTGAGGTAGTTCACAACATAATCGGCGACGCCGTCCTCAAGCGAGAGAAACGGCGCTGTGTAGCCGGCGGCGCGCAAGCGGCCCATTTTTGCTTGGGTGAAATACTGGTAATTATCTCGGATTTCCAACGGTGTATCCACATAGTCTATCGCCGCTTCGCGACCCAACGCGGCAAACAGCGCGGCGACGAGATCGGCAAAGCTTCGTGCTTTTCCCGTGCCCAGATTGAACAGCCCCGAAACCTCGGGATTGTCATAAAGCCATAGCATCACCGCAACACAGTCCACCACCGAGATGAAGTCCCGAAGCTGCCCACCGTCGACATAGTCGGGATGGTGGGATTTGAACAATGTGATGGTCTCGCCCCGGGCCGCCTTGGCGTGGTTCTTGGCGACGATGCTTTGCATGGCGCCCTTATGGTATTCGTTGGGCCCATAGACATTGAAAAATTTGAGCCCCGCCCATTGGCGCGGGCAGGGCTCGCCATCTTCGACGAAGCGCACGACCCGGCGGTCGAACAAATGCTTCGAGCGGCCGTAAAGGTTCAGCGGACGCAGCTTGGCGAGGGCCTCGGGCGTTGCTTCGTCATCGAAGCCCTGGGAGCCGTCGCCATAAGTCGCCGCTGATGAAGCGTAGATCAGCCGCGCGTTTTGGGCCGTGCACCAGCGCCATAAATTCATACTGGTATCGAAGTTCTCCGCCTTCAACAGACCGGCGTCGGTCTCCGTGGTCGAGGAAATGGCGCCCATATG
>JAYGED010000034.1:0-5797 GCA_046582565.1 Alphaproteobacteria bacterium
GCTGGAATAGGCCAGCATGCGCTTGAGGTCATCCTGGAAGATGGCCGCCAGGGAGCCGAACAAGATGGTTATCAGCGCGAGGACAGTGAGGATTTCGCCGAGCGGCATGACCGCGAAGGAGAAGGTCACCCCGAAGACGCCATAGACGAAGCGCAACAGGATCAGCACGCCGATCTTGGTCGCGGTGCCCGCCAGGAACGCCGAGACCACCGAAGGGGCATAGGTATAGGCGTTGGGCAGCCACCAATGGAGCGGGAACAGGGCGAACTTCAGCCCGGCGCCGACGATAATGAAGGCGAAGGCGGCGCGCACCGGGCGGGAATCCCACAAAGCCGGCAGCCGCGACGCCAGGTCGGCCATATTCAGGGTGCCGGTCATCATATAGAGCAGGCCGATGCCGATCAGGATGAAGGTGGCGCCGATGGTGCCGAGGATGAGGTACTGAAAGGCCGCGGTCAGGGCGCGCCGGTCCGAGCCCAGGGCGACCAGGGTGTAGCTCGCCAGGGAGGCAATCTCGAGGAAGACATAGAGATTGAAGGCGTCGCCGGTGATGGCAATGCCGAGCATGCCGGTCAGCGCCAGCAGATAGGCCGTATAGAACAGCGGCTGGCGATCGGGCCGCAGCTCGCGGCTGATGCTGTGATAGAAGGCCGGGCTGACCAGGGCGCCGATGCCGGTGACGATGACCAGCACCAGGGCGCCGAGCCGATCGACGTACAGGGCGATGCCCCAGGGCGCCGCCCAGCCGCCCATTTCGTAATCAATCGGGCCGTTCGCCGTGACCTCGATGAGCAGCATGGCCGCCATGGCGAGGGCGAGCCACGATACCATAGTGGCGAACAGCCAGGCGATCCGGCCGGACGGCAATATGGCGCAGAGCGGCGCCGATATCAGCGGGACGATGATCTGCAAAGCCGGTAAATGAGCGGAAATCATGGCTCGCCGTCCCGCTCGATGATGTCGTCTTCCTCGATGGTCCCGTAGGCGTGTTTGATACGCACGATGATTGCTAAGGCCACCGCTGTGGTCGATACGGCAACCACGATGGCGGTGAGGATCAAGACCGACGGCAGGGGGTTGGAGTAGACCTCAAAGCCTTCCTTGAGGATGGCCGCCGTGCCTCCGGCAACCTTGCTCATGGTGATATAGAGCAGGAACACCGCGGTCTGGAAGATATTCAGCCCGACCAGTTTCTTGACCAGATTGCCCCGCGCAATGACCAGATAGAGCCCCATCATCATGAGCGCGATAGCGACCCAGTAATTATAATGACCGAGGAAGCCTATATCTAAGAAATCGGCCATTTTAACGAGACCGCCCGGTGGCGGCTTTGAAATCCGCGAAGGTCACAAAAATCGTCACCATCACCGACGATACGGTCATGCCGACGCCGAGTTCGACCAACCAGATGCCGATATGGTTGCCGAACGCCGGGTCGCTGGCCAGGGCCGCGTATTCCAGATAATTCCCGCCCATGAACATGGTGACGATGCCGACCCCGGCGTAAATCAGAACCCCCAAGCCGGCCAGCAACAGCAGCAGGCGTGCGGGAAATACCCGGCGCAGAACGCCGATGCCGAAAACCAGGCCGTAGAGAATAAACGCCGAAGCGAAGATCACCCCCGCCTGGAAGCCGCCGCCGGGCCCGAAATCGCCATGGGTCTGCACATAGAGACCGAACAGCAGGATGAAGGGAGTGAGCGCCTTGGTGACCACACGGAGCACGATAAACTCGTTCATTCTTCGTCCTCCCGGCGTCGAGCGGAGGTGCCCAGGAGAACCAGCACCGAGACCCCGGCGGTGAATACAACCACGGTCTCGCCCAGGGTGTCATAGCCGCGATAGCTCGCCAACACCGAGGTGATGACGTTGGGAATGCCGATCTCGCGGGGCGAGTCTTCGATGTAGCGCGGCGCCACATGGCGATGGATCGGCGCGTTGGGATCGCCGAGCCGGGGCATGTCCGAGGTTGCGTAGATCAGCGCGGCGCCGGTGGCGAGAACGATAGCTAATGATGCCCAGGAGAACCGCCGGTGCTTGCGGGGCTTTTCCTCACGCCCGGTCAGCGCCACCCCCGACAGCATCAGGATGGTGGTGATGCCGGCCCCCACAGCGGCCTCCGTAAAGGCCACATCGACGGCATCCAGCACCACCCAAACCAACGCCATGAGCAGGCTGTAAAGCCCGAGCAGCATGACCACGGCGACAAGATTACGGAGCCGCGCCACGGCGAAGGCGGTGGCCAGCAACAGGGCCAGCAGCAGGACATCGGGGACCACGAAGATCATGACTCTTCCCCGGACTGATTTTGATCTTGATCGTCTGACTTGCGCCAGGGCTTGAGGCCGCTGGCCAGGGCCGCCTGGGCCAGGGCGTGGGTCGCGGTGGGGCTGGTCAGGAATAGCAGGATCAGGATCAGCACCAGCTTGATGGTGACCTGGGTGAAGCCGCTTTGCAGAATCAGCCCGCCGATAATCAGGCTCGCGCCCAGGGTGTCGATCAACCCCGCTGGATGGGTTCTGGAAAAGAAATCCGGCATGCGCAACAGACCGATACTGCCGGTCAGAACGAAGAAGGAGCCACCGGCGAGCAGCGCCCAGCTCATGATATCGATGATCAGACTCACGAGCCGTCTCCCGTTTGTCCGTTCCCTGGTTGCCCGTCCCCCGATTGCCCGTCCCCCGAGTGGCGGTCTCCCATGTGGCCGTATTTGAACAGCTTCAGCGCCGCCAGGGTGCCGATGAAATTGATCAACACATAGACCAGGGCGAGGTCGAGAAAATCGGGCCGGCCGGTGAGAAAGCCGATGACGGCGATGAGCAGCACGGTCATGGTGCCCTGTACGTTGACGGCGAGAATGCGATCGAACACCGTCGGCCCATAGAAGGCGCGGAGCAGGGAAAACACCATGGCCAGGATGATCGCCGCCGCGGCGAAGGCGAACATGGCGCTCAACTTTCTATGTCGCGCACGGCTGCGTCCATGGCGCCGGCGCGCAAATCGGCGATGCCCTCGGCCGTCAGGGCATGAACCAGAATGCGCCCGCTCTCGACGCTGGTCGATATGGTGCCCGGTGTCAGGGTGATCGAATTGGCGTAGATCGCCACGCCAAGTTCGCTTTTCTGGCCGGCCGGGACCCATTCAAGCTGCGGGTCGATTTTCATGTCGCGTTGCAGGACCAGGCGCATGACGTCGATATTGGCGCGCAGAATTTGCCAGGCGAGCCAGGGGAAATAGCCAATCACGCTGCTCTTGATCGACAAGGACAAAGGCTCGCCGTCGACCCTGTCCATGCGCGCGACGATGATCACCACCAAGGCGCAACAGATTACGGCAAGGCCAAGAAAGAAAGGCGTAAAGAAGCCCGAGAGAAGTAGCCAGACGCCGAGCAACAGGCCGTATAAACTGATCGTGCGGACCACTTCGTTCCCCGAGTATTTCCCGTGCATCTTGCGAAATTGTGATTGGCGGACAACCCCTGACAACGACGGCTTGAAGATGCTCAATCGCGCCTTGTCCTTGGGGTCGTGATTATGCCCGAAGCCTGGGGGCCCGCCAAGTTGGAATCGGTGTTCATTTCTGGGCGATTTACGCTATGGCGATCGCCATCGGGACGGCTTCAACAAAAGGAGCTCCGAAATGCAAGCCTCGTCACAACTTACATCGTTGCTCAAGATTTCGTCAGTAGCGGGGGTTTTTATCAGTATCATTCTCGGTATGGTCAGCGCGGTCTGGATCATGCTCGGCGTCGCCCAAGTAGAGATTCTGATCTTGATGTGGGGCACACTTTTTCTTGGCCTGCCGATGTTCGGCATACTCTATCTTGCCGTGAAGGTCCGCGAATATCTGCGCGATATACTGGGCGCCCTCGAAAAGAGCTGATTAACGGCCGGGCGAATCAGTTTTTGCCCAATTCTGAATAGGCCATACTGGCGGCAGTGAATCGCGACGCCGACAGGCCTGCTGTTGATTGATTGGCGTCGATGCCGGCTTTTTTCTTGAGCTGGGCGAGAAAGTCCGCACGTGCCGGGAGGCTTTCCCAAACCGAAGGCAGGAACAGGGCGCGGCGCTCGCCCAGTTTGATGATCAGGCCGTCCCGATGGGGCCGCAAGCCGGCGATCAGTTCCGCCTCCGAAGCGAAGGCTATGGGCGTCGGCGGACTGAGTACGGAAACGTCGAATTCGACTTGTGCCAGTTCGCTGATCGTTATGGGTTTGAAGCGGGGGTCCTTGAAAGCCGCGCTGAAGGCATTGTCGGCAACATCCACGGCGAGCGGCTTAACCGCCAGAGGCGAGCCGATGCAGCCGCGCAATTTTCCCGCCAGATGGAGGGTGACAAAGCTCGCCACCGTCTCGCCCATGCCGGCCGGGTAGAGGGCCGGATTGATCTCCATAGGCTTGCTGCTCGCCATGCCGTAGGCCATGGAACTCATGGCGATGCGCAGCAGGGCGGGGCCATGGCGGGCAATAATGTCGGCGGCGGCGTCAGCACTGTCGGCGGCTTTTGGAGCCGGGTCAACTTCCGGCTTTGCATCCGGCGCCATGGTTTCGCGGAATATCCAGGCGCCATAGCCGACCACATGATCGCGCGGGCCGGCAGTATCGCCTGAATTGCGCAAATCGAGGGTGGCGACCTCCATGGATCGGGCGCGGGCGATCTTGAGCAGCCCCTTGATGGGAATGCCGCCGCAGGCCTGGGGTCCGTCAATATGATCGGGCTGGTAGTTTTCAATCGCCTTGCAGACCGCGGCGTCACTGGTCCGCGCCGCCTCATAATCGAGCTGGTGACTGAGGTCCGAGGAAATGACGATCAGGGTCTCCGGCCCGCCCCACAGCATCTCCAGCGCCTCGGCGACCTGCGCGCCCGTAGCGTTGCCGACCACCAGGGGAACCAGCTTGAAGTCGCCAAGCGTGCGCTGCAGGAAGGGCAGATGGACCTCTAGGCTGTGCTCCAGCTGATGGGCCTCGTTGAGCACCACCACATGATGCAGGGCCATCAGCTGCCGGGTCGCCTCGGCGTCGACGGGAACATTACCGAGCGGCGTCGCGAAGGCGGAGGCGCCGCTTGCTGCGATGCCGTGAAACGGCATGCGATGGGCCGGGCCGACCAGGACCACGCGGCTGATAGTGTCGCGCACCTTGGCGAGCCTGGCATAGGCTTCGGCGGCGACGGCGCCGGAATAGACGTAGCCCGCATGGGGCGCGATGATGGCTTTCGGCGCCGGACCGTCATCAATGAGCTGGGCGGCGGCGAGCAGGCCGCGCACCGCGCCGTCGAGTTCGCCCGCGTCGCCGGGATAAAAAGCCCCGGCCACGGCGGGTGGTCGTACAGATGCTGCGCTGTTCATCGCCGATTTCCCTTTCCGCCAACCATTCTATACTAGGGCGGCATGATGGAAACCGAATTCACAGCCACGAAATACTGGCACGCTCGCGACGACGGCCGCATCCAGTGCGACCTCTGCCCGCGCTATTGCAGGCTAAACGAGGGTCAGCGCGGGTTGTGCTTCGTGCGGGCGCGCGAGGGCGACGCCATTGTGTTGACCACCTATGGACGCTCCAGCGGCTTTTGTGTCGATCCCATCGAGAAAAAACCGCTCAATCATTTCCTGCCCGGGACCCCGGTTTTGTCCTTCGGCACGGCGGGCTGCAATCTGACCTGCAAATTCTGCCAGAACTACGACATCTCGAAATCCCGCGAGTCCGACACTCTGGCCCATGCCGCCACGCCGGAGACCATCGCCGCCGCCGCGCAGCGTCTGGGCTGCCGCAGCGTCGCCTTCACCTACAACGATCCG